>NZ_FYBS01000005.1:0-210475 GCF_900186185.1 Listeria sp. ILCC797
TTTCATTGTCTGGTAGTTATGGCGAGAAGGTCACACCCGTTCCCATCCCGAACACGGTAGTTAAGCTTCTCTGCGCCGATGGTAGTTGGGGGCTTCCCCCTGTGAGAGTAGGTCGCTGCCGGGCAATGATTTTGGAGGTTTAGCTCAGCTGGGAGAGCATCTGCCTTACAAGCAGAGGGTCAGCGGTTCGATCCCGTTAACCTCCACCATTTTATGCCGGCTTAGCTCAGTTGGTAGAGCAACTGATTTGTAATCAGTAGGTCGCGAGTTCGACTCTTGCAGCCGGCACCATCTTTTTCTTAATCAGTCTTACATACATTAGTATAAAGAGCCGTTAGCTCAGTTGGTAGAGCATCTGACTTTTAATCAGAGGGTCGCAGGTTCGAACCCTGCACGGCTCACTCTTTGCGGGTGTGGCGGAATTGGCAGACGCACCAGATTTAGGATCTGGCGCCGCGAGGCGTGGGGGTTCAAGTCCCTTCACCCGCACTTATATTTATGCGGAAGTAGTTCAGTGGTAGAACATCACCTTGCCAAGGTGGGGGTCGCGGGTTCGAACCCCGTCTTCCGCTCCAATCTGAGTTTATTTTATGCCGGGGTGGCGGAACTGGCAGACGCACAGGACTTAAAATCCTGCGGGTAGTGATACCCGTACCGGTTCGATTCCGGTCCTCGGCACCATTTCTATATTGCGCCCATAGCTCAACTGGATAGAGTACCTGACTACGAATCAGGCGGTTGGAGGTTCGACTCCTTCTGGGCGCGCTTATTTTACGGGAAGTAGCTCAGCTTGGTAGAGCACTTGGTTTGGGACCAAGGGGTCGCAGGTTCAAATCCTGTCTTCCCGACCATTATTAAATTCTATAATTTGGGGCCTTAGCTCAGCTGGGAGAGCGCCTGCTTTGCACGCAGGAGGTCAGCGGTTCGATCCCGCTAGGCTCCACCAAATTTTAAATTAAATCTTTATTAATGTGGCGGCGTAGCTCAGCTGGCTAGAGCGTTCGGTTCATACCCGAGAGGTCGTGGGTTCGATTCCCTCCGCCGCTATCTTTAAAATTTGGACCTTTAGCTCAGTTGGTTAGAGCAGACGGCTCATAACCGTCCGGTCGCAGGTTCGAGTCCTGCAAGGTCCACTTAGCACTTTTTATTATTATATCGTGGAGGAATACCCAAGTCTGGCTGAAGGGATCGGTCTTGAAAACCGACAGGGGTGTAAAAGCTCGCGGGGGTTCGAATCCCTCTTCCTCCGTTTTTTATTTGTGACTAAGTGGGCCAATTTAATATTATTATCGCGGGGTGGAGCAGTCTGGTAGCTCGTCGGGCTCATAACCCGAAGGTCGCAGGTTCAAATCCTGTCCCCGCAATCGTGGTTCCGTGGTGTAGGGGTTAACATGCCTGCCTGTCACGCAGGAGATCGCGGGTTCAAATCCCGTCGGGACCGCCATTTGGCTTGGTAGCTCAGTTGGTAGAGCACTTGATTGAAGCTCAAGGTGTCGGCAGTTCGATTCTGTCCCAAGCCACTTTTATGTGTATTATGCGGGTGTAGTTTAGTGGTAAAACCACAGCCTTCCAAGCTGTTGTCGGGAGTTCGATTCTCCTCACCCGCTTTTTTGGGCCTATAGCTCAGCTGGTTAGAGCGCACGCCTGATAAGCGTGAGGTCGATGGTTCGAGTCCATTTAGGCCCATTTTATTCCACAGTAGCTCAGTTGGTAGAGCAATCGGCTGTTAACCGATCGGTCGCAGGTTCGAGTCCTGCCTGTGGAGTTTATATTTTATACTGGAGAAGTACTCAAGTGGCTGAAGAGGCGCCCCTGCTAAGGGTGTAGGTCGTTAACGCGGCGCGAGGGTTCAAATCCCTCCTTCTCCGCCAGTAAGGCCCGTTGGTCAAGCGGTTAAGACACCGCCCTTTCACGGCGGTAACACGGGTTCGAATCCCGTACGGGTCATCATTATAAGTATAAGAACAATGCCTCTGCATTGTTCTTATTTTGGTTGGAAATTGGAGGGCTGGATTGGATGCGAAATAGGAGGAAGTTTTGGATTTTGACGGTTATAGTGGCAATTTCGGGGCTATCACAAGGGCTTTTGTTGCCGCTGATTGCGATTATTTTTGAAGGAATGGGGATTAGTTCGGGTGTGAATGGATTTCATGCGACGGGGATTTATATTGGCGTTTTGTTGGTGTCGCCATTTATTGAAGCGCCGCTACATAAATTTGGATTTAAGCCGATTATTGTGGTTGGCGGGGGATTAGTTGCGGTGGCGCTATTTTTGTTCCCGATGTGGTTTAATTTGTATTTTTGGTTTTTGCTGCGTCTTGTTATTGGTGTGGGGGATCATATGCTACATTTTTCGTCGCAAACTTGGATTGGAGCTACGACGGAACCGAGCAAACGTGGCAGGAATATGGCGATTTATGGCTTGTTTTTTTCACTTGGATTTGCGGTTGGACCGCAGCTTGTGAATTTGATGGATGTAAGTCCTAATTTGCCATTTTATATTTCCGGTGTGTTAGTTCTCTTGGCGTGGGGATTAATTTTGACGCTGAAAAATGAATTTATTTCGGAAGGGACGGAAATTCGCAAAATTTCTTTTTTCGATAGTATGAAGCGTTTTTCTGATGTGATGAAAATTGCTTGGGTAGCGATGATACCACCCTTTTTATATGGTGTTTTGGAGACGGGTTTAAACGCGACTTTCCCAATTGTGGGGCTTAGATTTGGGATTGAAACGTATATGATTACGTTTATTATTTCTGCTTTCTCGGTAGGGACGATTTTGTTTCAGGTTCCAATTGGGATTTTTAGTGATCGGATGGGGCGCGGGCGCGTGTTGCCGATTTTAACGTTTTTAGGTGGTCTCGTTTTCTTCCTAACAGCATTTGTTTCGAGTAGTGTGCTTTTTATTGTGATTTTCTTTGTGCTCGGGATACTTGTGGGATCGCTTTATTCACTTGGGCTTTCATATATGACGGATTTGACGCCGCTTGATCTTCTTCCTGCTGGAAATATTTTGGTGGGGATGTGTTTTAGTGTGGGGAGTATTTTGGGGCCGAGTGTAACGGGGGCTTTGATTACTATGGTCGGCCCGAGGAGCTTTTATTTTACGATTGCTCTGCTTCTTATTTTGGGAGGAATTTTATTATTTTCAAAAAAAAGATTGACAGCATAGATTTATTTTTGGTATTATGATTTCAATACATTTGATATGTAAATTAAATATGAAACTCTTATAACGAGTGGTAGAGGGACTGGCCCGATGAAACCCGGCAACCTTTCAAGTTTTTTGAAAAGGTGCTAAATCCTGCAAAGCATGTTGCTTTGAAAGATAAGAGAGAACTAATTTTTCGTTTATTTTCGAATTATTTTAGCCTCTCTATCTAGGGAGGCTTTTTCGCGTCATAAAAAAGAGAGGATGAGGTAAATGGTAAAAGTACTTAGTTCAAATTTAGGGTATCCACGTCTTGGAGAGAATCGCGAATGGAAAAAATCGTTAGAAAATTTTTGGAATAACAAAATTTCAGAAGATACACTTCTTTCTGAAACAAAGGCGATTCGATTGGCTGCTTTAAACAAGCAGAAAGAAAAAGGGATTGAGCTTATTCCGGTCAATGATTTTACATTGTACGACCATGTGCTTGATTTGAGTGTGGCGTTTGGTGTGATTCCGAAGCGTTTTGGGAACTTTACGAACGAGGTGTCGCTACGTACATATTTTGACATCGCGCGCGGGAACGATACGGCGGTTGCTTCTGAGATGACGAAATGGTTCAACACGAATTACCATTACATCGTTCCAGAGCTTGACGATGTGGAGCCGAAACTCTTAGAGAATAGGGCGCTAAAAGCTTATTTAGAAGCGAAAAAGGAGCTAGGTATTGATGGAAAGCCGGTCATCATTGGGCCAATTACTTATTTGAAACTTGGAAAAGGTGCCGATAAAAATGATTTCGCGAGTTTAGTTCAGAAGTTCTTACCGCTTTATAAAACGATTATTGAAGAGCTAGATGCGGCGGGCGCGAAATGGATTCAACTAGACGAACCAATTCTTGCGACGAGTTTAGCAAAAGAAGAAGTAGCACTTTTTGAAGAGGTGTACGCGGAATTACGCGCGGCGGCGCCACATGCGAAATTGATTTTGCAAACGTATTTTGAAAGTGTGGACGCGTATGAGGCGGTTGTAAAATTGCCGGTGGATGCGATTGGACTGGATTTCGTTCACGACCATGGTGAGACGCTTGAGAGAATTCAAAAATTTGGTTTTCCAGATAATAAATATTTGGCGGCGGGAATCATTGATGGGCGCAATGTTTGGCGGGCGGATGTTCAGGCGAAACGTGCGGAGCTTGAAATTTTAACGCGACTTGTGCAAAAGGACAAACTGATTGTACAGCCGGCGAGTTCGCTACTGCATGTTCCGGTGACGAAAAAAAGCGAGCCAAATTTGGATAAAGTGCTGTACGATGGTCTTTCTTTTGCGGATGAAAAATTGGATGAAGTCGTTCTTCTCGCGAAAGCTGTTTCAGACGGAGCGGAGGCGGTGTCTAGCGAGCTTGAAAAAGCAGAGCTTGCCGTTTCGGAATTGAATCGTTCGGAACATCGGAATAACAAGGCGGTTCAAACGGAGCTTTCAGAGCTTAGTAGCATTTCTGCTGAACGAAAAAGCCCATTTGAAACGCGGATTAAAGCCCAGCACGAATGGCTGAATTTGCCGCTTTTACCGACGACAACAATTGGGAGTTTCCCGCAGTCGCCTGAAGTTCGCAAAAAACGCGCGGCTTTCCTAAAAGGGGATATTACGAAAGCGGAGTACGAAACATACATTGAACAGGAAACGGAACGCTGGATTCGCATTCAAGAGGATCTGGACCTTGATGTTCTTGTGCACGGTGAATTTGAACGGACGGATATGGTCGAGTATTTTGGACAAAAATTAGCAGGCTTCCAGGCGACGAAATTTGGTTGGGTGCAGTCATATGGCTCGCGTGCGGTGCGTCCGCCACTTATTTACGGGGATGTGGCTTTTACGGAAAATATTACGGTGAAGGAAAGCAAATTTGCCCAGTCACTCACGAATCGTCCTGTGAAGGGGATGCTGACCGCCCCCGTAACCATCATCAATTGGAGCTTTGTGCGAGACGATATTCCAAGAAGCGATGTTTTCAACCAAGTGGGGCTTGCTCTTAGGAAGGAAGTTCTTGCATTAGAGGAAAATGGGATTCGCGTGATTCAGGTTGATGAGCCGGCGCTCCGCGAAGGGTTGCCGCTGAAGCGTTCGAGATGGGAAAAATACTTGAACGATGCGGTTTATGCTTTCAAGCTAACGACTTCCGGTGTCGCGGACGAAACGCAAATTCATACGCATATGTGCTACTCGGATTTTGATGACATTATCGATGCGATTAGTGCGCTAGACGCCGATGTTATCTCAATTGAAACGTCGCGTAGTCACGGGGAAATTATTTCCACGTTTGAAGCGTATCATTACGATAAGGAAATTGGGCTTGGTGTTTATGATATTCATAGCCCACGCGTTCCAAGTACGACTGAAATTAAAACGAATATTGAGCGCGCGCTTCGCGTGATTCCAGTTCAAAATTTCTGGATTAATCCGGATTGTGGGCTTAAAACGCGGAAGGAAGAAGAAACGGTTGCCGCGCTTCGTGATATGGTTTCCGCTACAAAGGAAATTCGCGAGGCCTATACCATTTTAGAAAAATAGAGAACGGGGGAAGCTCGATGGGAAAATTAAGTAAGCAGACGATTTCAGCACAAATTGGTAATAAAAAATGTGAGAAAACTGGTGCGGTCAACATGCCACTCTATTTCTCAACGGCTTACCGCCATACGGATATTGGGGTGGGTACTGGGTACGATTATACGCGGACGGCAAACCCGACGCGCGATGTTTTACAGGAGGCGCTCGCAGAACTTGAAGACGGGAAATATGGTTTTGCTACAAGTTCTGGTATGAGCGCGGTTCAGCTTGTTTTTAAAAGGTTTAAAACGGGTGACCACATTATTAGTTTGCAAGATTTGTACGGCGGGACTTTTCGCTATTTTGGGACGCTTGAACGGCAGTATGCGATTGCATTTTCATATTGGGACGGAAAAGTGTTTGATGAGCTTGACGGGCTTTTACAGCCGAATACGAAAGCGATTTTTATTGAAACGCCGACAAATCCGCTTATGCAGGAAGTGGATATTGAAAAAGTGGCACAATTTGCGAGCGCGCATCAGCTTTTGCTCATTGTGGATAACACTTTTTATACGCCCATTTTGCAGCAGCCGTTAAATCTCGGGGCAGATATTGTCATTCACAGCGCTACGAAATATTTAGGCGGTCATAATGATGTTCTGGCGGGAGCAGTCATTGTGCGAAGTGATGAGCTCGGTGAGTTTTATGCGACGGCTTTAAATGAAACGGGCGAAGTGCTGTCACCATTTGATTCGTGGCTTTTAATTCGCGGGCTTAAAACGCTACCACTACGCATTAGAGAGCATGAAAGAAATGCTAAACGCGTCGTTCAGTTTCTCGAAAACCATGCTTTAGTCAAAGAAGTGAAGTATCCAGGGCGCGGTGGCATGATTAGCTTTTATATTGAAAATGCCGCGCTTATTTCACCGCTACTTAGAAGTGTTTCGCTTTTTACTTTTGCTGAAAGTTTAGGCGGCGTTGAAAGTTTAATTACGTATCCTGCTACGCAAACACATGCGGATATTCCGCGAGAACTGCGGGAATCATACGGCTTAACTGATGAGCTGTTGCGCATTTCAGTTGGCATTGAAGACGCGGACGATTTGGTGAACGATCTCAAAACGGCGTTCGAATGCGCTTCTAAGGAGGCGGTACGGCCATGAATTTGCGTAAAGATTTAAGTGAGAAAGTTTTAATTGCAGACGGGGCAATGGGAACTTTGCTTTATTCGTACGGTGTAGACCGTTCGTTTGAAGAATTAAATGTGACGCACCCAGATGACGTACTTGCTATTCACCGCGCTTACATTGAAGCGGGCGCGGATATTATCCAAACGAATACGTACGGCGCAAACTATATAAAGCTGAAGCGTTACGGCTTAGAAGATGAAATTAAACGGATAAATCAGGCGGCTATTAGGTTGGCGAAAAAAGCGACCAGTGGCACAGGGACTTATGTTTTTGGAACGATTGGCGGCATTAACGGGGCTAGTGATTCAAAAGTGGAACAGGCTCCACTTGAAGAAATCAAACGTAGTTTTCGGGAACAGTTGTATTGTTTTTTGCTGGAGGGCGTGGATGCGATTCTTCTTGAAACATTTTATGATCCTAACGAGCTCAAAACCGTATTAAAAATTGTACGGGAAAATACAGATTTGCCAGTTGTAGCGAATGTTTCGATGCATGAACCGGGGCTACTTCAAAACGGGGAGAAGCTACCTGATGTTTTGCAGGAATTGGCAAATCTAGGCGCAGATGTTGTAGGCGTGAATTGTCGGCTTGGTCCTTATCATATGGCACGCGCGCTTGAAACGGTGCCACTCCTAGATAACGCCTATTTGGCAGCATATCCGAATGCTAGTCTACCTGAAATGCAGGAAGGAAAAATCATTTATCAAGCGGAAACGGATTATTTTGAGGAATATGGTGAAATTTTCCGCAAGCAGGGCGCACGCATCATTGGTGGTTGTTGCGGGACGACACCAGACCATATTCGGGCGTTCCGGGCGGGACTTCGGTCAACTAAACCAGTTCGAACAAAGGAAGTTCGTCCCATCATTGAACTTGTTCCTGAAGAGCCAGACACGCATGAAGGTGTTCGTTTAGTGGATAAAGTGAAGAATGAGTGCACGGTGCTAGTCGAACTCGATCCGCCGCGGACGTTTGATACGGTGCAATTTTTTGAAGGCGCAAAGGCGCTCGATGCGGCTGGAGCTGATGCGATTACGATTTCCGATAACTCGCTTGCGACGCCGCGCATTAGCAACATGGCGATTGCTTCGATCTTAAAGCACGAGCACAATATTAAGCCGCTCATTCATTTAACAACACGTGATCACAATCTCGTAGGCATGCATTCGCACATCATGGGTTTCCATAAGCTTGGCTTGCATGATGTTCTCGCTGTGACAGGCGATCCAACGAAAGTGGGCGATTTTCCGGGTGCTTCCTCTGTTTTTGATTTACGGTCGGTTGAGCTCATTCAACTCATTAAAAAGTTCAATGATGGAATTTCTTATACAGGCAAGTCGCTCAAGGAAAAGGCGCGTTTCAACGTCGCAGCTGCGTTCAACCCGAACGTTCTCAATGTGGAAAAAGCGGTCCGTTTGATTCAGCGAAAAGTGGAATACGGCGCGGACTACATCATTACACAGCCCATTTACGATGTGGAGAAGGCCGCCATCTTAAAAGAGGCGCTTGATGCGGCAGAAATCTCCGTCCCCATCTTTGTTGGCGTCATGCCACTTCTATCAAGCCGAAATGCGGAATTTTTGCACAACGAAGTTCCAGGTATCAGGCTGACAAATGAAGTCCGTGAACGAATGCGCGAGGCAGAAAAAGCGGGTCGTGGCAACGAAGAAGGCATGCTAATCTCAAAAGAAATCATTGATGCGATTCGTACGCATTTTAACGGAATTTACATTATTACGCCGTTTTTACGCTACGATTTATCGCTCGAATTATTGGAATATGCAAAATCAAAAAAACAGGTGCATGTCGTATAAATGCAGCCTGTTTTTTGCGCTAAACGAAAGGTCAGAAAATCGCGAAATGATTTTCTGACCTATTTTTAAAATAAATTCATTTGAAGCAAACTTAGTAAGTAACTAATCGCGAGTACGATACCAAAAATCGTAATGGCTTTCGATGTGGATTTCATTGCCGGTATCATAGTGATTGGTTCCGTTCTGCCGATGAAACGTCTGACGGAACGAATCGCTTCTGGAGCACTTATTAAAATGAGTAGGGTCCAGTACGGCGCACCTGCCCAGAAAATAAGCGAGATTTCAAAAGCATAAGCGAAAACATAGGCGAGGGCGAACAAAATTGTGGCGTTTCTTCTTCCAAGTAAGATGGCAAGTGTCAAGCGCCCATTTGCTTTATCTGGGTCTAAATCACGGATGCTGTTTGCGAGTAATAAATTGCCTACGAGAACCATGATTGGAATGGAGATATAAACGATTTGTGTGCCAATAAATTCCGCCTGAATGTAAAATGATATGAAAGTTATGACGCCACCCATGAAAAATCCGGCCATAATTTCACCAAAAGGGGTGTAAGCGATTGGATACGGGCCGCCAGTGTATAAGTAGCCAACGAGCATGCAAATTGCGCCGAGCAAGCCAACATACCAGTTTAGTTCCATCGATAAATAAACGCCGCCTAGAATGGAAAGTATGTAAAGGGTAATCGCTAGAAAAAGAATGAATCCCGGGCGTATACCATTTCTTACGATGGCTCCGCCGTTTCCAACCGAGTGTTCATCATCGTGCCCTTTTTTATAGTCGTAATATTCATTGAACAAGTTTGCTGATGTTTGAATGAAAAAGCATGCAACAAGCATCACGAGAAAACGTGTGAAATGAAGATTTGAGTAGAGCATTGCAACGGATGTACCTAAAAATACGGGCACAAAAGAGGCAACTAGAGTGTGGGGCCGAAGTAGCATCCACCATTTTTTAAAACCAGATTGTCTGGCTAGAACTTGTCTTTCCTGCGCTGCCATTTTATTCGCTCCTTTTTTAAAATATCCTTTCTTCATTTTAGGGAAAATAGTGAGTTTCGTCAATGAATAAAGCCAAAATCGCAAAATGAGCAGGAAGATTTTATTTTTGATATAATAGAAGGAGTGTTAGTAAAGGAGCGATGAAAAAAATGGGAATTACATTACCTCTTGCTTTATTTGAACAAGCGAAACGTCATGCAACAAAAGATAAACCTGCTCTTCTGAGTTGGGTAACTGAATACTCACAAGATTTGGCACCGCATATTTTGTATCAAAAAGCAAAAGATGCCTTTTCTGGCGAGCGTTTCTTTTGGCAAAATCCTGAGATGACGCTAACACTGGCTGGCTTTGGTGTAACCGAACAATATTTAGCTGCGGATAAAGCAAAGGATGCTTTTTCTGGTTTAGAAGATAAACTAAAGGCTTTAAAATTAAGAACGGTGACCAACGCGACTGAAAAAGAGACAGGGCCGCTTTATTTTGGTGGGTTCAAATTTGATCCAGAACGCGAAACAGATAAAGAATGGCAAGCTTTTAAAGATGGATTATTTTACTTGCCACTATTTATGTTGACGAAAAAGAGCGAGAAAGTTTTTTTAACGGTTAACTTAGTCGTTTATCCTGACGATGAGCTTAAAAAATTGGAAGCCGTAAAAGGTCAGTGGGAAAAAATTATGGAAGCGAAACGTCCAGATATGGAAGTGAATTCGCTCATTACAGCTAAGGAATTAGAAACGGATGAATTTTTGGAAAATGCGCGTGATATTATTGCGCTGCTAAAAGATTCGGAAGACTTACATAAAGTGGTGTTATCCAGAAGAATGGGCTTGCGTTTTAGCAAACAAATTGATAGTGGTGCAGTTCTTCAAAAAATGATGGATACACAAGAAAATAGCTACTTTTTTGTGATGGAAAAAGGTGCTGCATTGTTCTTTGGTGCTACGCCAGAACGATTAGTAGCGGTTTCTGATGATAAAATCCACTCTTCTTGTGTAGCAGGGTCGGCCAAACGCGGCGAAACGGCAGAACAAGATGATAAACTCGGGAATGCTTTATTGAAAGATGCGAAAAATTTACGAGAACATCATTATGTTGTGGAAATGATTGAAGAAACCTTACAACAATTTGCAGATGACTTAACGATTTCCAGTGAACCGGTTCTTTTAAAAAATCGGGATATCCAACATCTTTATATGAATGTTCATGCGAAAAAGCGTGATGATGTAAATATTCTGCAAATTTTGCGGGCGCTGCATCCGACGCCGGCGCTTGGCGGTTCACCTAAAAATTTAGCGCGGGCGATTATTCGTATGAAGGAAACAAGTGACCGTGGTTTTTACGGTGGACCAATTGGGTTTATTGACACGGATTTTGATGGCGAATTCGCTGTAGCAATTCGTTCAGCGCTAGTCATTGACTCGCTTGGCGTGCTTTACGCAGGTTGCGGGATTGTGTCTGATTCCGTTCCAGAAGAAGAATTACAAGAAACAAAAGTCAAATTTCAACCGATGTTACGTGTTTTAGGAGGCAATGTCGAATGAGTCACCAAGAAACAATGACCGCATATTTAACTGCTTTTATCGAAGAATTAATTCAAGCAGGTGTCAAAGAAGCTGTTATTAGCCCAGGATCAAGATCAACTCCAATTGCGCTTTTAATGGCGGAACACCCGACGCTTAAAATTCATGTTCATGTGGACGAACGTTCGGCTGGTTTTTTCGCTCTTGGCATCGCAAAAGCTTCGAAAAATCCGGTTGTCCTACTCTGCACAAGTGGAACGGCTGCGGCCAATTATTTTCCGGCAGTGGCAGAAGCGAATTTATCCCAAATTCCGCTCATTGTTTTAACGGCAGATAGACCGCATGAACTGCGAAATGTTGGGGCGCCGCAAGCAATGGATCAAATTCAGTTGTTTGGCACCCACGTGAAAGATATGGTCGATATGGCGATACCAGAAGGAACAGATGAGATGCTACGCTATGCGAAATGGCACGGTAGTCGTTCAGTTGATATTGCGCTCAAAACGCCGCGGGGACCAGTACATTTGAACTTCCCACTACGGGAACCATTAACGCCGATTTTAGATCCTTCGCCGTTTACACAGACGGGTAAGAAGAAACATCACGTGCGGATTTATTATACGCATGAAGTTTTAGAGCAGGAAGCGCTAGATAAAATGTTCGCAGATTGTTCTGGGAAAAAAGGGATCATCATTGCGGGACCGCTTGATAAGAAGAATTTGGAAGGAAAATTAGTTCAGGCGGCGCGAAAATTGGGTTGGCCAATCTTGGCGGATCCGCTGTCTGGTCTTCGTTCATACGGCGAAAAAGATACGGTTGTGGTGGATCAATATGATGCACTGCTAAAAAACGAGGCGTTTTGTTCGGCGATGGCACCTGAAATGGTCGTTCGTTTTGGGGCGATGCCGGTATCGAAGTCACTGAAAATTTGGCTAGAATCATTCGATGTGCGGACTTTCGTTGTTGATCCTGGGGCGGCTTGGCGGGACCCGGTGAAGGGTGTAACGGATATGATTCATTGCGATGAGCGTTTCCTACTTGAGGAGATGACTCAGGCGGAGTTTGAGGCTCCGGAGAATTGGCTTTCTGTGTGGCACAAACTAAACGCGTCTGCGCAAAACGTGCTTTCTTCCCATATAAAAGAAACAGCTGGCTTGGAGGAAGGGCAAATTGTGAGTGTGCTGCGGGAGCATCTGCCGGATCAGTCGGGTTTGTTTATTGGGAACAGCATGCCGATTCGGGATGTGGACACGTATTTCATGCAGACGGATAAGCGGGTGAAGATGCTTGCAAACCGCGGAGCAAACGGCATTGATGGTGTTGTTTCGGCCGCCCTTGGTGCGAGTACGATTGTTCAACCGATGTATTTGCTTATCGGCGATTTATCTTTTTATCATGATATGAACGGCCTACTGATGGCCAAAAAATACAACTTGAACTTGACGATTATTGTGGTGAACAACGATGGCGGCGGGATTTTCTCGTTTCTTCCTCAGGCGAAGACGCCGAAATATTTTGAGTCGCTATTTGGCACATCCACAAACCTTGATTTTCGCTATACGGCAGCACTTTATGGCGCGGGCTATGATGAAATTACACGATTAAGTGATTTGGAAGATGCACTCGACAAAGCCGCTTATAACAAAGGGTTAGACATCATTGAAGTGCGCACAAATCGCCATGAAAATGTGGCACATCACCAAGCTCTTTTTGAGAAAATAGCGGTCCAAGTGGAGCGTGACCTGAAAAAATGAAGCTCTTTTTAAGTTTTATAAATCGTCATGCCAAGCTTGATATGATGTTGCTACACGGTTTTACGGGGACACATAAAACATTTGGACAGCTGGAACTAGGCGGGGCGAATTTAATTTTGCCGGATTTGCCCGGGCACGGCGCATCTTATTCGGCTGTTCCAGATGATTATTCGCTTGAGGCAACGGAAGCCGCATTAAACGCGCTTGTTAGAGCGGACAAGCCTACGGTTTTAGTTGGCTATTCGATGGGCGCACGAATTGCACTGGCGCTTACTATGCGGAACAAGGCAAAATACGGCGGGCTTGTTATGATAAGTGGTTCGCCGGGACTCAAGACGGATGAGGAGCGCGCAACTCGGCGGCACCGTGACGCGGACTTGGCGCAATTTATTACCGAAAAAGGTGTGCCGGAATTTGTGGCTTACTGGGAAAATTTGCCTTTGTTTGCTTCGCAAAAGTCGTTAGCTGCGGATAAGCAAGAACAAATTCGTGACGAGCGTTTGAGTCAAGCGGGAACAGGGCTTATATACAGTTTAGCTGGTGTTGGGACAGGTGAATTGCCTTCTTACTGGGCGGATTTGGCAGAGCTTGATATACCGGTTTTGCTTATAGCGGGTGAACTTGATAAAAAGTTTTGCCGTATTGCCAAGGAAGTGCAGAGTTTACTGCCTAATGCGACGTACGTTTCCGTGAAAGATGCGGGGCATGCGGTTCATCTTGAGGCACCCGAAGAAGTATCGAAAATGATAAATAACTGGTTAAATGACCATTTTTAGGAGGTTTTTTCTATGATTGAATGGAAAACGGAGAAAGTGTTTGAGGAAATTAAATATGAGTCGCATAACGGAATTGCGAAAGTAACGATTAATCGTCCGCATGTACATAATGCATTTACGCCTAAAACGGTGATGGAAATGATTGATGCGTTTAATTTGGCTCGCGATGATGAAAAAATTGGTGTCATCATTTTAACTGGTGAAGGCGACAAAGCGTTTTGTTCTGGGGGAGATCAGAAAGTGCGCGGGCACGGCGGTTATGTTGGCGATGACCAAATTCCACGTTTAAACGTGCTCGACTTACAGCGTCTCATTCGTATCATTCCAAAACCAGTTATTGCAATGGTTGCAGGATGGTCAATTGGCGGCGGAAATGTGTTGCAACTTGTTTGTGACATTACAATTGCTGCTGACAATGCGAAGTTTGGTCAAACTGGACCGAACGTAGGAAGCTTTGACGCGGGGTATGGCTCTGGGTACTTAGCGCGCGTTATCGGGCATAAAAAAGCGAAGGAAGTTTGGTTTATGTGCCGCCAATATACGGCCGAGGAAGCGCTTGAAATGGGCTGGATTAATACGGTCGTACCCGTTTCTGAACTGGAAAATGAAACGGTCGCTTGGGCAGAAGAAATGCTTAAGAAAAGTCCGACAGCTTTGCGCTTTATTAAAGCGGCATTTAATGCCGATACAGATGGTTTGGCGGGAATTCAACAACTCGCAGGGGACGCAACACTTCTTTACTATACGACAGATGAAGCGAAAGAAGGCCGCGACGCCTTCAAGGAAAAACGCGACCCTGACTTCGATCAATTCCCGAAATTCCCATGATGAACTGGTTATTACAACGAGCGCAGGTTTCGCCACATGAAACTGCGCTTGTTTTCCGCGGAGAAAAATATTCGTTTGAAGAGGTGGCAGGGGATGCATTTTGTAACGCTGGAAAACTGGCCAGCCTGAACATTAAACCGGGCGATTTTGTGGCGCTTCTTGGAAAAAACAACAAGGAAACTTTTTTGATGATTCACGCTCTCCAATTGCTTGGCGCCATTCCGGTTTTTTTGAACAATCGGTTGACGGCTTCTGAAATGAATTTTGAGATTTTGGATAGCGGCGCCATTTGTACGCTTTTTGATGATGCCTTTGCTGATTTTTCGGTGGATTTAGACGGTGCGCGTCACGCATTTTCGGAAGTAGCTGCGCAAATCGCACGAGATTTTTCTGCCACAAAAAATGATTTTGATGACATAGCATCGGTTATGTACACCTCTGGCACGACGGGAAACCCGAAAGGCGTTCTGCAAACTTACGGGAACCATTTCTTCAGCGCGACAGCTTCAGCACTAAATTTTGGCGTGAATCCACGTTCGGACGCGTGGCTTTGTGTGGTGCCAATTTTTCACATTAGTGGCCTGTCGATTTTGATGCGCTCGGTCATTTACGGAATTCCAGTTTTTTTGGAAGAAAAATTTGATGTGGTGCGCGTCACGAAACTACTAATGAGCGGGGACGTGACGCATGTTTCAGTCGTTCTGACAATGATTGAACGGCTACTTGCCCACAGTTCGGCGGCTTTCCACGAAAACGTGCGTGTTGTTTTGCTCGGCGGAAGTGCCGTTCGAAAAGACATGCTAGAAACCTGTTTTGCACGCCGCATTCCAATTGTTCAGTCATATGGCATGACCGAAACGGCGTCACAAATTGTTGCGCTAAACCCGGCCGATGCGAAACGTAAAATCGGCTCCTCAGGCCGCATCTTGTTCCCCTCGGAATTGCATATTGAAAAGGCTAATGAGGCGGACGTTGACGGAGAAATCTGGCTGCGTGGGCCAACTGTTTTCAAGGGCTATCTGAACAACCCGGCTGCGACAGACGAAGCCACACAAAACGAATTCTTTCGTACCGGAGATATCGGCCACGTGGACGAAGAAGGCTTCCTATTTGTAGCAGAGCGCAAGGGTGACTTGATTATATCCGGCGGCGAAAACATCTACCCAACAGAAGTTGAACACGCCATTTTGAGTGACAAACACGTCTTAGAAGCCGCTGTTGTTGGAAAAAAAGACGTCAAATGGGGCGAAGTGCCAGTCGCACACCTCGTCGTCTTACCCACGTTCAGCGAGCCGCACCTAGTAGAAGCATTAAAGACCAAACTGGCCGCCTATAAAATTCCGAAAGCCTTCCACATCACGCCCGAGCTACCCAAAACCGCATCTGGCAAAATCAAGCGCCATCAACTAAAATAGCGGCTGAAAGGTGGAAAACCAATGTTCAAACATCAAATTGATGAGAAACTTACCATTCGCGTTTTAACTAAAAATGATGTAGACGACTATTTTGAACTGATTAAATCGGCCAAAAGTTATTTAAGAAACTGGCTGACGGTCAGCGATAAAGCTGAAACAAAAAGCGATACCGCGCGTAATATAGCGTATCAAATGAACGTTAATGAAGAAGTGCCAACTTTATTTATGATGGAATACGAAGGAAAACTCGTCGGCTCTATCAGTTTTCATACAATGGATAAAGTCAACCAGAGTGGCGAAATAGGTTATTGGTTAGCTGAACCGTTTCAAGGCCAAGGCCTGATGATTAAGTCGCTACGCTTTTTAATTGATTATGGCTTCCACACGCTTAAGTTACATAGAATTGAAATGAAAATTGCATCTAATAATGAGAAGAGCCAGTCCTTACCTGAAAAATTAGGCTTTAGAAAAGAAGGAATTTTGAAAGAGGCAAAATTTATCAATGGTCGCTTTGTTGATTATGTTGTGTACGGTTTATTGCTGGAAGAATACGAAAAAAAGTAGAAAATATTTTCTACTTTTTTTAATTCTTTAAAACTCTATTATAGAGCAAATAGATTAAGAAAGATTCATATATTCTCTGTAAATGTCATAAAATATACATATTTTTCGTTTAAAAAACTATTTTACTAGCCTATTTGTATATTTTTTGATGTTATTATGAGTATAACTGTTTATATTTTAGTTTAAATAAACAGTTATACTTTATAGCAAAGGAGGGACAACTGCGCGAATTTTTAGCTGTTCAGAAAAAGGCAATCAAGAAAAAACAAAATAATCTAAACGGTTCGTCAGAGTATGTAAAACTTATGAATAATCAATGGGGGGACTTCTTGAGTACCACCCAACCTCACTTTAAATCAAAGTGAACTTACATATTTTCTAGATTGTAAAAAGGCGATTAGTTATGTTAATTTGGAAGATTGTCTTAACTAAGAAAAAGGGAGAGTGCAAACATGACTAGCAAAAAATCTAAGTTAAGGAAATTGAGCATTAGTACCGTTTTGTCCACTGTTATTGCATCAACTATTCTAACGACAATACCTTATAATGCGGTAGCGATTGAAGCGAATCAGGAAGGAGTGGGTAATCAAGTTGTTAAAAATGTAAACGCTGCCATCGGAACTACAACAATTTGGGGAGGTGCCACTACAAAATCAACAATCGCTAAAGGTTTTGCAGAACCTGGTTCAGCCATTACGGTTACTAACAATGGTGTCCAAATTGGGACAGGACGCGCAGATTTTGAAGGCGGATATAGAATTAGCATTGCGGAACAAGCAGCTAATACGGTCATGACAGTGACAGCAACTAAAGATGGCAATACTTCGAGTGCTGATGCAACGGTCGTTTATACTGACCGTATTCCATTTGAAACGTATCCTGTTACCCCAAACTCAAACGTAATAAGTGGGACAGCGACGCCAGGAGCAGATATTGTTATTTCAGTGAATGATTCCGAGAACCAAATTGCGAGTGGTACAGTCAATACTAACGGTACATTTGCATTTGTTATTCCAAAACAAGCAGCAGGTACTAAAATAAAAATATCATTAGCTTATCGTGAAATAGTAAATAATCAATCAACCATTGCTCTTAGTGTAGATTCTATCATTGTGAAAGAGGCAGATCTTGCTTTTACTACAATTAATAAGCTTACAACTGATTCGACGAGGGTGGAAGGAACAGCTGAACCTAACACTATAATTAGCATTAAAAATCAAAGCGGGACGCAACTGGCAGTTGGAAGCGTAGGTTCTGACGGTAGGTATAATTTAGCGATTCCCAAACAATTAGAAGGAACAATTATTACAGCTACTGTGACGGCAAAGGGGCAAACCGAAAGCGCGTCCACAACAGTTGTGCGAGAACGTATGGCACCAACAACCATTGAAGCGATAACAACGGATTCAGTAAGGGCAGAAGGAACCGCGGAACCAAATGCAGATATTGAATTGAAAAACCAAAGTGGTATTATCCTTGCGAGAGGCAAAGTTGCGACAGATGGCTACTACAGTTTGACCATTCCAAAGCAAACTGAGGGAACAATTATTACAGCTACAGCGACGGTAAGTGGTAAAACCGAAAGTGCATCCACAACGGTTAAACGCGAAAGCATTGCACCAACAACCATTAAGTCATTAACAACAGATTCAGTAAGGGCAGAAGGGACAGCAGAGCCAAATGCAGATATTGAATTGAAAAATCAAAGTGGTGTGGTGTTAGCAAGAGGTCGAGTGGCTTCTGATGGTGTGTATGTATTAACGATACAAAAACAAGCTGCGAATACGGTTATTATTGCAACGGCAACAGCAAATGGTAAAACGTCAAGTGCAAGCACAACTGTAGTACAAACTCAGACATCTACTGGTACAGTCAGCGTCAAAAAGGATTATCTTGTTGGCGTGGATAGCCGAATTCAAGCGGAAGTTACTGGAGATGTGACAAAAGTTTATCTAGAAGTAGATGGTGTGAGAAAATCAACTATTCCTGTGGCGAGTAGCTTTGAGTACTATGCCAAGAATGTCATTACTCACGTAAATCAAGATGTCTATTTAGTTGGACTTAATGCTTCTAATGAGCAGTTAGCACGCACAAAAGTAACCTTAAAAGATGGACAAATAAGAACAGGTACAGTTTCTCCTAAGAATTTTATTGTTGGGGCGGATGCTTATGTGAAAGGAACGTATACAGGAGATATCAAAAAAGTAGGTCTTTCAGTGAACGGCACGGTTCTTTACAGTATTCCAGTTGCAACAGATGGTAGTTTCCAATATTATGCGCGGCCAAATATTACGAATGCCAATACGGATCAAGTATATGTTATTGGCTATAACTCAGAAGGCAATGAAGTTTCAAGAGTCAAAGTGACATTGTCCGGGACGAATAGTGAACTAGATGGCACTATTACAGCATATAACTACATATTAAATCAAGATAAATATGTGGTTGGAACGTATACAGGGAATGTAAAATACATTACTTTGAGAGTGAACGGAACGATTTTAAGTAGAATTCCGGTTGTAGACGGGAACTATACGTATTATGCACGTCCACAAATCACTTCGACAACAGATGTAGTTTCAGTCCTTGCATATAATAATGCAGGCAGTCTTATTGCTGAATCACCAGTCGCGGTAAGATAATCAAGCAACAAAAAAGCATAGAACCAGTGAACTCCATTTTAAAAATGGGATTATGTCTGGTTTTATGCTTTTATTTTTTTGGTCCCATTTCACAATTAACAAAGTCTTCTTTTTCCGAAAAAGAAGCTAAAGGAAATTTTCTATTTTCCGCTGGCTTGATTACATAAATAATATACTTTTAAAAAAATAAACGTAACATTTTATACATAAAATATGTAAGGAAAACTATTTTAATATCCATTTCGTGTGTTTCTTTGATGGTATCATGATTATGTGTATTTTGATATTTCAAAACACATTCGTCATAATTCCCATCAAAGGAGGAGCATCCAAACGAAGTTTTAATTATTTAGAAAAGATAATCATAAATAACAAGCGAGGCTAAACGGTGTGCTAAAGCATATAAAATCAATAACGGTATACTGTGAAAAGTTTTTTTTAAGATATACATGTTTTTAGATTTAAAGGCAGCTGTTAAATGACTATCTTAAACAAGGGAGAAGATAAATATGAAGAACAAAAAAGCTAAGTTAAGAAAGTTAAGTGTTAGTATTATTGCAGCTACAGTGTTTGTTGCAACAGTTATGACTACTTTACCACACGATGTGTTAGCGACAGAAACTAATCAAGAGGTTGTAAACGTTGACACGGAAACAAATACGAATGCTGCAGGCACAATCATTGTCAACCAAGACTTTTATGTTGGTACAGATAGTCGTATTCAAGCAGAGGCTACAGGTGCTGTGACAAGGGTTTATTTAGAAGTAGATGGTCTTAGAAAAGCGACTATTCCCGTGGCTGGAAGCTTTGAATATTATGCGCGGCCTGAGATTACTGACGTAAACCAAGACGTGTATCTAGTTGGGCTTGATTCTTCTAATCAACAATTAGCACGCACGAAAGTCACGTTACGCAGCACAGATACTGTGACAGGAGGGGCTATTACAGTAAATCCTTATACAGTAGACCAAGATAGATACATAACAGGGACGTATACGGGCGATATAAAGTATGTTGCATTAGAAGTAAAGGGCATTGAACGAAGTAAAATGCCAGTTACAGGTGGTAGCTATGAATACTATGCCAGACTAACGGAGTCAGATGTAAATACAGATCAAGTGTACATCATTGCTTATGACGCGAAAAATGCCCAAATTGCAAGAGAGAAAGTTACATTACTTGGCACAGAAACAGGTAGTGACATAACGAGTACCCTTACAGTAAATCCTTATATGATAAACCAAGATAGATATGTAACAGGAACGTATACAGGTGATGTAAAGTATGTTGCATTAGAAGTAAAAGGAGTTAAACGAAGTAAAGTTCCAGTTACAGGCGGTAGCTATCAGTACTATGCCAGATTAACGGAGACAGATGCAAATACAGATCAAATGTATATGATTGGTTATGATTCAAGTGGTGCTGAAGTTTCGAAAACAAAAGTTGCATTAAACGATACAAATAGTTCAACAGGTAGCATTAGCGCATATGATTATACGGTAAACCAAGATAAATATGTATCTGGAACGTATACGGGTGATGTGCAATATGTTTCTTTAGAGGTAAACGGAGCTACGCTAAGTAAAGTTCCAGTTGCAACAGATGGGAAGTATCGATATTACGCACGACCAAATATTACGAATGGAACTACAGATAAAGTGTATGTCATTGGTTATGACTCAAAAGGTACTGTCATTGCGAGAGAGGAAGTAAAATTATACAATTCTGGGAGTACAACTTGCACCATTACAGCAAACGATTATACAATAGACCAAGATAAATATGTATCTGGAACATATACGGGCAATGTAAGGTATGTGGCGTTAAAAGTAAATGGAGTTACTTTAAGCAAAGTTCCAGTTACAGCAGGAAACTATTCATATTACGCTCGCCCGCAAATTACTTCGATGACAGATATCGTTTCCATCATTGCGTATGATAGTGCAAGTATTAAAGTTTCTGAATCGACTGTTGCTATTCTAGTAAGGTAGTTTAGAAAGTTGTAGAAATACGCAATATGAGTTTTAAAAAGTAAAATCGATAAAGAAATAGTTTGTGCAATAACTTTTATGATGGTTGTTGCAACATTTTCAAATTATACACATAAAAAAATCAGGTAGTCGTCAGCTTTTAAACATGACGTGCTACCTGATTTTTAATAGTTTTCCTCGTTATCGGTCGTTTCTTTCCGGTCCCATTTCACAATTAGGAGCGCCTCTTTTTTCCGCGCGTTGATTTCATCGTAAGCTTCTGCGTAGAAGCCTCGCTGACTTTGAATTTGTTCCGCTAAAAACCCTGCTTCTAGTTTAAAAGTAGGATTTCCTTCCGCTAAAAAGCGCTTTTCGACCTGCTCACCGCTTAAAGTAATCCGTAACTCGTCTTTTTTCTCTTTCGTAAGCGTAAGTTCGCCGAAAGAAGCCTTTTTAAAAAATGCGCTTATTTCATCAAGAGAAGCTAAAGGAAATTTTCTTGCTAAATCTTTTCCGGCCCAGTAGAGGATATGTGGTGTTTCCTCGCCTAGTAGTTCAGGAATAAGATGGTCTCGCAACAATTCAAGGCCGAAGCTTGGAATTTGCGACTGAACGTCTTCATGAATTTCTTCTGTCATTGTGAATACCCCACTTTCTTCTTCACTATTATAACTAAAAGTAGCCCCAATTGGAAAGAGAGAAGGATAATTTTTGTAAAATACTTGCTAAAAGTGGGAAAAAATAAGAAAATGGAAACGTATAGATTTAAAATAGAAATTGAGGCGAGACCGTGAAACGAGCAATAGGATTTATTGATTCGGGGGTTGGGGGCTTAACCGTAGTAAAAGAAGTGTTAAAGCAACTTCCTCATGAAAACATTTATTATTTAGGTGATACAGCACGTTGTCCGTATGGTCCGCGTGATACAGAAGAAGTATTAAAATTCACTTGGGAAATGACGAATTTTTTAGTGGAGCGAAAGATCAAAATGTTAGTGATTGCTTGTAATACGGCAACTGCTGCGGCGTTAAAAGATATTCGCATGAAATTAGATATACCTGTCATTGGTGTTATTCAGCCTGGTTCTAGGGCGGCGCTTAAAGCATCGCGCAACAATCATATTGGTGTACTCGGGACGGTTGGAACCGTTCAAAGCATGGCGTATCCAAACGCTTTGAAGGGACTGAATAATCAAGTCAAAGTGGATTCACTTGCATGTCCAAAATTTGTTTCGATTGTGGAATCGGGCGAATATAAAAGCGCTATCGCGAAAAAAATTGTTGCAGAGTCACTTTTGCCGCTAAAAAGCACAAAAATTGATTCGCTTATTTTGGGCTGCACGCATTATCCGCTTTTAAAGCCGCTTATTGAAAACGTGATGGGCGAAGGCGTTGCGGTCATTAATTCTGGTGAGGAAACGGCCAGCGAAGTGAGCGCACTGCTCGATTATCATGATTTGCTCGAACGAAGAGGCGGCGAAACCGATCACCGTTTTTATACAACAGGTTCGGTCAAAATTTTCCATAATATCGCAAACGACTGGCTAAAACTACCTCAAATGGATGTCGAACACATCACTCTTGGGGAAAAATAAGGAAATCAGGTGTAAAAATGAGATTTGATGGTAGAAATAATGAAGAATTGCGTGAGATTAAGATAGAAAAAGACTACATCATGCATCCGGAAGGTTCGGTTTTAATTTCAGCTGGAAATACGAAGGTCATTTGTAACGCGAGCATTGAAGAAAAAGTTCCGCCGTTTATGCGTGGTGAAGGAAAAGGTTGGATTTCAGCTGAATACGCCATGCTGCCACGGGCGACAGGTTCAAGAAACATTCGCGAATCATCCAAAGGAAAAGTGAGCGGACGGACGATGGAAATCCAACGCCTGATCGGCCGCGCATTACGTGCTGTTGTCAATTTGGACGCGCTAGGGGAGCGAACAATTTGGCTCGACTGCGATGTGATCCAAGCGGACGGAGGTACGCGTACGGCTTCTATTACTGGCGCTTTTATCGCGATGACGCTTGCGGTTTATCGGTTACATACGGAGAAATCATTTGACTCATTTCCGATTCAAGATTTTCTTGCCGCTACAAGTGTGGGCATTTTAGATGAAGAGGAAGCGGTTTTAGACTTAAATTATGTGGAGGATAGCGCTGCAAACGTTGATATGAACGTGATTATGACGGGTGCAGGGCGGTTTGTTGAGCTACAAGGAACTGGCGAGGAGGCGACTTTTTCTGACGAGGAACTAAGTGAACTTCTTCGCTTAGGGCGGAAAGGGATTGCGGAGCTTGTTGAGCTACAAAAAGAACAATTAGGTGCGGATATTACGGCGCTTATAAAAGGGGAGTAAAGAGATGCGAAAATTAGTAATTGCAACGGGAAATGTTGGAAAAGCACAGGAATTTCGTGGGATTTTAGAAAAATATGATGTGGAAATTTTAACGCTGAAAGATTTTCCAGAAATTGGTGAAATCGAAGAAACGGGTACGACTTTTGCGGAAAATGCTGCTTTAAAGGCGACGACGGTAGCGAAAATTTTAAATCAAACGGTGCTAGCTGATGATTCGGGGTTAATTGTAGATGCACTAGACGGCGCCCCGGGCGTCTATTCTGCGCGTTATGCTGGCGAGGCACATAATGATGCCAAGAATAATGAAAAGCTCTTACGCGAGCTCGGAGACACGCCAGATGAAAAGCGTACGGCAAGATTCCACTGCACACTAGCTCTTGCCACACCAGACGGCGAGGTTGATTATTATGAAGGTGATTGCCAAGGGAAAATTGCACAAGCGCTTTCTGGAAAAAACGGGTTTGGCTATGATCCATTGTTTTTCCTACCTGAACGCGGTGTGACGATGGCAAATTTAACGCCTGCTGAAAAGAACCAAATTAGCCATCGTGCGAATGCAATTAAAAATCTTGGTGCGAATATTGAAAAAGTACTAGAAAAAATTGATAAAAAGTGAGAAAATAGAAAGCAGTAGCACATGGGGAGGATATACATTTTATGAAATTAGTAGTAGTTAGCGACAGTCATCATGAACATGACTGCCTGCTTCGTTTAAAGGAAAAATATGAAAACAAAGTGGATGCTATGATTCATTGTGGTGACTCTGAACTTGAAAAGGATGATCCTGCTATTCAAGGCTTTCAGACGGTACGTGGAAACTGCGATTTTGGCGCTGACTTTCCTAATGACCTCGTTATCGAGGTCGGCGAGTACCGTATTTTTGTGACGCACGGTCATTTATACAATATTAAAATGACGTTAATGAACTTACGCTACCGGGCGCGTGAGCTTGATGCTGACTTTGTCTTTTTTGGCCACTCACACGAGTTGGGCGCTGAACTCATTGACCAGACGCTCATTTTAAACCCTGGCAGTATTTCTTTGCCGCGAGGTCAAATTCGCGTGAAAACCTATGCTTTAATCGAAAGTGTTCCTGAAGGAATTTGCGTAAAATTCATGGACGAAGATGATCAGGAGCTGACGGAGCTGACGCAAGTTTTTCCGCTTTTGAAGGCTTGAAAAAGTTCTCTTTTTGCAAAAATATAAGCGAACTTGCATAAAACCATTGACAAACGAATGAAATCGAAATAAAATGGTACTTGGCTGTTGAAAAATTAGCCATTTGTCCTGATAGCTCAGCTGGATAGAGCAACGGCCTTCTAAGCCGTCGGTCGGGGGTTCGAATCCCTCTCAGGACGTTTTTAAAGGTTTTTACAAAACTTCTGAATCGTTGGAAATGCTTGTTGCATCAAGTGTTTTGACTGATTCGGAAGTTTTTTAGTTTCCTATCATTTCCTATCATTTCCTTTTATTTTTTACATTTTTTTTACATTTTAGGTAGTTTGATTGTACGTTTAAAATATTCTTGCGTTCTTTTTTCATTGATTGCTCGAATATGTGAACTAATGTGTGTATAGTATTTTAAAGTTGTATTAATATCAGCATGCCCTAAACGTTCTGATACATAGATAATATCCATTCCGCTTTCTAGGCACTGTACAGTGTGTGTATGGCGTAATTTATGCAAAGTAATGTCCTCGTTACTAATTTTATTAAAACACTTCTTAAGCACCTTATTGCACGACTGATTGTCCACTGGTACATTGTTACGGGAACAGAATAATAATAAATATTTATTTTGAATGTCATTTTTTTGCATGAATTTTTCATGCCATTTTTTATAGCTAGCTAAATATTCAACTGTAGAACTGTCGATAAATATTTTTCGTCTGTCTTTGCCCTTTGTAGAAACAAAAGTTTGAGTACCTTTATAGTCCCAAGCACTTTTTACATTGATAAATTTATTTTCTAAATCCACATCATACCATGTTAACCCCACTATTTCCCCAAACCGCATCCCCGTTTGTAGTGCTATAAAATTAACAGCTCTTGATATGGAAAAAAACTCAGTTAGTTCTTCTATAAGAGGGGAGACAAGAGACGTATCAATGAATTGTAGTTTTAAACTCGCGACATCTTTTCCGGCTAATACTACACCATGCGTGGGATTTGTACGCATATATCCCAGTTGGACTGCTTTATTAAACATAGCGCGTATTTTTTTATTTCTTGTTTCCACAGTGCTTTTCGCAAGACTCTCTCCCAGTGTATTAATGAATTTTTGATAATCAATAGGCGTTATTTTTTGTAATTTAATATTACCAAAATATTCCTTTATTTCACGAAAAGCATTTTCATAAGAATTTTGTGTAGATACCCCAATAGTATTTACCTTAAAGGTATCATAAAATAACTCGATGAACTCAAATAGTTTATAGTCATCGATAGGCATTTCGTTTCTGTTCGAAACCTCTAATAACTTAGCAACTGTCATACGTAATTTGGGTTTCGTTGCTTCTGTGACTCGTTTCGTTGTCCATTTTCCGTTTTTTTTGATCCCTATCGTTGTGGTATAGCCTTTAGAATTTTTTATGATTTTCATTTAGAACCTCCTTTATAGAATGTATGTTCGTTTTCAAGGTGCAACAAACTAAGGAAATAGTTTGTTAGGAGGGTTATTGATTTTGAATAGATTCTATTTGTTTTTTCAAGGCTAAAATGTTGTTGTAATCTTTTTTTGTAAATTGGATAGTTTTTGGATCCATATTAGCAATTCTAATAGTATCCTCTCCCGGTATAGAGAAACGAATTAGTCCGAAAGATAAGAATGACGGGGCTTTTAATTCAATAGAAGTGATATTTTTGATGTTAAAAGTTTTGTATTGCTGCCCGCTGTGTTGGGTGATATTAAGTTTACCAATACGTTCAATATTTATGTTATCTCGCGAAATTTCGATAACAACATGTGTAGGTTTTTTTATTTCAAGCTTCATTTTCATTCTCCTCTTATGTTATGTATTTATATAATCACATTAGTGTTTATATGTTGAAATTTACTCACTCTAATCATGTGTAAATAGGTTACATTACTGTACTATAGTTGCATTGTATACCTTCCAATTATAATTAAGCTTTTTGTCACCTCTTGATTCCAGACTCCCGGATACAGTAATTTTATCCCCGACGTGAAGTTCATTCGCCTTATCGTAATCGTTTAATTCAGCAACAAGTACATTGTACGCCTCGCTTTTCTTCTTACCTTCTTCACTATTAACAGAATCCCGAGTTTGCCCCGAATAATCCCCAATGTATAAGTATAAGGTTGTATTCTCACTTTCCATTAAAGTCCCTGTTGCAGTTGTAGATGTTTTATTTATTTTATCCCAAGCTTCTGTCCTGTAGCCATTCGAATTAGGTATTTCATTGTAACTGGTGATAAACGCTTCAAAATCATTCTCTGTTAAATATTTTTTAAGCTTACTTATATCATAGGGAACCTCTGTTGTCGTCATACCAGCCTTTTTATTTATGTTTTTTTTAGCTTTGTCTTTGTTACTTGTAGTTTCTTTTGCTGTTATTTCTTTTGTAGTCTCCTTTTCCCATGTTGTTAACGATCCAAAGAAAGTCACAATACCTACGATTAAAATAATTAACGGAATCTTTTTCGTTGTCTTCCTTATTGCTGAAACTATTAACCAAATGATTCCCGTCACAAACGCTATAAATCCTAATAATCCTAAAAACTCCATGTCTGTATGCTCCTCTTATGTTTTATTTATATAAACACAGATGTGGTTATATCATTGAAATTCATTCAATAACTTTTTATTCCTTGCATGTATTGAAAAATCTACCTTAAGCACCTCGTTATATAAGTAAGACAATTTTTGTCTATCACGTTTACTTAATTCGAAAAAATTTTCTACAATCTGCAAAATTTTATTTTTATAATAATTGAAGTGATTTTGTATGTAATGATAGATTCGCCACTTTAAAGATTCAAAACTCATTTTCAAGAGAAGTGCAATATCAAAGAAACTAACACCTTCTTGGAAATAATACTCCAATACCTTTTCAGGACAAATTAGATAAGAAGCAAAAGTATTAGCGTTTCTTTCTATCTGCAGATTATTTGTCTTTTGCTCTAATGATTGAATATCATCAGAAAAAGTTGAAATTTCATGATTTGGTAAATCTAAAAATAAATGCCCTATTTCATGCGCTGTGGAAAATGTTTTCCTCGATGGAAATTTGCTATTTACACCAATAGTAATACCCATTTCATCTTTCATGATAATACCTAATCTTTTTTCGTGCATATCTTTATAGATATAATCCACATTTTGTTGATAAAAAATATCCCTAAAACAATTCTCTACCATATAACCATGTAGTTTTGTATTCGTTTTCATCATATAGTTACTGGTTACAACGGCTGCAACTTCCTTGGCATCCATACATTCACTTCCCGTTCTTTTTATCCATATATCTCTTTCTGCGAAGTTCCATGAAGTCTTTTAAATCTTGTTCTAGCTCTTCTTTATCTTGTTCTGTTAACCCCTCTGTGTTCATGCGGAAAAACATTTTCGTATCTTGTAGATTGCCTGGTGTTGGGTCGTCTGTTCTGCATAGTAAGTAATCAGTTGATACGTTGAAGTAATTAGCAACCTTGGCTAAGTCTTCACCTTTAGCTTTCGATTTTTGCCATTTGTATATTGTGTTCTCTCCAAACCCTAGCTTTAAAGAGAGTTCCTTTATACTTATTTTTTGGTTGTCAGCTAATTTTTTTATTCGCTCAAAGGTAGTCATTTCAATAATTCTCCTTAATGCAAACAAATAAAAGTATCTATTTTTACATTTTTGTGTTGACATTATTGTAAAAACGGATTATTATTATCTTGTAAGCAAATTTGATAGAAAAACAGCATTAAAATTTCACCTGAAATACCGTCGCCAAACGTAATTATAGGTAGTTTTATGTGCTTATTTAACTATGTATATATAGTATCCGTTTTTACAATTTTTGTCAACACTTTCTATCAAATTTGCTTACACAATATAGGAAAGGAGATGAGGGAAATGGAAATGATGAAGCTACACACAAAAATAAACGAGGCTTCGTTCGAAGTAGAAAAGACGATTGAGATTCTTGTTAAAGAAGTTTTATCTGATTCTAAAGATAAAAAAGATGCCATCAAAAATTTGAAAAGTTTGAGATGGAAGGTCTATCAGGAAACAGCATGGATAATTATTGATAAGGCTATAGAGAGAATTGGCCAAAATTCCTAAATTGGAATTCTGACCAACTTTACTTATTTTTTTAATTGGAGACTCAACATTTCATCAACTAAGGTAGACTGCTCAATATAGCTTGTATATCTAGAGCTTAGCCATGATAAATTATGGTCATCATTTTCTGCAACTTGAAATAATTCGTGATACATGTTTTCCCAAAAATGTAATAAAGAACTAAATTCGTAGTGATGTAATTCAACCTCAAAATCCAAAAGCTGAGAGATCGAACGATGTAAATTTTCAATTTCTGCCATTTTTAATTGTAAAAGAATAACGTTCCTAGTACCTTCAACTGATATTCTTTCGTACAAATTAACAGTTTTAGAGTGTAATTCTGCGAAATAACTCTTTAAACAACCGAGTTTGTGTCTTTCTAATTCAGAAAATCCAGAAGTATTCATTATGTAATTTCACCTCCATTCACTGAAAATTATACCATAGAAAGGAAGTAAAAAAATGAGCGAATTAGTTATTATGAAAAACCAAGAAGCCGTTACAAGTAGTTTGATTGTGGCAGAAGGATTTGAGAAGCGCCATGATAACATACTACGGGATATTCAGGCATTGAGAGAAGATGTCCTCAATTTTGAGGAGATGTTTTTTGAAACAGCCGAACCTGATACGTATGGGAGAGAACGGAAAGTAATTTACATGAACCGTGACGGATTCACTTTACTTGCGATGGGGTTCACAGGCAAGAAAGCTCTTCAATTTAAACTTAAATATATCGAAGCTTTTAACCAAATGGAACAACATATCAAGCAAAATAATTTCCAAATTCCGCAAACACGTGCAGAAGCTTTGCGACTAGCGGCAGATTTAGAAGAGGAAAATCAACTTTTGAAACTTAAAAACACGAAGATGCAACCTAAAGCGCTTTTTGCAGATGCAGTAAAAGGAAGCCATACCTCTATTTTAGTAGGAGAGCTAGCTAAGCTGATTAATCAAAATGGTGTAGAAATTGGGCAAAATCGTTTGTTTAAATGGTTGAGAAAAAATGGTTACTTGATTGCTAAAAAAAGCGAGAGTTACAACATGCCAACTCAAAAGTCAATGGATCTCGATATTATGGAAATCAAAGAACGTTCTATTGTAAACGGAGATGGAAGTACGCGTATTACGAGAACACCTAAAGTTACAGGTAAAGGTCAAATATATTTTATTAATAAGTTTATTTCAGAATCACAACTCGTATTAGTTTAAAGGAAAGGACTGAAAACAGTGAGCAACATCGAAAACGGACGAAATCTTATTAAAGATTTCATGAAAGAAAATCAAGTATCTGTTCACGATTTAGCAAGTGCTTATGGCAAGAGCCGAGTGTGGGTACAACAGTCGCTAGACGGATACAATACCGGAAAAGCGGTCAATTTATTCATCTTGGAAGTCATTCGCGACTATAAAATCAGATAGGAGGGGGTAACATGGCAAGACCGAGAAAAACAAAACAACCATTCGAAATCCAAATATATGGCGTATGGAATATGGAAAAATTTTCAGCGGCTAGCCCGAGAAGTAAATCGTGGTGGTATAACAATATAAATCATTTTCCAGAAATCAAAGATTTTAGTAATTGGGAAGATAAAGAACCACATGAACCGTGGGCATTTGATGCGGTAAAAGCAAATGAATGGTTGCTTAAAAAATTTGTGTGCAAGGAGGTCTAACTGTGGATATTGTCAAAGTTATTCAATCGTTTTTCGAAATCGGATTAATATTGTTCATTTCCCACAGTGTGGCATATATGTTAGGTCATCGTTCATGCATGAAAAAAGCTCCTTCGCGGCAACGAAAGAGCATCAATAAAATTATTTCTGAACATAGTTTATCACGGCTTGGGGTGAAAGGCAAATGAATCAAGAAACAGAAAACCCTATGATTGTTGATGAATATTGGAATGATGGGTTTAGGCATTAAGAAAGAGGTGAGTGAATGAAAACCGAGTTGCATTTCAGTAGCAAAAACCATATCTGGGAAACGCCAAAAGCGCTATTTGACGATTTAAACCGAGAATTTCAATTCACGTTAGATGCCGCGGCTAATGCAAACAATCATAAATGCGATGTGTGGTATTCAGAAGAGAATGACGCTTTAAATCAAAAATGGCGCGGGTCGGTATTCTGTAATCCGCCGTATGGGAAACAGCTCTCGAAATTCATTGAAAAAGCTTATATTGAGAGCAAACAGGACTACAACAAGCAAGTTGTGTTACTCATTCCCGCTCGAACGGATACAAAAGCATGGCATGAGTATATCTTTCCTTTTGCGGCAGATATTCGATTTTTAAAAGGTCGTGTGAAATTTGAGTTAAAAGGAGAAGTGTTAAATTCTGCCCCTTTTCCAAGCGCAATCGTGATTTTTAAAAAGGAGGAAACAAAATGAAATTAATTGCAGTCGACACACAAGAAAAATATAATGCTTTAATGCGAGAGCTTGAGGCGCGAGGGTGTAAGTGGTACGGTAAGGAATTGCCGACTAAAGTTAATGTTTGGGGATATGCTAAAGAACATACTGTAATCTCTGTGGAGAACAATGTTTTAGGCAAAGACAAACGAGAATTCTATGAACATGTGTACTCAGATGTTCCAATCATCGACTATGAGATAAAAAAATTCAAAATCGGCGACAGGGTGAAACATAAAGAATTTGAATGGGAAGGGATTGTTAAATACGTATATGACAATGGTTCGTTCGGAATCAATGGTGCTCCTTTTTTCTATTATCCCGAAAGTTGCGAACTTGTCGAGTCGCTTGAAAAAGTGAGGATTCCACAATACGTAGCTAACTATATAGAATCATTAATCTCGCGTTTCAATGGTGACGTAGATTTGATGATACGTGATGCCGCAATATTAAAGTTGACAAATAAGCGTCCTTTAAACAATACAGAAAAAGAAGTGATTAAAAATGAAAATATTATTACGCTCATAAGTGCAATTCGTAACGGCTACGAAGTCGAGAAAGAGCCACTTTATTATGTGAAATTGCCGTTTGTGGAAAAACATCAAGCGTATTTGAATATGAGTTCGTCAAGTGGGATTTGGTTTAGTGACAAAATAAGTTATAGCGCCCGCACCAAATTTACCAAGTCAGAAATAAACGAAATCGATAAAAGATTCTGGCAGTTTGCGGTACCGGTGGAGGAGGACGACTAGTGAAAAACTGTAAATATTGCAAAGGGGAATTCAGTGACTTTCTAATGCATTCTTTTACTAGTGATGACAACCATTTAGATAATTATTTTGAATTAGACATCATCGCAGATGAACTAATACTACGCGGAGACGTCCGAGGTCGTACAAAAATAAACTACTGCCCAATTTGCGGGAGAAAATTAGAGGAGCGTGCGGAATGAAAGCCGAACTAAAAGAAGCGGCATATAAAATACACTATATACCATCTCATATTACACTAGAGTGCCCTTATTGCGAAGAAGAATTGGAATTTGAAGACGAAATTCAGTGGTCCAACTACAGATTGAGAACGGGCTGTGGAGGCTATTATGTAAATTGTACTGCGTGCAACAAAAAAATAGAATTGCGCGGTGCAAGCGCTGAAAACGTGACTGTATGAAATGTGAAATGGAGGAATTAGACAATGAAAATAGGCGATAGAGTACGAGTGATTAACCCAGACGATGGTTGGTGTGGCAGGAAAGGAATAATCACAAAGTTTTATGACGACTTTTATTTTGTTAAAATACTAAATTCATCAACAATAGCTTATGAAGCTCACGAGTTGAAAATTTTAGAAGGTAGTGATCTTGAATCTTGTCTCTTACTAGAGAAAATTATTAATGATCACAAGGAGAAGGAAGTGACGGAATGATAACATTGACTTGGGTTCAGATAGTAGGTGTATTGTCAATCTTGCTGATATACATGTCTTTCACATTTGTCTTAGTGAAGCGAGCATTAGCTTTAGCAGAGGAAAATGAGGGATTTAGGGGTCGTCTACGAGAATATAAGCTCAAAGAAGGGCATGAATTTATGCTAAAAATAACGGACGTTGACGATGAGACGTTGGGCAAACTAAAAAAAGAGTGGGCAAAAGGGCGCGTGATAATCGTAAAAGAGGAGGATCTAGAAAATGAGAGAGATTGAGTTTAGAGTTTGGCATGACGAATCTGGAACGTTACAAACAGTTAAAGAACTAACCTTTGACGACGGCGGTCATTTAGGTTACTTAGAAAGTCGAGACGAGCACGGGAAAGCGCACGGATTTTATCCTTGTATAGATAGCATCGAGTTGATGCAATTCACAGGCTTGCACGACAAAAACGGCAAGAAGATTTTTGAAGGGGATATTGTGCGCGTTGAACGTGAATTTGGTGGTAGTGAGAATGCCGAGGTTCATTATACCGAGTATATGGAGCTGTGTGCCGGAAGATGGATTTTACATCGTATAAGACATTCTGCAGAAGTTGTTGGGAATAAATGGCAAAATCCAGAATTGTTGGAGGCGGAATAGATGGGAGAAATAGCAGACATGCATTTAGACGGCACCCTGTGCGAGCATTGCGGTACATTGGTAGACGGTGAAGCGTCGGGTTACCCTCGTTGGTGTGAGGATTGTGAAGAGGGGGAAAACGAATGAATTCAAACCAACAAACCATTTTAAACCTAACAACTAATAAAGTTACTCGCGCAGGTAATGATTTTCGTAATGCCATTTTGAATAGCGAAAATGATTTACGTACTTTAGCAATGAAGGCGAATCAATTTTCAGATTATCTATGGGAGCAGTTAAATGAATTGGAGGCATTGCATCATGATTAAATGTGATGATCTAGTGGAAATTCAAGACCGGACTGGTGTAGAAGAATTTTGTATAGATGGCGAAACATATAAAGTTATAGCTAAAGTTGATGGGACATTAACGTTACAAGATATCAGCGGTTTTTCAAAGTTTAACATCCCAGAAATGCAAGTGAAAGTGAATAAAAAAGCTTTAAGTGGTTCAGATATATTACACATTATGCGACAAGCGGATACAATCCATTTTTATAAGCACGAATGTACGATAGATGAAGCTTATAACTTCTCAAAAAAAATAGGCAATCCTCAATTTGTAAAAAGTGGGAAGATTGCATGGTTTGATTCCAATAATGATAATGTGTCTATTACCGCCTTTTTGAAAGAAGGTGAAAACAATGAAACTGCATGAGTTGAGTGCTAAATATGAACAGTTGTACCAATTAACCGATTCAGTCGAAGAAGAAGTTTTTGAGGATACATTGCAAGCTATCAAAGAACCACTTCAGGAAAAAGCAATCAATATCGCAAAGTTAATTTTAACATGGGATGATGATATTTCCACATTGGACAATGAAATTAAACGCCTTCAAATGTTAAAAAAATCGATTCAATCAAGGCAAAACCGAACCAAAGAATATTTATTATTTTCTTTAAACAAAGCAGGTATTAAGAAGATAAATGATATCAAATATCCTCTAATGATTCGGAATAATACAAAAATTAATGTATATGATTTTAGCCAATTACCAGATAAATTTATACGGTATAAACCCGGTGAACCTGATAAAGTCGCTATTAAAAATGCGATTAAGGAAAAAGAAACCGTGCCAGGCGCTGAAATCATTGATACGCAAACTATTAAGATAGGGTGATGAGAATATGGAGTTTATACAATCAGAAGATATGAAACGAAGTGAGAATTGGAAAATGCTACTATATGCAAAACCAGGAGCAGGTAAGACCTCTACAGTTCAGTATGTAACTGGTAAAACACTACTATTGGATTGTGATGGTACATCAAGTGTATTAAGTGGCTTACCTAACATTACAATTGCTGTTTTAGATCCAAAAAACCCTGTTCAAAATATGGCTGATTTTTATGGATATGCAAAAGCACATAGTGAAGAATATCAAAATATTGTCATCGATAACTTAAGTCACTATCAAAAGTTATGGCTCATGTTCCATGGTCGTGACACAAAGTCAGGACAACCAGAATTACAACATTATGGGAAATTTGATACACATCTAATTGACTTGATTTCTAGTTTCAATAATATTTCAAATATAAACACGATATACACAGCGTGGGAAAATACACGACAAATTACCTTAGAAAATGGACAAATATATAATCAATTTTTACCGGATATTCGAGATAAAGTTGTGAATCATATAATGGGCATTATACCACTTGTAGGTCGACTGGTTCGGAATACAGAATCTGGAGCAAGAGGATATTTACTTGCTGAAAGTAATGGCACATTTGCAAAGAACCAGTTAGATAACCGTGAATTCGCTCTTCAAGAAGAAATTTTTAAAATTGGCGATGCAGATGCTCCAACTCCGTAATTATCAGCAAAAAATGGTGAGTAAAACTCGTGAAGCGCTTAAAAACGGTTATCGTTGTCCTTGTGTAGTGGCTCCTTGTGGGGCTGGTAAATCTGTCATTTTATCCGAAATTATACGCATGACAACGCATAACAAAAAACAAGTACTGTTTATTGTCCATCGAAAAGAACTAATCGATCAAATACGCCAGACACTTTTAAAAAATGATGTGGATATGAATTTTGTCACGCTAAGCATGGTTCAAACTATTGTGAGGCGTTTAGAAAAAACATTTGAACCTGATTTAATTGTCATTGATGAAAGCCATCACATACTAGCAAATAGCTACAAGAAGATTATCCAGCACTTTCATGCACCTGTAGTTGGATTTACTGCAACTCCTGTCCGTTTGAATGGTGGTGGGTTAGGAGATATTAACGATATTTTGATTGAAGAGGTAACAGCAAAATGGTTAATTGAACATCAATTTTTATCTCCATATAAATACTTTGCGCCGGAAGTCATGGAAACTTTCCAGCTACGTGTAAAGCATACGGGTGATTATGACCTTACCGAATTAGATAACCAGTTCACAGAGCGCAAAATATGGGGTGATGTGATTGCACACTATAAGAAATTAGCAGATGGCGAACAAGCGATACTCTATGCGAGTTCGATTTATCAAAGTAAGAAAATGGCAGCAAGTTTTCAAGAGGCAAATATACCATCTGAACATATTGATGGTAAAACACCTAAATTGGTAAGGGATGAAATTATTCAAAAGTTCCGTGATGGTGAAATCAAAGTATTGTGCAACCTCGATTTAATCGGTGAAGGATTCGATGTGCCTGACTGTTCAACAGTCATCATGCTCAGACCAACTCAATCACTCTCTCTTTACATTCAACAATCCATGCGTGGCATGCGATATAGACCAGATAAAACATCTATCATCATTGACCATGTGGGGAATGTGAACCGCTTTGGATTACCTGACATGGAGCGAACATGGAGTTTAGAACCAAAAAAAGGAAGCAACCAAACAAAAGCAGAAGCGCCAGTCAAAATATGCAAGGGATGTTTTATGACCGTTTTGCAATCAGAGAAGACATGCCCGCATTGTGGAGCTGTGTTTAAAGTTGAAGTAAAAGCGATTGAAATAGACGAATCGGCAGAATTGAAAGAAATCGACGAACAAACATTTAAATTGGATTTCAGAACACCAGAAGATTGTAAAAGTATGAAAGAACTATATGACTATGCTAAAACGCATAATTATAAGCGTGGGTGGGCATATCATCAAGGAAAAGCGCGAGGATTTATATAAAAAAATGAAAGAAGGAATCGAAATGTTCAAATTAGATACTAATAATATTTACGAAGGAAAAATTCAAGATGGTACGTATGAAATTGTGATTAATAATGGTAAAGAAGATGCAACACCAAGTGGAGCCGAGTATGTGGAACTTGATTTAATTGTACGGAATGATGTTGAGCAAAAATATCAAAATGCACATATTTTCCATAAAATTTGGATGTCAAAACAAACGAATCAATACAACCCAAAATCATTTAATACAATTGGAAAAGCGTTGCAACTTGAAAACGGCAAAGAATATAACAGCATCAATGAACTTTTACAAGATTTTTCAATGAAAACATGCCGTGTAACGGTAAAAAATGAACAATCTGAATACAATGGTAAAACGTATGAAAATACGAATGTAAAGGCTTGGCAACCAAGCAATGTACAAGGTGTTTTAAATCATCAATTTAAGAAGGACGAAAGTGGTAATAATCCAATCAATATCAAAGATGAAGACCTTCCATTTTAAACGATAGGAGTGCACAGAAATGTATGAACGGATACCTGATGAATTAAAACAGTTAAAACAATGGTGCGCTTATCAGCTTGTTTGGGATGAGAAACGACACAAGCATAAAAAAATCCCTAAAAATGCCAATACTGGTGGCAACGGGAACAGTGTAGACGAGGGAACTTGGGCGGATTTTGAAACCGCCCTTGCCTCTTTAGAAAAATACCAATTCGATGGGTTAGGCTTTTATTTTAAAGAACCTTACTTTGGTGTCGATATTGATGATATTGAAAATGAAATAGAAGATTATAGGCTAGGAAACACAGACAACATTGTAGCCGAATTTATTCAGACCCTTTCCAGCTATACAGAGTATTCTGTGAGTGGGACAGGTATCCATATCATTTCAAAAGGTGATTTTCCTAATGGTGGCAGAAGGAAAAACAATGTAGAGATGTATAATCATGGTCGGTTTTTTGTTATGACAGGTCAAGTCGTTGATAATTATGAAACTGTTAATGAGTCTACTCAAGCAATTCAATATTTACATTCTAAATATATCGGGACGAACGAATTGCAAACTGTTTCTCATGAACATGCAGGCGTAGATTTGCCTGCCAGTGAGATTATTCAAAAGGCATACAGTAGTCAACAAGGTGTACCTTTTAAAACGTTGTACGAGGGCTTCTGGGAAGGTTTATATACTTCTCAATCAGATGCAGATTTAGCGTTTGCAAATATGCTCGCTTTCTGGACGGGTGCCGATTATGTAAAAATGGACGAAATATTCCGCACAAGTGGTTTGATGCGTACAAAGTGGGATACAAAGCGCGGGGCATCCACATATGGAGAGAGAACACTCAATAAGGCTATTGCTGAATGCCAAAATGTCTATACGCCTAGTAATCCTATCACTGATTTTGAAATAAAAATCGCAAATACTGGTAAAACGCGTAAGTTATACTCGCAAGATGACACAGGGAATGCAGAACGGTTTCGTGATGAATTTCAGAATCTATTGAGATACTCCTACGTGAATAAAGGCTGGTATTATTACAACTCTAAACTATGGATGTTTGACAACACAGGGAGAGTAAAAGCACTTGCGGATACTGTCATTCAAAATATGAAGAAGGATTTCGCCTACATGGAAGGAGATTCTGACGAAGAAAAAGCCTTTATGAAACATTTGAAAGCGACAAGAAGTAATAAAGGAAAAACAAATATGATTAAAGAATCCGAACATTTATTGCCTGTTTTGCCAGAACAATTCGACACGAACCCGTATTATTTCAATTCACAAAATGGTTTCGTCAATTTACGAACAGGTCAATTGAAAGAACATGATCGTACACAGATGTTTACTAAAATCAGTCTAGTTGAATACACCGATAAAATCGACGCACCGCTGTGGGAACAGTTTTTAAAGGATATTTTTAATAACGATGAAGAGCTAATTCGATATATTCAAAAAGCAGTTGGCTATTCGCTCACAGGTAGTACGCAAGAACAAGTCATGTTTATTTTATATGGAAATGGTCGTAATGGTAAGAGCGTCTTTCTTGACATCATCAATGACATTTTCGGGACATACGCCACTAATATTCAGCCGCAGACGATTATGGTCAAACAACAAACCAGTAATGCAAATAGTGATATTGCACGCTTACAAAGTGCCCGATTTGTGACAACCACAGAGCCAAATGAGGGTGTGAGACTAGATGAAGGTCTCGTCAAACAATTAACTGGCGGTGACAAAGTGACCGCACGTCATCTTTATAAGAACGAATTTGAATTCACACCTGAATTTAAAATTTGGATGGCAACGAATCACAAACCAATTATTCGTGGTCGTGATGATGGGATATGGCGCAGATTGCATCTAATCCCATTTATTGTGAAAATACCTGATTATAAAGTAGATAAGCAATTGAAATATAAATTGCGGTCTGAACTAACTGGCATACTGAACTGGGCAGTAGAAGGGTGCTTGAAATGGCAAACAGAAGGTTTAGGATTGCCAAAAGCAGTCAAGCAGGCAAGTGCTGAATATAAGTCAGAAATGGACGTTATCACGGCTTTTATTGAGGATTGTTGTGAGGTTGGAGAGGATAAAAACATCAAAGCAAAGGTGCTTTATGAAACCTATCGGGATTGGGCGAAAAATAACGGACAATATGTCATGAGTAACACGAAGTTCGGGAAAGAAATCACTCTAAAATTTAGCAAGAAAAGAGCAAATACAGGATTTAAATATGAAGGTATCACATTAAATAGTGAATATTTTAATCTAAGCTTTAATTTTTAAGGTGGATAGTTACTCTCAACTATGCATACTCTACGAAACTTAGAGTATCAATCGATTTCGCTGATAAATAATAGCAGAGGTGCAGAGTTGACCTCAATTTTCTAAAACCTTTATATATTTTATTTCCTTATACTACTTTTACTATTTTACTACTAACTATGCACCAGAGATAAAAAAGTATTAATAAAGTAAGTAATATCAATGGGTTAAGAGGGTGCATACCTTGCAATCAACTATGCGCCAAGTATGCGCAACCCATCACCTTTTTAACCGTTTTTAAAATTTCGTATACAAAAAGGATGTATTTTCTTTAATGCGATAAAGCGTTTTCGTATATAATCGAAAAAGGAGTTGAAAAAATGACAGCAGAACGTGATATTCAAAATTCTATTCGTCTTGGATTAGCAAACCGTGGGCATTATGTATTCAGAGCCAACGTTGGAAAGGCTAAATTACCAAACGGTCGGATATTCGATACTGGACTACCGAAAGGATTCCCTGATTTATTCGGATTCCGCGGGACTGATGGGAAGATATTTTTTATTGAGGTGAAAAATGAAAAAGGACAACTTCGAAAAGAGCAACATCACTTTCAAGAAGTGATGCAGAATAAACCTGCCTTGTGCGGAGTAGCTCGAAGTGTTGAAGATGCAATACGAATTGTGGAGGAGTGATAATGAATGAGTAAACGACTTAGACCAGCGCAATATAAAAGTATTGAAGATGAGATACGGTATTATCATGATACAAAAAAAGAACTAGAACAGTTGCGTGTTAATGTTGTATTGGGTTCTACGTTTCAAGAATATTCTGATGAAAATATAGGAGGGGGTTCTGCAGGGCAGATAAATAACCCAACAGAACAACGGGCGTTGCTACTACAAATGGATAAACAAATCGAACGTAGGCAAAGAGTCATTTTTACGCTTGAATCAGTGTTAAATAAATTAAGTGATGAAGATAAGCAGTTAATCCATTTTCGTTATTGGGACAGAAGCAAACCAACATGGGTATGGATCGCCAGTAAATTAAATATGAGTGAAAGCACAGCGAAAAGAAAACGTCGCGATATTATTTATAAAATAGCTGAACGATTAGGTTATTAAAAATAATTGACCCGATTGTGACCCGTTTGACTATAAAAAACGTGATATTATGCTAGTATGAAGTAATTTTCATAAAGAACAGTCAATCACCCAACTACAACCTACTCATGATTGGCTGTTCTTTATATTATGTTGTACAGGTGTTACTCTGGTGGTGACATTTTGTATTGGACTCATGTTGGCGCATGGGTCTTTTTTCTAGTAAAAAACGTCAATACCTAACACCTCTCGAAGAAGTGTCCCACAAAAAATAATATAAATTAAGAAAGTCCTGTACTAACGCGGGGCTTTTTTATTATGCGAGGTACGAAACAATGACTAACCCTTTATACTTATCTCCGAAATGGGAACGCAAACGCGAACGTGTATTCAAACGATATAACTACTTATGTCAAGAGTCCAGGCGGTATGGTCGCACCGAACCAGCCGAAGTGGTTCATCATATCTATACAGTAGAAGAGTATCCAGAGTTAGCATTTGAAGACTGGAACTTATTACCTGTTACACATCGAGCACACAATTCAATGCACAAAAGAAATTCACATGAATTAACTGAAAAAGGTTTGTATTGGCAAGAAAAGTGTCGAAGGGAGTTTGAAAATTATTACAATCCCCCCTACCATGATTATTAAAATAAAGCCTTGGGGATACCGAGGGTGGGGACTTTTTCCAATAGCATAATTGTGAGAAAACTTTTTTGAAAGGAGGAGTTGCTATGGCAGATGAAAGCCTTGTAGCATTTGAATCGCAGACTATTAAAGAACGCGTGATTAACGACATGAAAGGTTTAGGCGTTTATAAAACGGAATACGATAATTTAATTACGATTTATTGCGATTTGTTAGCACAATATGATGATGCGCAACAAAAGTTTATAGAGTCTAATTATCAATATGAATCGCCAACCGCGGCAGGAGGGACAAAAAAATCTGCTATAGTAGCAACTCTTGAAAACTTGCGGAAAGATATTATCGCCTATTCTGACCGACTTTGCCTGAATCCACGAGCAATCGAAAACATTACCACCGAAAATAAAAAACAGTCCAGTTTGGCGGACATATTGAGTGAAATGCGATGAGCGTAAAAGATTTTCCTAATTACGAATGTGTCATGGATTATATTAACCATGTTTCAAGTGGTAAAAAGATTGCAGGAAAAGAAATCAAACAGGCAGCAAAACGGTTTAAAAAGGACTTAAAAAATAAAGAATATGAATTTGACCCTAAAGATGCAGAATTCGTTATCGGAATTATTGAAAGGACTTTCGTTCATGATCAAGGGGAAAAATTAGATGGAAATCCACTTCGAGGAACACCATTTTTATTAGAGCATTGGCAAAAATTTATCATCTATTCTCTATTAGGATTTTATATAAAAGGAACTATCATTAGACGCTTCAAAGAGGCGTTTATTTTTGTGCCACGAAAAAATGGGAAGACTCGTTTCGTCGCTGCACTATCATGGGCACTAGCTTTATTAGAAAGGAAGTCTGGTTCTAAAATTTATATCGTAGGGGCAGCATTAGAACAGTCTTTGCAAAGCTTTAATTTTATCAATTTCAACATACGTGAAATGGGTGAAGAAAGCTCTTTCCGAATTTTAGATAATAACCAAGAGCATAGTATTTCTGGTGACTTGGGGGATGGCTCTTTATACATCAAAGCTCTTGCGGCGAACCCTGACCGGCAGGACTCTCTCAACTGTAATGTGGGAATAGCAGATGAATTACATGCATATAAAACGCCGAAACAATACAACATCATTAAAGAAGCTATGAAGGCTTATACAAACAAGTTGATGATTGGAATTACTACGGCAGGCGATAATATGAGTTCGTTTTGCTATCAGCGCTTACAATACTGTAAAAAGATTTTAGACGAAACGGTAACAGATGAGTCATATTTCGTATTTATTGCAAAAGCTGACGAAAATGAAAAAGGCGAAGTGGATTATACAGACCCTGTTCAGCACGAAAAGGCAAATCCGAACTATAATGTTACGATTCGTCCGCAGGATATGATAAATGATAGTCTTCAAGCGCAAAATGACCCACAACAGCGTAAAGATTTTCTTTCAAAGTCGCTTAATATTTATACAAGTGCCATGAAAGCTTACTTCAATATCGATGAATTTAAGGCATCTGATAAGAAATACAATTGGTCACTTGAGGAGTTAGCTAAACTGCCTATTAAATGGTACGGTGGTGCCGATTTGGCAAAGCTTCATGACTTAACAGCGGCAGCGCTTTACGGTAAATATACGACAAAAGAAGACGTTGAGGTGGATATTGTGATTACTCATGCCTTTTTCCCAGTTGTCATGGCAACTCAAAAAGCAGACGAAGATAACATTCCGTTGTTTGGTTGGCAAGATGATGGGGTTCTGACGATGACAAATACACCAACGACTAATTTTGCAGTCATCGTGAATTGGTTTAAAGAAATGAAGGCAAAGGGATTTGATATTAAGCTTGTTGGTTTCGATAAAAAATTCGGTCGTGAGTTTTTCTATTTGATGAAAAAAAGTGGAATTAAAATTGTGGATCAACCGCAATATTTTTATAAAAAATCAGAAGGTTTCAGACGAATTGAAACAAAAGCAAAAGATGGTCATTTGTACTACTGTCATAACCAGTCATTTGAATACTGTGTGCAAAACGTCCGAGCCATTGAAAAAACAGATGACATGATTCAATACGAAAAAGCGGACGGTGATGGTGGAACACAGCGCATTGATTTATTTGATGCGGCTGTATTTGGGGCTGTTCAGATGCTTGAAGACATTCAAATGAGCGCAGTAGCAAGCAAATGGTTGAATTCAAACTGAGGGAGGTGAACAAATGAAACGAAGATTAAGAGTTCCATGGCAAAAAAAACGTGAGTGTACGTATGGATTTGTTTGGAACGGAAATGCTTATGATTTTAAAATACCAGCGGGTTACACTAAGCTTTCCGACAACCCAGAGGTGAAAATTGCAATTGATAAAATAGCCGATTTAGTGTCTAATATGACCATTCATCTAATGGAGAATACGGAAAATGGGGATATTCGAATACGCGATGCTCTTTCTCAAAAAATTGATATCAACCCCTATTCTAAGATGACTCGTAAGTCATGGATTTATAATATAGTCGCTAATCTATTACTGTATGGTGACGGGAATGCGGTTGTTTTACCTCAATTTCAAAATGGGATTATTGCTGAACTGAAACCGTTAAATCCGAATCTAATTAACTTTGAAGTCAATCATGATAAATATGTAATGAATTACAAGGATACGACTTATCAACCTAATGAATTTGTGCATTTTGTTATTAACCCTGACCCTGAATATCCTTTTATCGGAACAGGATATAGAATAGCGTTAAAATCACTTGTGGATAATCTAAGTCAAGCTACTGCGACTAAAAAAGCATTTATGAGTAGCAAGTTTATGCCTAACATTGTTGTCAAAGTGGATGCCAACGCCGCTGAATTAGCATCAGAAGAGGGTAAAAATAAAATTGAAGATATGTACTTAAAACGTTCGGAAGAAGGTAAACCATGGATTGTTCCCGCTGATATGCTTGAAATCGAACAGGTTAAACCTCTAAGTTTAACAGATATTGCAATCAACGATGCAGTTAATATTGATAAAAAAACGGTAGCGGGACTCTTGGGAGTACCTGCTTTTTTTGTTGGAGTTGGTGAGTTTAACAAGGAAGAATATAACAATTTCATTAATACACGTATTATGTCGATTGCGAATATTATATCGCAAACTCTGACTCGCGATTTATTAATTAGCCCGTCTCGTTATTTCAAATTGAACCCTCGTAGCCTATACGCCTACGACATTACGGAATTAGTAAATGCAGGTGGAGCGATGGTTGACCGTATTGCGATGGGAAGGAATGAACTCCGTGATTGGATTGGAATGGCGCCTCGTGAAGACATGGAAGAGTTACTTGCTTTAGAAAATTATATTCCTTCGGAAAAATTAAAAGACCAGAAAAAACTCGAAGGAGGTGAGAATGAAAATGACGAGTCGATTTGAAGCACGTAAAATCTTTAATCAACGAGCAGAATTGAATACGAATGAATCAGAAGAAAGCGAAAAAGTCATCGAAGGCTATTTCGCTGTTTTTAATTCTGAGACGGAATTATTCCCCGGTGCTTTTGAAGAAATATTACCAAATGCATTTGATAATTCCTTAGAAAACGATGTGCGCGCACTGATTAATCATGACACGGCACTTGTGCTTGGTCGTAATACTTCTGGAACTTTGGAGCTACGAACAGATGAAAAAGGATTGTGGGGGCGTATTAAAGTAAATGAATTTGATTCAGATGCTTTGAATTTATATGAACGCGTAAAACGCGGAGATGTTAGTCAGTGCTCTTTCGGATTTAACATCATCAAAGAAGTTGAGGAATGGCGTGATGATGGTTCTGTGAAATGGTCATTGCAAGAAGTGGAGTTACATGAAGTTTCGGTATGTACATTCCCTGCGTATTCTGATACAGGTGTCGAGGCACGCCATAATGACGTTAATAGGCACAAACAAAGAAAATTAGAAGCTCGAAAAAAACAATTAAAGGAGAGATTGGAAAATGGCATTAAAACAATTGATGATTCAAAAAAAGATTGATTCGAAACGAAGTGAACTGAATGAAATGGAGACCCGTTTTAAAAAAATAACAGAACGCGAAACCGAGTTAACACGTGCTTTGGAAGAAGCTAAGACAGACGAGGAAGTAGATACAGTTGATAAAAATGTTGATGATTTAGAGGCGGAAAAAGAAAAGCTTGAAAAAGAACGTGATGAACTAAATGAGGAAATTAAAAAATTAGAAGACGAGTTGACTGCTTTAAACGATAAATCAAGCAATGAACCGCAACCGAAAGAAGGAGATGAAGAACGTATGAAAGGTTATAAAGAAAATGAAGTACGAAGCGCAGTAGATAAATTTATTCGTACGAAAGGGCAGACGCGTGCGGGGTTGACATCATTAGAAGCTGGAGTTGTTATCCCAGAAGAAATTATCTACACACCCGAAAAAGAAGTTAAAACAGTAACGGATTTATCACAATTCGTCACAAAGACAAAAGTCAGTACAGCGTCTGGCTCTTATCCAATTTTAAAACGAGCAACATCTCGCTTGAATTCAGTTGCGGAACTGGCGGCGAATCCAGAACTTGCTAAACCTGAATTTAGTCAAATCGCGTGGGAAGTAGTTACTTACCGAGGTGCTATTCCAATTTCTCAAGAGTCTATTGACGATGCCGCAACTGATTTAATTGCAATTGTTAGTCAGAACGCAATGGAACAAAAAATGAATACAACAAATTTCGCAATTTCCGAAGTGCTTAAAACTTTTGCAGCGAAAAGTGTGGCGACTACAGACGACATTAAAAAAATTCTAAACGTAGACTTAGATACCTCATATCAACGTCAAGTGGTAGTTTCACAAAGTTTCTTGCAGTGGATTGATACCTTGAAAGATGCGAATGGACAATATATCTTACAACAAGATATCACATCTCCGAGCGGAAAAGTTCTATTTGGCTATAAAGTAGAGGTCGTGGAAGATGAGCTTCTGGGCGCACAAGGTGAAGCGCATGCGTTCTTAGGAGATTTGGGACGTGCGGTACTCTTTGCTGACCGTGTGGATATCACGGCGCGCTGGGTAGATAATGAAATTTACGGTCAATATTTACAAGTTGGTACTCGTTTTGATGTGAAAAAAGCTGATGAAAAAGCAGGGTATTTCTTGACTTACACCACTACACCAGCAGGAGCGTGATTTGAATGAAGTATGTTGTTTTGAAAGATTTTACGGATTTAAAAGATGGTAACCATGTGTACCGTAAAGACAATAAGTATCCGCGAAAAGGACAAGGAAAAAAAGAACGAATTCAAGAACTCTCTTCTAGAAATAATAAACGGAACGAACCTCTTATTAAACAAGTTGAGGAGTGATATTGCATGTTCGAAAACTCTGTATTAGAACTTGTTAAGGCAAGAGAAGGAATCTCGACAAATATACGGGATTCCTACCTTACCTCAATTGTGAAAGGTGTAATCAGAGAGCTTCAAGATGAAAAAGGAATCGCTTTAATGGAAAATGACCCCAATCATCTCATGTTTGTAGTTGACTATGCATCATGGCGTTATAACAATCGGGACGTTGAAAATATGCCACGACATTTGCAGTATCGTTTGCATAATCTCATTATCCAGTATCGAGAGGTAACAGCAAATGAACTGGAATGATGAAATTACCTTAGTGTCTACCACAATGACAATGGACGAGGTTGGGAACCAAACCCCTGAAACTAGTGAAATAAGAATTTTATGCGAGAAGAAAAATGTAACTCGTCAGGAATTCTATGAAGCAAGTTCCAGCGGATTCAAACCATCTCTTGTCGTTAACATTCACCCGTATGAGTATAGTAACGAAACTTTAGTTATATTTGAAAATCTCAAATATAAAGTTATTCGCACTTACTTGATTGACATGGAGCATTTAGAATTGACCTGTGAACGTGACCTAGGGGAGAGGTGAGCCGACATGGTTAAAGTATCGCAATTAAATAATGCAATTGCTGACGCGTTAAAGAATTATACGCATGAAGTAGAAGATGACCTTGAAAAAGTAAAAAAACAAGTAGCAACGAATGCTATTCAGAAATTAAAACAGCGAAGTCCGAAGAAAAAAGGAAGCTATTCGAGAGGCTGGCGAATGAAAAAAACAGCAAAAGGTCAAGTTATCTATAATGCTACTGATGCGGGAAAGACTCATCTCTTAGAATTTGGTCACGCCAAACGAGGCGGGGGTCGAGTGCAAGGTGTTAAGCATATCGAACCAGTTGAGCAAGAAGCAATTCAGGAATTTATTGAAGAAACAGAAAGAGTGGTAAAACGATGAATCTTAAACAAATTCTTGACCAAACACATTTACCTGTGGCTTATAACCATTTCACTGAGACAGACAGGACGCCAATCCCTGAACTTCCTTATATCACCTATTTAGAATCTGAAAGTGATAATTTCATGGCGGATAACACGATTTATAAGAACGTAAATGATTATACTATCGAGTTTTATTCATCAAAGAAAGATATTACTACAGAGCACCTGTTGGAAGAAATACTATTGGTAAACAAACTACCTTTCAACTCATCTGAAACTATTTGGATTGATGACGAAAAAATGTTTGTGAAATATTATTATGTGAGGATGATTTAAATGCCAGAAACTCAAGAAAACAAAGTGCAATTTGGATTAGAAAATGTACATTATGCAACATTCACAGAGACAAATGGAGTAATTACTTATGACGTACCGAAGCCGTTGAAAGGAGGCGTTGAAATTTCAATTGAACCGCAAGGGGATATGGTGAAATTTTATGCTGATAATATCGTGTATTATCAAGCACCTAACAACCAAGGGTATGAAGGCACACTTACCATCGCTAACATCACAGAAGATTTTGCGACAGATTGTTTAGGTGAGGAATTAGATTCTGTAGATGGAGTTATTCACGAAAAATCTAATTCCAAACCAAAATCGTTTGCATTGCTGTTCGAATTCGACGGGGATATTAAATCAGTGCGCCATGTTCTATACAATTGTACAGCGAGCCGCCCGACTGTTGCGTCGTCTACGAAAACGGATTCCACTGAACCGAATACAAATGAGTTAACATTCTCAGCAAGTCCACGTTCAACGGATAAAACGGTTAAGACGCGTACTTCGTCAGGTGTATCAGATACAGTCTATAACGCTTGGTATGCAAAAGTATATGAGAAGACACCAGCAGGAGCCTAGAATTTCTAGGCTCTCTTTTTTGAGGAGGAATCAACATGGAAAAAACAATTAAAATCGATAATGTAGACGTTCGCCTGAAATCAACTGGTGCTACAGTACTTCGGTATAAGCAACAATTTGGAAAAGACTATTTTAGTGAATTGCTTAAGATGACCAAAGCTATTGAGCCAATGAGGTCAAATAAAAATGATAATTTAGATGAGTTGAACGCAGAAGATTTATCATTGCTTGATTTTGAAGTAATTTATAATTTCGTTTGGGTACTTGCAAAAACAGCTGACCCTGAAATACCAGAACCGATTGAATGGCTTGATTCATTCGATACATTCCCAATTATGGATATTTTGCCAGAAATTGAAGATTTACTTTCTGCGAGCATTCAAACGAAAAAAAAGTAACAGATACGTCTCAAGATGCGAGTGACGAACCACTTACGTCCGAGGCGTTTTTTTATATCTGTAAACAGGTTGGTTTGGGTGTAGATGAATTAGACATGATGACACTAGGTTCATGTTTAGATTATTTTGCAGAATATGAGGAAGCACAAAATCCTGATAAAAAGAAAAAAGCGCGTAAGGCTAAACAAGCTGATTTTGATGCGTTTTAGAAAAGGGGTGAGATGATTTGGCAAAAGGAAGAATTCAAGGAATTACAATTGAGCTAAATGGTGAAACAAAGGGATTGAACAACGCACTTAAAGGGGTTAATCAGCAATCCTCAAAGCTCACGACCGAACTCCGTGACGTAGAAAAACTCTTAAAGTTCAATCCGGGAAATGTGGAAGCTCTTGCACAACAACAGCAACTTTTGACAAAGCAGATTGAGGCAACAACACAAAAACTTGGACAACTGAAGCAGGCAGAGAGTCAAGTCGAAGCGCAATTTAATGCGGGCGAAATCGGAGAAGAGCAGTATCGTGCATTTAAGCGAGAGATTGAGTACACAGAAGGGGCACTGAATGGGTACAAAGGGCAGCTTTCGAAGGTCCAAGCAGAGCAAGAAAATCTTGCGCAAAATACGAAGCGAATAAATACGCTATTTGAAGCTACAGGTTCGAACGTAGATGATTACGCGGATGTTTTGGGCGGACGGCTGACAACGGCAATTAAGGCGGGAACAGCGACCTCGGAACAACTTGAACAGGCAATCAATAAAATTGGTCGTGCTGCGCTTGGTACGGATGTGGATATCGGCAAAATGAAAAATGCACTTGATACGATCGACGACGGCGCAGGCATTCAGAATGTTGAGAGCGACCTACGTGGGCTATCAACTCAATCGGACAAGACGGCTGACGCTTTAGAAGCTATGGGAGATAAGCTTGACACAGGCAACCTCATGGAAGCCTCTGAACAAGCTTCTGCGGTGTCAGATAAACTTCTTGATTTTGGTGAAAATGCGTTAGAAGCTGCAACAGATTTGGAGTCAGCAGCAGGGCGGTATAATAAAAGCTTTGCATTGACCGGGAAAGAAGCAGCCGAAACAAAAGATAAAATCACGGATCTATATAACACAGGTCTAGTTGATTCATACGAAGAAGCTTCTGAGATGATGATACAAACACGTAACCAGCTTCGGGGGCTAAATGGAGAATCGCTTGATGACGTAACAAAGAAAGCTGTTGCTTTTTCTAAAACATTCGACTCTGACATGACTGAATCCCTCAGAGGAGCAAATGCACTCATGACAACTTACGGAATGAGTGCAGAGGAGTCTTTCGATTTAATGACGGTTGGGGCTCAACATGGACTAAATAAAACAGACGAACTCGGCGACAATTTGGCTGAATATGCCACGCTGTTTGAAGAAAATGGATACTCCGCTAAAGAGATGTTTGAGATTTTAGACTCTGGCTTGAAGGGCGGAGCTTATAATCTTGACAAAGTAAATGATCTCATAAAAGAATTTGGAATTCGAATCGCTGATGGCTCAATCGAAAAAGCAGTTTCTGAAATGGGCGGAAGCTTTGAAAAAAACTTCCAGAAAATGAAAAAATCAGGAGCTAGTAATAAAGATATATTTAAGGCACTTGTCGGCGAAGTTTCGAAGCTTAAAACTGAACAAGAAAAAGCTGCAGCTATTTCAGCGATTTTTGGTTCTATGGGTGAAGACGCTGGCGTAAAAGTCATGGAAGCAATGGGAGGAGTATCTAAGTCCGTAAAAGGAGTAAAAGGAAGCTACGATGACGTGAAAGGATCGGCGGCTGAATTAACAAAAGCAAATGACACTCAAAAACTAGCGCAAGCATGGAACGAACTAAAATCAGCCCTAATTCCTATTGGTACTGATATCCTAAAAGCACTTATGCCTCTCGTTGACATCGTTAAAATGATTGCAGAAGCTTTCAGTGCTTTGCCTGCACCTCTGAGAACGGTTTTATTAGCCCTAGGGGCTTTGGTTGTCGTGGTAGGTACGCTCTTACCTGTTTTTATGGCGCTACAGGCAGCGGCACTAGCTGCCGAAGTAAGTATAGCAGGTCTTGTAGCAGCCGCACTTCCAATCGTTGCTATTGTAGCAGCAATTGTTGTGGCAATAGTAGCGTTAGTTGCAGGATTCAAGTACTTGTGGGATAACGTTGAGGGTTTTCGCCAATTTTGGATAAATGTATGGAATTCCATCGTAGGTGTTTTTTCAACGATGTGGGCGGCAATAAAGCCCGGATTAGATGCTATAGCTAATGAATTGCAGAAATTTTGGAAAGAGTATGGTCCAACTATCATAGCGGCTCTTAATGCTATATGGAAGAAAATAGCTTCTTTTATTTCATGGTTACAACCAGTTTGGTCTGTTTTTTGGAAAGTGATAGGGACAGTTTTAAAAGCCACTTGGAACGTTATTGTTACGGTTATTAAAGCGGCTATAGGGGTTATAAGTGGAATTATTGACGTATTTGCAGGACTCTTTACTGGCGACTGGGAGCGCATGGGTAAAGGGGTTCGTAAAATTTGGACGAGCTTGTGGAATGCAGTTAAAAGCTTAATAAAAATCGGAGTCGATTATGTAGTGGGTCAGTTGAACAATTTAGGAGAATTCTTTTTTAGCATCATAGGCGGCATTGTGAACTGGGTCAAAGGGAAATTTAAATCCATTCAAGAATTCATGACTGATCCGATAGGAAAAGCGAAAGATAAAATAAAGTCTATTCTAGACGGCATAAAAGCTTTTTTCAAAGGGCTTAACCTTAAATTTCCGAAAATCAAAATGCCGAAATTACCGCATTTTAGTCTTAAAGGTAAATTCAGCTTAAAAGATATGACTGTGCCCAAACTATCAGTAGACTGGTTCGCAAAAGGAGGCATCCTGACAAAACCTACCGCGTTCGGTATGAACGGAAGTTCCGTCATGGCGGGAGGCGAAGCCGGAAATGAAGCTGTACTACCGTTAAACTCTAAAAATTTGGGCGCGATTGGTAAAATGATTGCTGAAACGATGCCCCAAAGTGGTGATAACTATGAATTTACTTTCAATGTAAACGGAAATATCGATAAGCAAATGATTGCACTGCTTAAGAAAGAAATGCAGAAGGTGCTTGTTGACCAAACAAGACGCAAAGACAGTAACTTAGGAGGTGTGACACTTTGAGGAGTGGTGAGTTTATTTTCAATAACATAAATTTTTACGAACATCGAGTTTATATTCAGGAAAGACCTGAAATTGCAAAAGCAGAAAGAAATGAAACGGAAATTTCTATACCTGGTCGAAACCTCCCATTAACCAAATGGGATAATACCTATTTGCCTATTGAGTTCACACTCTCTTTATTCTTGAAAGCAACCAATCCGGAACAAGCCATTGAGGAATATAACTGGATAAGTTCCCAATTGAGGACATCCACATATGAGTTGGCCAAGTTTTATTTTGACGAAAGGTATTATTATTCTGTTAAATTTACAGAAATTAATCTTTCGTACCAAACACAATATATAGAAGGAGTTCCATTTACCGCAAAAGTGAAATGTTCACCTATCAAATTTGATTTATCAGGTATTTACCCCCAATCATTCAATAATCCAAGTCAGTATTACAATGCAGGCACAATCATATCTCAGCCTCTTATTGAATTTGTGGGCGCTGGAGATATTACTTTCTTGATTAATGGGAATGAATTTGTCTTTAAAGGACTATTAAATGGTGAATATGGTATCGATAGCGAAGTTAAAGAAGTTTATCAAATTATAGATGATCAATATCTCTCTATCAATTCCAAGTACTATAGCAAAAGTCAATTTCCTGAACTTAAAATAGGGCAAAACACTATATCATGGATGGGAAATGTCACATCAGCTAAATTAACACCAAGATGGGGGGAAGTCATATGAATATACCATTGCTATATGAAAGCAATGAAAAGCAATTTCTCCATGCAGGTATAGGTTCTTTAGCTGAAAGCGTACGATGTGAAGTGCATGAAGTCTTAAATGCTGAATTTGAATTAGAATTAGAATACCCCGTGAACGGAAAATTAGCGCCCGAGCTGTTAAATGGACGTTTTATTTATGCATTTGTAGATGAAAAACGCGGATTTAATCCATTCGAGATTGATTCAGTAGAAAAGAATATGTTTGAAGACACGTTTATTGTCAAAGCTTCTCATCAGACGAATGTTTTACGCAAACGAATGGTAAAGGAATTTAAAGTAGAAAATGTATCTTGCACAACAGCCATGAATCAATTGAAAGAGTCGTTACTTGAAGCTACGCATATTCAATTTTATTCGGATATTGCCACACAAAATAGCACATTGTTAAGGTTTAAAAGTGCCTTGTCGTGCATAGCTGGTGTAGAGGGGTCGATTTTAGATACTTGGAGAGGTGAAATTGAACGAACAACGAATAAAATTTCCATGCTGGCAAAAAGAGGTACTGATAGCGGGGTTTCTATTGCTTTTAAAAAAAATATGACGGGATTAAACGTCAATGTGGATACATTAGATATGGTTAACGCCATTCTACCTTATGCTATTAAATCGGATAATGATAACGAGACAGTGATTTCACTAAAAGAGAATTATATTTATTCCCCTGATTATAAAACAGGTGATGAGATTAATGCGGTTGAGGTTGATTTTTCATCAGAACAATCTGTTGTAGATGAGATGAGTTTGAGAAACGCGGCGAAAAATTATTTTACTGGCAGTGAAATCGATAAACCAAAACTGGATTTAGATATCAGTTTTCAAGATTTGGGTCAGACAGAGGAATATAAGAACTTTCAAAATATGAATAAGGTTTTTATCGGAGATACCTTATCTGCATTTCATGAGGATTTAAATACTAATATCACTTCTCGCATGGTTGAGTTCACCATGGATAGTTTGAAAGGCGAATATATTAACTGTATTTTAGGTTCCATAAAATCAGATTTTAAATCAACCGTAACAGCTGGTTTAGCCACAAAAGATGAAATAGATGCAGGAAATAACCGTTTACAAATGTATGTAGATGATTTAACAGACCAGATTACAGGTAATCAGGGCGGGAATTTGATTATACGTCCGAAAGAGAAGCCCGGAGAACTGCTTATCATGGATACGGAGAGTATAGATACAGCGGTTAACCTCTGGCGTTTTAATCAGGCAGGACTTGGACATTCGAGCTCAGGGTACAACGGAGAATATACGATTGGTCTAACACAGGACGGGAAAATTGTCGCCGATTTAATCGCAGTTGGGACACTCAAGTCAATTGATATTGAATCTGTAAATATTACATCATCAAGAATTCAAGCTGATGAATTCAGTGCGATTGTTGACAAGATTGTTCCTAACCCACCGGGGGATTGGATAAAACAAGGGGAGAGTCAATTCACGGTCAACGGTGATAATCTAAGTTTTGAGTTGAGAAATGCGAGCGGTGGCGTGATAGGTAAATTAATCATGGATTACGGCGGGTATTACATCTTGGACAACCAAGGTCGCCAAGTTGGGGGTGTGTCTGATGAAATTGTTACAAGTCACGGAATTTCAGTTCCGTCTTACGACCGAAACGGCTGGGGGCTGGCAGGCTTTTACATCGGGGTTGACACGTCAAGCGGCGGAGAGGTTCGCGTGGTTGATAAAAAAGGGCTACCAAACAGCGGAGCAGACCCGCTAAATTACACATATGGAAATATCCGCGCTAAGGGATTTATTCAGCAATCAACTGAAAAAGCGAAAGAGGATATAAAGCCCATTACAGAAGCAGATTTTTATAAAACCTCTGCACTTGAAATTATTCTAGAAACGCCAATCTATGAATTTAAATATAAAAATGATTCTAATAAACAAATTGGATTCATAGCAGAACAGTCCCCACGCGGTATGTTGTCTGATGAAGGTAACGGGGTGGATAATTACAAAACAACTGCTTATCTATGGAGAGCGGTACAAGAGTTAAAACAAGAATTGGACGAGGTGAAAAGGAATGTTAAGGGAAATTGAAATCACATTAGATTTAGATAAACGACAATACTACTACCCCGCTATTGAAATGATGCAAGGCGATAACAGGAGTTTACGAATACTCGTCACAGTGATACAGAAGGGAACGACTGTTGACTTGACAGGCTATCCCATAAGTTTCTTTGCAAATTTCCCGCGAACGAAGGAATTTATATTTGATAGTACTAACGTTACCTCGACTGAAGAAGGGTTGAAAAATGGGACATTTAGCTATACATTTCCGATGCAAGCTACCAAGGTGCCAGGTGACTACACAACAGCAAGATTTAACATCGTCAGCAGTGACGGAACTGAAATTTCTAAAATGGCTCGGTTCCAGTATAGAGTTGAATCAGATCCTGCTGAAAATTCGGTTGAGGCAGAAACTTGGGTAAGCGATTTCGATGCCCTTCAGCAAGCCATACAAGACATGAACCAAAAATATGACACTGCAATTGCTGATATTAATGATGCTATTTTGAACGCACAGAATACGCAATCAGAGCTAGAAACTGAAATGCAAGCTTTACGTGATGAAATCGCGAAAAGTGGCTATGTAAGCAAGCAAGGGGATAACATGACTGGAACACTTAATTTAGACGCTCAAGAAGCGTTAAATGTTCGGTATGGCAAGTTGCGCCACTATCTTAGCACACAAGCAACTGGAACGGTTGTACGTATCTATTTTGCCGAAAAATTTGGCGAATGGAAAGAATATTTAGATGTGACTGTTGGCGGTGGTGCCGTACAAAGCGCAGATGGGAAATTTGGGCTCGATGCATTAACCTCTTCGGCAACTTCTGTAACAGGTTGGGCACCTACAAGTTATTCAGCCTCTAAATCTGTAATAAATGGAGTTGAAAAAACAGGGAATTTTACAATAATCCCGACAAACTCAATCTCATTCTTACAGGCGGGGCGAACAAGTAATATAACAGTGAACGGATTTGACATTTATACAAAAGAAAATCAAGTTCAAGAGTATCTCTTGACTGATTCAGCAGGTAAGCTTTTGATTAAGCAACAAGTCGACTTTAACAATCTCGACGCAAGTATAACCTCAACGTTTCATGGATATGTGAATCTTTCTAAAAATGTTCCTTTTAATTTAAACGCAAATGGTTATTTAGACGTGCAAATGCATTCAAGTGGTTTTGCGAAAGCAACTTATCAAGCATATAACTCTAATGTTGTGATTTTTAATCGACGCGAGGGCGACAGTTGGACTGGGTGGGAGATGCAACAAATTAATAATGCGCAATTTCAAGCTTTGCTAAACGACGCATTAACAGTTCAAACAGTGAGTTTAACTACTTTAAACGGATTTACTGCATTTATTCCAGTAACAGCAAACTACACAAAGTTTGGAAACCGCTATCTCGTTCATATCTCTGGAATTGTTGGAGCGGGAACAAGCTCGGGAACAGGAGTGTGCGCAATAGTTCCCGATTATTTACAGCCAGACACAAGCTGGAATAAGGTATTTCCTGCGGCACAACAGTCCACTTCTGCATCTAATCAATCAAATGTATACTTGAGTGCGGCTGGTGAAATTAAAATCGTGGCAAGTGGTGCGCCAACGGTCAACGTCGGTTTGGACAGCATTTCATATTTCACAAAGGTGATAACGAATTGATGTTTATCTAATTGGGAAAGAGGTGGTGAAAAATGAAGAATGTTGCGCTAGCTATTGAGTCGGTAAGCCCTGACGTGAGAGAAGCGGCGGGGAATTTGTTAGACAACCTCGTTAAACATGACAGGATATTTGTAATTATGGCGCTTGCGTTGCTGGCGCTTTTTGGTGTCATTGCTTGGATTTCTTTTAAAAGGCATCTACGTATGCTTGACAGCATGGAAAATAGGCTTTCTGAGAAGCAAAAAGAAAACATTGCACTTGTTGAAGTTGTAAAAGACTTTGAAAAAAATCTCTCAAAAGCGCAAGAAATCAATCAACAGATGGCGAATATAGCGAATCAGCAGCAACAATATATTGAGACTCAAAAAGCAAACAAAAGGCTAATGGAGTCGATGAATGACAAACTAGATAAGCTCCACATCGAAATTGTAAAAAAATAAAGGAGTGTTGAAAAATGAAAATTAACTGGAAAATACGTTTTAAAAGTGTCACAACGTGGATTGTAGCTGGTATACCCGTCTTGACGATTATTTGGAGCACAGGAGGTTTTCAAGCTTCGGATTTAGATAGTTGGCAAGAGCTAGGGAATTCCTTTATGACATTTATTAAAAGCCCAGCGGCTATTGTTGCAGTTCTATCTACATTATTCGCCACATACATTGACCCAACGACAAAAGGGCTTAGTGACAGTACTCAAGCATTAGACTATGAAAAACCTAGAAAGGGTGAGGAGTAATGACTGTATCTCCGAGCTGGTTAATCAAAAATGCAAATAAACGTCTCAATAAAAAAGGTATGCGGCTTGATGTTGCTTCTAAGACAAGAAACGTTATTCGTCAGATGTATATGCAAGGGATTTATGTTGGCATTGCGCAAGGGTATCGCAGTATTGCGGAACAAAACAAACTATATGCACAAGGACGAACAAAAAAAGGGGCTATTGTGACGAATGCAAAAGGTGGACAGTCTAATCATAATTTTGGGTGCGCAGTTGACTTGTTTATTTATTCGAATGACGGCAAAACTGTGGCCGCATGGAATCCGCCAAACTCCGTTATTCATGCTATGAAAGCGCAAGGTTTTAAATGGGGGGGAGACTGGAAAGGGTTTGTCGACAAACCGCATTTTGAATTATACGATGTTGTAGGCGGTGAAAAGATGCCTCATGACAGAAGTTTCGAAGTGGCAGTGAACCCAAACGCAATCGATGCAAAAGTTCAGGACGTTGCGCCGCTTCTGTCGAATGCGAAATTTAAGGGTCAGACTCCTTTGCGGCTTTGGAAATCTGGTACCAAGATTAAAGTGTATAAACACAATGCGTATTGGTATAAGGCTTATGTACCCGATAAAAAAGGCACGATGGTACTAGGTTACATCTATCACGGTTATTTAAAAAATCTGAGTAAGCCGGACAGCATGGGTCGTATTTCCGCAACTGTAAAAGCTTTCGCGATTTTTTGGGATAACCCGAATTTAAAAGGTGGGCAAGTTCTGACGTATAGACCCGGAACAAAGCTAAGCCATTATCCGACAGAAAACGGCTTAAAAAGTGCCTATTTCACGAATCAGAAGAAAGTATTTTACACGACAACATACTTCTTAAAATAAAATTAACAAGGGAGTTTTGCAGCATGAAAAAAGTATTTACATTAATCATTGTGGGACTGATAGTAATCAGCTTTCCCACTTTTTCTGCATCAGCACAAAAAAATATAGCGATTACAAGTTTTAATATGTATAATAAGATGTCAGGCTGGGATAAATATACTATCAAGCGCATTCAGCGAGGGAGCATTATTAACTATCATGGAGCCGGAAAAATTTCTTTCGGCGGGAAAGTTGGTTACAATCCTTATCCAGCTGGCTTAACAGCACCAGTCAGTTCAAACGGTTGGTATGCAGCTGTTGTGAAACGTACTCATATCACACCCGGAACAACTATGCGTGTAGAAATTTATCGAAATGAAATAGTGCGAGTAAAGCCAAGTGTAGGCGCAAATGTTCTAGGTCAGTATCGAATTCGATGCGCTGTGGCAAACTATAATGGCAAATGGAAATGGGATTTTTGGGTAAAACCATCTGACATTATCAGAGTCGACGGATGGGCATACAACTCAATTGCACAGTATACGACATTATAAATAAAAAATCCCCTCTACCGTTACAGGTAAGGGGCTTTTTTTATTTTTATAATAAGTCAAGAATAGTAAATTTAGCATCGTCTTTTTCTTTTTATAAGTAAGTAACATCTTTTCCGTGATATCCATTTTTCAATAATTCATTTTCCCGTCGCTCGTCAACTATATAATTTTCTACTTCCTCGAACCAAGTTTCTGTAACTTCACCGGTCATATTATCAATACAAATCATTTGTTTTAATAGAACATATTTCCCTGATTCCGTGATGGCACTTTGCCCTTCGTAAGCCCAACTTCCATTGTGTTTTTGATTACTTAATACATATCCATTTACTTTTTTCATTTTTAATCATCCTTTTCTTATTGGTTACTTTCTATTGAGCGTGGGGGTGATTACCCGCGCTTTTCATTTATTATAAATACTGTTTTGTTTGATTGTTATGTTTCATCATTCCATTTCGTATTTTTCTAAATATTCATCTATAGTGTTCATATCAATCCCAACTGCTTCCGCGAGTGATTTGATCGTGTCGTACTTAGTATTCGCGATTTTTGTATCACGATTAATTAATCCTGATAAAGTCGTTTGTGAAATGCCTGATATTTTCGAAAGCTCGTAGCGAGACCTAATATCGAAATCATACATAAATCTTTCAATCCAATGCTTATTTTTCATTTTTATATAGCTCCTTTTTTAAACTGCGAATTTTTAATTTACGAAAAACAAGACTTACTAACAATGGGACTACTATGATTGTGGCTATTATGAGTATAATAATAGTGAATTTATCCATAATTTTTAAAATGTGCTATAATAATATTGAACGAGGAGGGCTTATTGCCCTCGTCTCATTCGTTTGATTTCTAGTCTTAGCTTTTCTGATTCTAACTTAGCTTTACGGTTTGAGAGCCAAAGCTGATTTATTGTTAGTATTGAAATTGCTAAGGCTATTATTTTTTCAAGCACATTCTGCCGACCTCCTTTCTGTATTATCATTATACTACTCAAGAGGTAGTAAGTCAAGTGTTTTATGGAATTTAATTTTTACATTATTTTTTACAAAATTGTTATAAATATTGGTATAAGAAGATTAATTAATCCCTCTCAGGACGTTATATTGAATTTTAGTGATACCAAGCTTTTCGGAGTTTGGTGTCTTTTTTGTTACTTTATGCAACGATTCAATATAAAAAACTTTTTTAATAGATAAATGCAAAAAAACTCAAAAAGTTAGGCTTTTAGTCTAACTCTTTGAGGCATAACATTTGTGGGCCAATTTTTTAGATTTTCGAAATATAAAGTGTATCTACTTTTCCATCATCGTCGGTGTCTGCTTGTAAAATTGTAAAATGCATGTCGCCGCTTTGGCATTCGTAGCCTGTCGAGCCGGAGCCATCTTGCATGTCAGTTAAAACAGTTGTTTCTTTTGGAATATAAGGCGATGCAAGGTCTAGCAATTTATCTTGAGATGCTGGAGAGTCTACATTTTTGTCAGTTACATCTGCTTGGATAAAAATAATTTTATTGTTTGCATCTACTGTATAAAATTCCGTTTCATACATGTTGGTCCAATTATCGGTAGTTTCGTGTAAGCCTTCTGTTTGTAAAGTTTGCCCGATAATGTTTTTCGGTTGGGTGTTTTCTTTGCTAGTCTCTTCTTTTTTGGAAGTATTTCCTGAGCAGCCAGATAGGATAATACCAAATATAAGGAGGAAGCCAAATAGTAAGGCCATTTTCTTCAAAATCATCATTCCCTTAATTATTTTTCACATTTCATTATAGCATTATTAAGATGCGATTTAAAAATTTTCAATATTAAAAGAATACGCCTTATTATGTATATTCTTTTACTTTTCTTTTGCGATTATTAGCAGTATAATCGCTAATGTGAAAAAAATAACATACGGGAGATGAAAGGATGAAAAGGTTAAACTCGGAAGATTACCGGGTCTTAATTTACCTCCATGAAGCGCATAAAGAAGATGATTCAGGTTACTTAAAGGCACATTATCACAACCTCAAACGTCTTAATCGTCACGGATTTTTGACGGTTGTTTATAATGAGAAACGCTTGCCTTATCTTATCATTTTTACGAAAAGAGCGAGCGATTTATTTAGAAATCGACATCGGCAAAGATATGAACACGAAAAAATTATGCTAGAATATAATATTTGACTTTAAGCCTTGTGATTTTTCGCAAGGTTCTTTTTTATCTAGTTACTTCGTTCCAGTATATTTTTAAAAGATGACTTTCGGACTGTATACTTTTGTTGATTAATTTAATACAATTTAAACGAACGTATGTTCTTTTTTAGGGAGGGGGCGAAATAAAATGAATTTACCTGGCGAAGAATTTGACCGAGGTATCCAAAAATGGGGTGGCTTCATTTTAAGTGAACATTCAGAGCAAATTGAACATGAGGAGAAGCATTTAAATTGGAAAGAGGCAATGAGTGCGAAAAACATTGAAATGATATTAAGCGAAGCATTGCTGCATCAGCAAACTGTCATTATTCAGCAGAAATTGCCAGTGTATAACCCGGATGGTTTTCCGGAAGCAGACTTAATTGGACGAATTGTTGGCATTCAAGATGGCGATATTTGGCTTAGAAGCGGGGAGAAAAACGTAAAAGTATTTTTTGATAGTATTCATCATGTGGCATGTAAAGAAGGCGAATCTAAATGGTACACGTAATGGATTATCAGCATGTGCCGCGAAAAGATATTTTATGCATTGATGTAAAATCATTTTTTGCGAGTGTGGAATGTGTTTCAAGGGGACTTAATCCGCTTACTACATTTTTAGTTGTCATGAGCCATCCGGAAAATAGTGGGGGATTAGTTCTTGCTGCGACACCGCTCATGAAAAAAGTGTTTGGCATTCAAACGGGAGCGAGAAGATATGAGCTTCCAAACGATCCACGCATTATTGTTGCGCCGCCTCGTATGAAACATTATCTGGCTGTTAACTCACAAATACGGGCGGTTTTTTTACGATATGTGCCTAAAGAGTATTTTTTGCCTTATTCGATTGACGAAGTGTTTTTAGATGTGACTGGTTCGCATCGCCTTTTTGGGACGACTACAAGGATTGCGGAACAAATTCAAGCGGATATTTTAAAGGAAACAGGGCTTTATGTCACTTGTGGCATTGGCGATAACCTGCTTTTGGCTAAATTGGCACTTGATATTGAGTCGAAACATAGTTTTACGAGACGAGCGGAATGGCGGTATGAGAACGTTCCAGAGAAGGTGTGGCGCATTAAAAAGCTCACGGATTTCTGGGGCATAGGGGAGCGAATGGGGCGGAAGCTTAGGGATATTGGCATAAATAGCATTTATGAGCTTAGCCAAACAGAGCCAGGGCTGCTCAAGAAACATTTTGGGGTAATTGGGCAGCAGCTTTACTATCATGCGCACGGTCTCGATTATAGCCGTATCAATGAAACTTATAAACCTATCGAAAAATCTTTTGGGAAAAATCAAATTTTGGAACGCGACTACAAAGATGCAAAAGAAGTTGTGATTGTCATAAAAGAAATGGCCGAAGAGATGGCGTCGCGCCTTCGCAAAAATTTTGTGGACACCAATCGGGTGTTTTTGAGTATTGGTTACAGCAAATATAGTCCAATTCGAGGCTTTAGACATCAAATTAAAATCCAGCCGACAGATTCGAGTGTGCGGCTTAAAGCCATTTTAGAAATGCTATTTTGGAAATATTATCAGCAGCAATCTGTTCGCGTCATCGCCATTTCATTTGGTGGCATCGCACTAAAAAAGGGCTTGCAGCTTAATTTGTTTGAGAATCCTATTAAAACGCTGCAAATGGAACAATTAGAGCGAACAATTGACAAGATTCGCGCGCGCTATGGCTATAAAGCCTTAATGCATGCGAGCAGCCTTTCAAGCGGGGCCACTGGAATGAAGCGGTCGACGTACATTGGCGGGCATCAAGGGTAAAAACCGCTAAAATTTTTAGCGGTTTTTATTAGACATCTTTCAACTCTTGCTTTTTTGCGAATAACGTGCTTTTTTGAGCGATCTTTTTCCGGAAGCGATAGGTAAGATAAATGGAACGTAGCAGTAAATCGAGTCCAATCGAAAGCCAAATGCCGGCAATATCCATCTGAAGCCATAAGCTGAAAATAATCACGCCGATAATCCGGACGCCCCACATGCCAATAACCGTGCTATATAAAGGCGATTTCGTATCACCCAAACCTTGAAGAGCGCCTGTAAGGATTAAACTAATCGCTAAAATAGGCTGAATAAAAGCATCGATGCGCAGAGCGATTATAATTTTATGCAGCGCTTCTGGGTCTTGTGTAAACCAACTGCCAAATACAGGAGCGAAAAAGAAGAGAACGGCGCCAAAAGCACTCATAATTATCAGCCCAATTTTAGCAGACAAAAATCCCAATTGTTTCGCTTCCTGATAGTTTTTAGCACCCACACTCATACCGACAAGTGTTGTCGCCGCAATGGCAAAACCATAACCAGGCATATAAGTGAAGCTTTCAATAGTCCCAGCAATCGAGTGAGCGGCGTATGTTTTAATCCCTACAGCTACAATTAAGCTGAAATAAAGTACTTGTCCTAGACGCATGACAAGCCGCTCCAAAGCCGCAGGAATAGAGAGGCGAATAAGCGCCGAATAATTGGATTTTCGGAATAATTTGCGGAAAGAAAGATGAAAATCAGTTTGTTGAATTTTCATGTATAGTAATAAACAGCCAATGAGCCTAGCGATAACAGTCCCAATTGCACTGCCGACTACGCCAAATGCGGGGATAAATCCGATACCAAAAATCAAGATGTAGTTTAAAAGAACGTTCAAAATATTAATGACGAAACTAATTTTCATAGGTGTTTTTGTATCTCCGGCAGCGCGTAATACGCTTCCCCATACAGTCATCAAAGAAATGAAAACGGAGCTTCCGCCAACTATAGAAAGAAAAGGGACTGCATAAACTAGAACGGAATCCTTAGCGCCCATTAACTGCAGGAGTGGAGAGGCAAAAAGGAGTGTAAGGACACTAAATAAAGCTCCAACTAAAATCGCAATAAATGTAGATTGAGAAACGATTTCTTTGGCAGCGGTTACTTTTTTATCGCCTAGATAGCGCGCAATTAGTGAGGCAGTTCCAATCCCTAATGCGAGAAATATGGCAAGGTAGACGGCAAGAATGGTGTTAGCAAGCCCTACGGCGGTGACGGCAAGCAAACCGATTCGAGCAACCATTAGCCCATCAACAAACCCCATCATAGTTTGAAGGAGGTTCTCAATCGTAGCGGGGATAGCCAAATTTAAGATTTTTCTAGTGGGGGATAGCGCTTTATGATGCATAGATACACGTCCTTAAGTTAAAGTATGTTCACTATTCATTCAGAAAATTGTACCATGTTTTTTTATGAAAACGCAATCCCATTTCACAAGATGTTTGTCTAAAAAAAGAAGGGGAAAATGATTTAAAATAGGAGGAAGGGAAGTTAACGACGTGAATCCATATATTAAAGAAACGAATTTAAAACGTGAGATTTATCCTTTGCCTGAAGATATTCATCAGTTGTTGAAAGAACATCAAGTTTTAGAAGCCTATAAAAAGCGCCCAGATTTTCAAAAAAATGATTATATTGGGTGGATTGGACGCGCAAAACGTGAGGAAACTCGCCATAAAAGAATCGAACAAATGATTACAGAGCTAAAAGGTGGCAAAAAATATATGAATATGGATTATGAAGGGAAATAGGAGGAAGCAATACTAGTAAACCCCACCGAAAATCAATTCGGTGGGGTTTACACGTGTTATTTCTTAGTCGTTGCGTCCCTTTTTAATGAGTTTATAACGTAAATGGTAACATGCAATTCCTAGAAAAAGTAAAAATAGTCCTAAAAGCAAATTTTCAATGTTACTAAAATCCCATGAGAGGGAGATACCAATATTTATGACCCCTAAAATACTAAATAATAAGCTAACAACAAGGAGGAAACGAAAGGGAATAGTAGAAAACTTCATAAAATCGCCTCACTTGTTTATTGAATCGAACTTATTTTAGCATAAAAAATCAATTTATTCACTTGTTATTTGTTTTGTAAACCCTTCACCAACAACACTTTGGGCATCATTAATAATGAAAAAGGCTTTTTCATCATGTTTGTTAACAATTTTGGTAAGTGGCAAAAGTTGCTGTCTGCTAATGACGATATAAAGAATTTTCTTATCTTCTTTTTTATAATAGCCTTGTCCGTCAAACAGAGTCATGCCACGACCGATTTTTAAATCAATTTCACGAGCGATATCTTCATATTTATCTGAAATGATAGTAACGGATTTTTTAGGATTAAAGCCTTCTAAAATTAAGTCGAGTACTTTTGTAGAAACATAGAGTGAAACAATTGTGAAAAGCATGTTTTGTAAGCCAATAACAAAAGTTGAGGGAATGACAACGATGAGGTCAAAAAAGAGGAGCGCATAACTTGTATTCCAGCCAAGATATTTATTCGCAATTTTAGCTAAAATGGCACTTCCTGCTGTTGTTCCACCACCGTGCATAATAAGTCCCATACCAAATCCCATTAACACGCCAGCAAAAATAGCTGCGATAATCGTTTGGTCAGTTACAAAGGTTATATTTTCGGTTAGACGTAAAAAAAGTGATGTAAAAATAATGGCTATAATTGTAAGAATAATCGTCAACCGATCCAAAAATTTATATCCGATAATAAGCAAAATCCCATTGAAAATTAAAGTAGTAATAGCCGGTGCAATTCCAAGTGTGTAGTATAAAATCATCGTAAGTCCCGTAACACCACCTTCACCGAGATGGTTTGGAATCGCAAAAACGTTTACTGCTAGCGAAAAAATAAACGCCCCTATAATAATTTTCGCAAAATTAAAAGCCCATTTTTTATTCATAGTATAACCCCTCTCTTTTCCTAGTGAGCAGAAAAAGACCCCGAGCATCCCAAAAGGGTGTCGGAGTCTTTTTGTAAAAAAGCATTAAGGCAACCGCCGTTAACTGTCTCACCATAAAAACATAAATTCTATTACTAAATTAGCATAAAATTTTTAAAATGGCAACTCAATTTTTTTAAGAAAATATCGCTAGAATAGGCATAAGATTAAGTAAAACAAGCCCTAACAAAACAGAGATGACAATTTTTATAACAAGTGGCTTTTCACTTTCTGCTTTTTTCATGTGGAAATCCTCCTTTGATGATTACTTTTTCCAATGAACAAATTCATTTTTTAGCGGCATATAAGTGGCCGTCTTTTTCTTGTAAACTTGAAGCGCTACAATAGCTCCTAAAGTTGCAGGAAAAACGATTGCCATCACAATCAGCAATGTTTGCTTCATGAAAATCGCCCCCTAGGTAGTGAATTATTATAGTATTAGTGTACCACAAACTCTAGTTAGGTAGCTATTTTTATTCATAGAAAAAACCGGTTATGCTAGATTTAAGCATGACCGGTTTTTTTAGTTGCCTTTTTCTTAGGCGTATTTGATTTTCTTTTAATGAGTGAAATAAGGCTGATGATGAGGGAAATGACGTATTCGCCAAAGCTTGCTAAGAATAATGCAATTGCAATTTCGGTTTGTTTCATACCACCACCATAAAAGCTGATAAAAAATATGATGCCACTGGCTACTAAACCTACCGTCGCCAAAAAGTACTTAAACCAGCGCCATTTCACAATGAATTCAAATAAAAGCAGAGCCGCAACAAAGCCTGCAAAAATAATTAAAGTTAGCGGAATTAATGTCATGTTTCTTCTCCTTATCGTTAATTTCGAATATATTTTTCTAATTTTAACCATTCTATCATACCACAGGTTTAAAAATATGATAAGGGGAAAGAAAAATACTAGGAGGTTTTGTCGATGAAAGATATCGTTTTTTATGATGGAAATTGCGAATTTTGCAAGGAAGTCAAACGAATAATGATGAAATTAGACAAAAAAGGCCAGCTAAAATGGCAGCCGCTTCAAACATACAAAGGGAGCTATTTTTCAGCAAGTGAACTACACGAACAGCTGCATGCTATAAGCGAAAATGGGCGTATTTATCGCGGCTTTTATGCCGTACGCAAAATCCTCATGCGCTTACCTTATTGGAAATGGCTAGCTGTAGCCTTATATCTTCCGGGAATTCCTTTTTTTGGCAGAAAAATATATCGCTTAATTGCGCGAAAACGTGGTAGAATAATGTATTATATTAGAAAATATCTGCCGCATAAAAATGTGAAGTGTTTGAAGAGGGAAGCGTGAATAGTTTGGAAATGCCATTTAATTTAGCCTTTAAAATTATTGAAAACGTCTATAAAAGTGAATCGAACATTCATGAACTTGTCAACGATCGTTCAAAATCAGGTAGGATGAATTTGCCAAGTAAAACGGATTTTTTATGGACGATTTACCAACTAGAAGAAGCCGGATATGTTTTTCGCTACCACAGCAACCACGGCATCCGTTACAGCAGAACAGAAAAAGGCGATTTATTATATGAAAAGTACAAGGATGTGCCACCAAATGAATGGCCGGAATTTTTAACAGTAAATTAGGGTTGCAACGGTATGTTCCGTATGTTATTCTAAAAAAGAACGAAATCAACTCTTATCCAGAGCGGTAGAGGGACTGGCCCTTTGAAGCCCAGCAACCTACACTTTTTGTTGTAAGGTGCTAACCTGAGCAGGAGAAATCCTGACCGATGAGAGCGAAGGTACGAACTTTCAAGCCTTTTCTCTATGCCTGTCTATGTAGAGAATAGGGCTTTTTTTCTTGCCATACGCGGATGGAAGAGATTAAAAGGAGGAACTATCAAATGACTGAAAATCGTCATTTATTCACGTCAGAATCTGTTTCTGACGGGCACCCAGATAAAATTGCAGACCAAATTTCTGATGCAATTTTAGACGCTATTATCGCAAAAGATCCAGATGCGCGTGTCGCTTGTGAAACGACCGTGACAACTGGACTCGTTCTTGTAGCAGGTGAGATTACAACATCTGTTTATGTGGACATCCCGAAAATTGTTAGACAAACGATTAAGGAAATCGGCTATACGCGTGCTAAATATGGTTTTGATGCAGAAACATGTGCCGTTTTAACAGCAATTGATGAGCAGTCGCCCGACATTGCGCAGGGCGTTGATGAATCTTTGGAATCGCGAAACGGAGAAAAGGAAACAGATTTACTTGCGACTGGAGCCGGCGATCAAGGCTTGATGTTCGGTTTTGCGACAGATGAAACAGAGGATTTAATGCCGCTACCGATTCATTTAGCGCATGCGTTATCACGAAAAATTGCTGAGTTAAGGAAATCCAAAACGCTTGATTATTTGCGCCCTGATGCCAAAACACAGGTGACTGTAGAATATGATGAAAACAACCAGCCTGTGCGCATCGACACGATTGTCATTTCTACGCAACATCATCCTGAGATTTCAAATGACACGATACGTGAGGACATGCTAAAAAAAGTCATTCATGCGGTCATCGAGGAAAACTTGTTAGACGCGGAAACAAAATATTTCATTAACCCGACAGGTCGGTTTGTTATTGGCGGCCCGCAAGGCGATGCGGGGCTCACTGGTCGGAAAATTATCGTAGACACTTACGGCGGTTATGCAAGGCACGGCGGCGGCGCTTTCTCCGGTAAAGATCCGACCAAAGTTGACCGTTCCGGTGCCTATGCAGCCCGTTATGTGGCTAAAAATATTGTAGCAGCTGGACTGGCGAAAAAGGTAGAAGTACAGTTAGCCTACGCAATTGGCGTCGCACACCCAGTTTCGATTTCTATTGAGACCTACGGAACAAGTGACTATTCTGAAAAAGATTTAATTGCAGCTGTACGTGCCAATTTTGATTTGCGTCCCGCGGGGATTATTAAAATGCTTGACTTGCAACGCCCAATTTACCGGCAGACAGCAGCATTTGGACATTTTGGACGTTCTGATTTAAACTTGCCGTGGGAGGAAACAAATAAAGTAACCGACTTAAAGGCTTTCTTAAATCAACTTGCAAGTAAACTATAATTTCGAAACGCTGCTTCTTTTAGCGGCGTTTTTTTATTATTGAAACTGTGCAAATCGTCGTGCTTTATGATATGATAGACGTTGTGTAATTGAGAAATCAAATGAAATTTAAAATAGAGGAGAATGTCAGAATGTGTGGATTTGTAGGATGCGTTCATGACCGCATTGCTGAAATTACTGGTGAAGAAAAACAAACGTTTAAAGAAATGAATGATATGATTACCCATCGTGGACCTGATGATGAAGGATACTATACCGATGAGCACGTTCAGTTCGGGTTTAGACGTTTAAGTATTATTGATGTGGAAAACGGTCATCAACCGTTAACGTACGAAAACGAACGTTATTGGATTATCTTTAACGGAGAAGTTTATAATTATGTGGAACTTCGTGCATCACTTAAAGCAGACGGCTTATCGTTTGAAACCGAAAGTGATACAGAAGTTATCATCGCTACATATGCGAAATATAAAGAGAAGACTGCCGAAAAACTGCGCGGAATGTTTGGCTTTGTCATTTGGGATAAAGTGGAAAATACCGTTTACGGCGCGCGTGATCCATTCGGAATTAAGCCATTCTTTTATGCAGAAGAAAACGGCAAACTTTATATGGGTTCGGAGAAAAAATCGATTTTACACGCACTGAAAAATAAAAAATTAGATGAAGTTTCCTTACAAAATTATATGACGTATCAATTTGTGCCAGAACCTGACACACTTACGACGGAAGTCAAACGTCTACTACCAGGACATTATTTTACTAAAAAAATAGGGGAAGAAATGCAGTTTACGCAGTATTTCAAACCTGAATTTGCAGCCGTTTCTAAGTCCGAGGACACGTTTATTAAAGAAATCCGCGATGTCATGTACGACTCTGTCAAAATGCACATGCGCTCTGATGTGCCCGTTGGTTCATTTCTTTCTGGTGGAATTGACTCCTCGATTATTGCGGCGATTGCGAAAGAATACCACCCAGCGATTAAAACATTCTCGGTCGGATTTGAACGAGATGGCTTTAGCGAAATCGATGTTGCAAAGGAAACCGCAGATAAACTTGGCGTAGAAAACATTAGCTATGTGATTACACCGCAAGAATACATGGACGAACTGCCGAAAATTGTTTGGCATATGGATGACCCACTTGCCGATCCAGCGGCGATTCCGCTTTACTTCTTATCACGTGAAGCGCGCAAACAAGTAACCGTAGCACTTTCAGGCGAAGGCGCAGACGAATTGTTCGGCGGTTATAACATTTACAACGAACCGAATTCACTTTCCATGTTCAACAAAATGCCCGGCGTCTTCAAATCGATGCTTGGCGGCGTTGCTAAAGTGATGCCAGAAGGAATGCGCGGTAAAAGCTTCCTAGAACGCGGCACAACGCCAATGGAAGAACGTTATATCGGCAATGCGAAGATGTTTACCGAAGCTGAAAAACGCATTTTACTGCCCGGCTACATCGAAGGCCACGATTATACGAACATCACTAAACCGTTCTATGATGAAACGAAACACTACGGACCAGTCGAACGGATGCAATACATCGACATGCACACATGGCTTCGCGGCGATATTTTGCTAAAAGCTGACCGCATGACGATGGCGAATTCACTTGAAGTGCGCGTTCCTTTCTTGGATAAAGAAGTGTTTAACGTTGCGAAACAAATTCCCGCATCGCTTAAGACGACAAACGGAACGACGAAATATATTTTACGTAAAGCGGCAGAGACTTTTGTTCCCGCACACGTTTTAAATCGTCGTAAACTAGGATTCCCGGTTCCAATTCGCCACTGGCTAAAAGAGGAAATGAATGAGTGGGTTAAAACGATTATTCATGAATCGGGAACGGGGCATTTAATTAACAAAGAGTACGTGTTACAACTACTTGATGATCATTGCGCAGGGAAACATGATTACAGCCGTAAAATTTGGACGGTCATCATCTTCATGATTTGGTATTCCATTTATATTGAAGAAAAGTATGATTTTAATAAATAAATGAAAAAGAGAGCGGAAATTAATTTTTTCGCTCTCTTTTTTCAATCGCAACAACAAATGGTGGATTGTTTTGTTGATTAATGAAACCGTATCTGAGAACGTGGAAGTCCTTTTGTGGCAAAGATTCAGCGTAATTTAGAACGGCTTTTTTTTCGGTTTTTCCAGCGTCATGACCGTGGTAGATGACTAAAATGACAATGCCACCGGGAAGAAGTTTCGCTAGCGCTTGCTCGATGCTTGAGATTGTTGTTTCGCTTAGCGTTGTAATGGACTTGTTGCCACCTGGTAGGTAGCCAAGATTATAGATAGCAGCTTTAATTGGCACGGGGACGCAATTTTCGATTTCCGCATGGCTTTTTTGAAATAGTTTTACTTGCGCGGAACAATTTGCTTCGGTAAGTCTAGTAGCAGTATTTTGGACGGCTTCGTTTTGAATATCAAACGCGTACACGCACCCATTTGTGCCGACTAATTCAGCAAGGAAAAGTGTGTCGTGCCCGTTGCCACAAGTCGCGTCAATCACTGCGTCACCGGGGAAAATAATCTTTTTCAGTAAACCGTGACTAAAGGGAAGAATCCCGTCTAAATTCATGCTTTTACCCCCGAAAAATGTTTTCCTTGATAGCTGTTTCGAAAGACGAGCTCTTGATCAATGGCGTTTAACACCTCAAACTTGTTCAGACTCCACATGGGGCCGATCAAATCGCTAACGCCGCCGTCACCCGTGATGCGGTGAATAACCATCTCTTTTGGCAAAAGCTCAAGTTGGTCACAAACGAGCTTTACATAGTCTTCTTGCGACAAAAATTTCAAGTCGCCACGCTTATAATCCAGAACCATCGGCGTGCCTTTTAGAAGGTGGAGGAGGTGAATTTTAATACCTTCAACGCCGCTTTCCGCTACTTTTTGTGCAGTTTCAAGCATCATTTCTGGTGTTTCTTTTGGAAGCCCATTAATGATGTGCGTACAAACGCGAATGTCTTTTGCGTGTAGTTTGGCGACACCTTCCAAATAAGTCTCATAATCATGAGCGCGATTGATGAGTTTCCCCGTTTCATCGTGCGCCGACTGAAGACCAAGCTCAACCCATAAATAGGTGCGTTCATTTAATTCCGCCAAATATTCCACCACATCGTCTGGCAAACAGTCTGGGCGCGTCGCAATCGAAAGCCCAACAACACCTTCCTCGTTCATAACCGTTTCATACTTTTCGCGTAAAACGGAGACGGGCGCATGGGTATTTGTAAAGGCTTGGAAGAAAGCAATATATTTGCCGTCTTTCCATTTGTGATGCATTTTACTCCGCACCTCATCGAATTGTGTTTTCAAGTCAAAATTGCGGTCGCCAGCAAAATCGCCAGAACCAGCAGCGCTACAAAATGTGCAACCACCGCGCGCGACTGTGCCATCACGATTCGGGCAATCGAAGCCGCCGTCGAGTGCTACTTTAAAAATTTTCATGCCAAATTGTTCGCGGAGACAATAATTCCACGTATGGTACCGCTTGTTGTCGCGGCTATAAGGAAAGGGATTTACTTGTGTCACAATACTTCTACTCCTTTTTGTTCAATGTGTTTAGTTTACCACAAATAGTTGACGCATAAAATAAAGTTTGCTATATTTAGTTATGCTTTCTCTTGGTAACGTGATAATAGGTTAAATTGAAAAAGGAGTTACAAACATGTCGCAAAAAAAGAAAATGGGCTTTTTTATTTTAACAGCCCTCGTCATCGGAAATATGATTGGTTCAGGCATCTTTATGCTTCCACGCCAAATGGCAGAAGTCGCAAGTCCGCTCGCAATTTTGCTCGCGTGGTCGATTACGGGACTTGGCGTTTTAATGATCGCCCTTGTCTTCGGAAATTTAGCGGTCAGAAGACCAGACTTAACAAGCGGGGCGCAGAGCCATGCCTACGCCTTATTTAAAAATCAAAACGCGAAACAAATGGCCGGCTTCATTGCCGTTTGGAGTTATTGGGTAGCAAACTGGGCAGGGAACGTGTCGATTATCACTTCATTTGCCGGCTACTTATCCGTGTTTTTTCCAATATTAAACAGCACTGATACTTTGGTTCAAATCGGAGGCTTCGAGCTGGCAGAAGGTCAGCTCGTGACATTTTTCGTATGTTCCGTCTTACTTTGGGGCGTAGCATTCATCATTTCACGCGGCGTAAGTGCAGCTGGAAAAATCAATTTAATCGCCACCATCGCCAAAGTCATTGGCTTCTTTTTATTCATCATCGTTGCCGTCTTCGCCTTCCAGTCCGCCAAAATGGGCGCATTTTATCACCCCGTTTATGATGCAAATGGCCTTGAAAACGGACTTCTATCGCAAGTTAACAAAGCCGCAATTGTGACGCTCTGGGCGTTTATCGGCATTGAATCCGCGATGATGTTTGCAGGTCGTGCCAAATCAGGCCGTACTATTCAAGCAGCGACGATTTCAGGTTTGGTGATTTCCGTCTTGCTGTATATCTCCATCTCGGTTTTAACTCTCGGACTCATTCCAAAAGAGCAGTTACTCGGGAGCGCGAGCCCGCTTGCAGATGCGCTCAATTCGGTCATTGGCAGTGGTGGTTCCGCCGTCATGGCTGTTCTAGCGCTCATTTGCCTGTTCGGCTCCACAATTGGCTGGATTATGCTTAGTTCCGAAGCCCCGCATCAGGCTGCAAAAAATGGACTTTTCCTTCCTTATTTGAAAAAGGTAAATCAAAACGGCACACCAGTGCGCGCGCTCGTTTTAACGTGTTTAGCATCACAATTATTCATTTTATCAACGCTATCAGGTAGCATCGCCGTCGCGTACGATTTCGTCGTAAAAGTTTCCACGCTGGCCTTTCTCGTGCAGTATTTCATTTCACCGATTTTCCAATTGAAACTCGTGCTAACCGGTTCAGGCTACGAGCGTTCGGCGCGCACAAAACGTGTCACAGATGGTGTAATCGCGCTACTCGCTCTAATTTATAGCGCATGGATCATTAAAAGCGGCACGGAAAATCTAATCGTATTCGGCCTCAGTCTGGGCTTGTTCCTACTCGGCTTCATACTTTATCCTTTAATGAAAAAAGGGCAAACTAGATAAATCTTTTGAGAATATAAGAAATAGGCTTATTTTGTATAAAAATATACACAATTTGCTTAATATTGGTTTCTGTAGTAAAGTAGGACTAATTGCTTATGTTGTAAAATAGATAAAAGCTGCTACCTGTGCAACATCTTATTTTATTTCAAGGAATAAAGGGAGATAACCTCATGTGGTAGCAGCTTCTATTTACAATTACTAGCCTTACAAAAAAACAAACATAGGAGAACATAATGTTAAAGAAAATAGTTTTTTTAATGTTTCTACTTGCAGTTTTGATCATCTCTGGATGTTCTAAAAACCAAAATGATGAAGTAAACAACAGTAATGAGGTCAATAAAAATATTAAACTCGTATACGACGGAGCGAAGCTAATTAAATTTGATATGTCTGAAGAGTCAGCTTTAGAACCATGGGATTTGCGTAGTAATCAGTTTCAATATACGTTCTTTAAATCAGCTAAATATATCACTTCAGGAAATTCAATATCAAATAATTTTGAAATCCTAAAAAAAGCTGGTGATTCTTACAGTAGTATATATCATTTAAAGAGTGATAAAGAAGCTCTTTTTCCTTTAGCAAGTATCGGGGATGAGCACTTATTTATTGTTGTTAAATATTTGGATGATACAAATGAGCTTGTTGATTTACTGGAAATTGATCGGTCCGGGAAAATTAAAAAAATGAATTTAGAATTAAGTGATAAGGCTAAAAAGGTTTTTTCGGGAATTTCGACCGATAACGGGGATATTTATACACTACTTCATGAAAATAAAATGGCAAATCTATACAAAACAAATAAAATGTTATCTGAATTTAATTTAATTGCAACTGATGTAGATGAGAATTCCCTTAGCACAAATAAAGAAGAAATTGTTTATACGAAAAAGAATTATTTGTATAGTGGTACAAAACAAATAAAAAAATTAGCCGAAGGAACAACCACAGCAAAGATTATTTCAGATACATATCTCTTGCAAGTAATGGCGGATGGAGAATTTATAGTAGAAGACTTATCTACAAACAACATTTTATTGAGCTACAATGACTATTTAGGCTATCAAGAAAATAATGATAAAATAAGTTTTTTTACATCAGATAATGTATATGAATTAGGCGAAAGACAGAACAAATGACAAAATTAGTGGAAGTTTCGTGAATCAAAGCGTATCATTTTCCTAACTTTTTAAATTCGACTAAAAAAGAAATGTCTATCTTGAAACTAATGGAATATAAGAATAATATTATTTCGCATATCTACTTAGATATTATTAGTCGAAATTATGGAATTGGCTTGATTGTGAGCTCTGTCATATTTATTATGCTGTCACTATTACCACTTTTTGTAGTGCCAAGCTTCGTTGTAATAAGTATTATTGCAGTTGATATTTTTATATATGGATTGATAATTATGATTGTGTATTGGGGTAAAATTAAGAGATTAGCTAATACAGACTTACTTGTTTTGATGAAGAAGGATAGAGAATTTGATTGAAAAGGAGCCTTGCCAAAAGCGTGAAAATCAGCTACAATGAAGCTAACTTCAAAATGAGATGCGATAAAAGGAGTAGTAGTCCAAGTTTCTTTTGCTTAGAGAGTCAGCGGTTGGTGTGAGCTGAACAAGAGGACGGGTGAACTTGCCTTTACAAAAATTCGCACGTTATCCGCGTTAAGGATGATAAAGTTGAGTGAATGTCACTAATTTGGGTGGTACCGCGGAAGCAATAGTCTTTCGTCCCATAGCAAGTATGCTATTGGGGCGGAAGGCTTTTTATTTTGTGCATCTCAAAAAATAGGTAGAGAGAGGGAGAAAAAATGAGTTTTAATCACAAAGTAGTTGAACCAAAATGGCAAAAATATTGGGACGAAAAGAAAACATTCCGTACGACGGAAGATGCGAATAAGAAAAACTTTTATGCGCTTGATATGTTCCCATACCCGTCTGGAGCAGGTCTGCATGTTGGGCACCCAGAAGGTTACACGGCGACGGATATTTTGTCGCGCATGAAACGGGCGCAAGGCTACAACGTGCTTCATCCGATGGGCTGGGATGCGTTTGGTTTGCCCGCCGAACAGTATGCGATTGATACGGGGAATGACCCGGCTGAATTTACAGCGCACAATATTGAAAACTTTACGCGTCAAATTAAATCGCTAGGTTTTTCTTATGACTGGGAACGCGAAATTAATACGACAGACCCAGAATACTATAAATGGACGCAGTGGATTTTTGAAAAATTGTTTGAAAAAGGCTTGGCATATGAAGCAGAAGTGGCAGTAAACTGGTGCCCGGCGCTTGGAACAGTGCTAGCGAATGAAGAAGTCATTGACGGAAAAAGTGAACGCGGCGGACATCCAGTCTTTCGTAAACCAATGCGTCAGTGGATGCTTAAAATTACCGCTTATGCTGATCGCTTGCTAGACGATTTGGAGCTTGTCGACTGGCCGGAAAACATTAAGGACATGCAGCGCAACTGGATTGGGAAATCGGTTGGTGCGGAAGTTAATTTCGCGATTGATGGCACGGACCAATCATTTGCTGTCTTTACAACACGTCCAGATACACTTTTTGGATCGACTTATGCGGTGCTTGCTCCTGAGCATGATTTGGTAGACGTCATTACGACACCCGAACAGAAAGAGGCTGTCATTTCGTATCGCAAAAAGGTGGAACTAAAAAGTGAACTAGAACGTACGGATTTAGCCAAAGAAAAAACAGGTGTCTTTACAGGAGCGTATGCGATAAATCCAGTTAATGGCGCAAAAATGCCGATTTGGATTGCGGATTACGTGCTCATTCAATACGGCACGGGTGCTGTGATGGCGGTTCCGGGGCATGATGAGCGCGACCATGAATTTGCCAAGCAGTTTAATCTTGCAATTGTGGAAGTTGTGAAGGGTGGCGACGTTTCAAACGCGGCTTATAGCGGCGACGGTGAACATGTGAACTCCGATTTCTTGAATGGTTTGAATCAAGCAGATGCTATTTCGAAAATTTGTGACTGGCTAGAGGCAGATGGTTCGGGTACGAGAAAAACAACGTATCGTTTGCGCGACTGGCTCTTTAGCCGCCAGCGTTATTGGGGCGAACCAATTCCAGTTATCCACTGGGAAGACGGCGAATCGACACTTGTACCTGAAAATGAATTGCCCCTTCTTTTGCCAAAAGCAACAGAAATTAAGCCATCTGGTACAGGCGAATCACCACTTGCCAATCTGACGGATTGGGTAAATGTGGTCGATGAAAATGGTCGGAAAGGGCGTCGTGAAACGAATACAATGCCGCAATGGGCTGGTTCCAGCTGGTATTTCTTGCGTTATATCGATCCGAAAAATGCGGACAAAATCGCGGACCCTGAAAAACTAAAAGCGTGGCTTCCCGTTGATGTATATATCGGCGGCGCAGAGCATGCCGTTCTTCACTTGCTATACGCGCGCTTCTGGCACAAATTCCTGTATGACATTGGGGTTGTTCCTACGAAAGAGCCATTCCAAAAACTTTTTAACCAAGGAATGATTTTGGGCGAAAACAACGAGAAAATGTCGAAATCTCGCGGCAATGTTGTAAATCCTGATGAAGTCGTTGAAAAATACGGGGCGGACACGCTGCGCTTGTATGAAATGTTCATGGGACCGCTTGAAGCTTCTATCGCTTGGAGTGAAAACGGGCTTGAAGGTGCGCGGAAGTTCCTCGACCGGGCATACCGACTTTTTGTTTCTGACGCAGGCAATTTGCAAGCAAAAGTGACAAAAGCGAACGATGGCAAGCTTGAACGTGCGTACCATCAAATGGTGAAAAGTGTGACGAATGATTACGAAAATCTGCGCTTTAACACCGGTATTTCGGCGCTAATGATTTTTGTGAACGAAGCATATAAAGCAGAAACGGTGCCAACAGAATATGCAGAAGGCTTCGTAAAACTCCTTGCCCCAATTGCACCGCATGTAGGGGAAGAACTTTGGTCCATTCTTGGGCATAACGAATCTATCGCATACGCGGTGTGGCCAACGTTTGATGAGTCAAAACTAATTGAAGACGAAGTGGAAATTGTGCTTCAAGTGAACGGCAAAGTGAAAGCAAAAGCAATTGTTGCAAAAGCAATGCCAAAAGAAGAATTAGAGGAATTTGCTAAACAACATGAACGCATCCAAGCGGAACTAGAGGGCAAAACTATTCGTAAAGTGATTGCTGTTCCTGGAAAGTTGGTCAATATTGTAGCAAATTAATGCTGAGGAGGGGAGTTTTCCCCTTCTTTTTTTTGTGTAAACAAGTATTTTTTTACGAACAGTTGGAATCGGCTATTTACTTTCCTATACGAGTTCGCTACTATTATGAATAAACATAAAAAATAAATCAGCAAAAGAAGGTGGACACATGCATAATGGAATCGGTATTTATTTTGGCACATTTGCCCCCTGTCATATTGGGCATTATGAGCTAGTCATTCGTGCAAAACGCGAATGTGAGGAGGGTGTTGTTGTCGTTGTGTCAGGCTACGACGGAGATCGTGGTGGCAGTAGCGGCATGGGTTTAACCGATAGATTTAGAGCCATGAGAGAGCTATTTAAAGATGACGAAATGGTACAAGTTATTAAACTAGATGAAAAGGATATTCCGGCGTATATTTCCGCTGATGTGAATGGTTGGGAAGAGTGGTGGGCGCTCTTGCAAACAATACTGGCAAAAGAGCTACTCACAAATAGCCCTCGAAACTATTATGTAGGGGAACCAGAATATCAGCAAGAACTCCAAAAGCGGGTAGCTAGAGAAGATGTGATAACGTTTCTGGAACGCAAGGAAACAGGGCTTTCCGGCACTTTATGTCGCGAAAATCCGGTCAAATATTGGGACTACATCATGAAACCTTTTCGAAAATTTTATGTTAAAAAGGTGCTAATTTACGGTACTGCCTCAACAGGGAAAACGACCTTAACGCGTGATTTGGCCCGGCATTATGCAACGTCTTTCTCATTAGAGTACGCGCGCGAATATGAAGAAACTTACAATGTTCGCGATGACGAATTAAGTTTTAGAGATCTTCTAAACATTGGAATTGGGCAATTTGAAAATAATAAAAAACATATACATAGCCCAGCGAACAGTGGCGTGTTTATTGCGGATACCGACACGATGACCACGCTAAACTACATTCAATATTATTGCACAGAAGAAGAAGTGGAGAATGCGCGCGTTGTGTTTAAACATTATATTGAGAAACAGGAGTGGGACTTAATTATTACGTTGCCACCTGCAACGAGATATGTAGATGATGGTTTCCGCGACATGAGTTACAGCGATGATGCCACACGCGAAAGAATGCATCAAAACTTTTTAAACACGCTAACCGAATATAACCTTTCTGACAAAGTAGCGGTTTTAGAAGGTAGTTTTTATGAACAGTATCAAGCGGCAATCAAGCTAATTGACAACTTGATTGAGCCAGAAGGAGAATTTGCATGATTGAAGCTTTAAAAAAGGAGTTGTTTTACGGCTGGACAACTTTTGAAAAAATATGGATTACGATTTTTCTTGCCGTACAAATTGTGGTATACATCTTATACCCAGATTCCGTTATCGGCTTAATCGCTGGGATAAGCGGGATACTTTGCGTTGTTTTTGTTGGAAAAGGAAAAATAAGCAATTATTTCTTCGGACTCATTAATGTTCTCGCTTACGCCTGGGTTTCCTACACGTTCAAATTATACGGCGAAGTGCAGCTGCAACTCATTTTATATCTTCCAGTCCAAATTGTCGGATTCATCATGTGGAAAAGACACTACTCGGCTAAACATGCAATTAATAAGGCAAAAGTAAAAGAAGTTGAGGCGAAATCTTTAACCCTAGTCCAGTGGCTAATCTGTATCGTCTTAGTGGCTGTTTTAACCATCCTGTACAGTATTTACTTGCGAAGCATCGGAAGCGCCCTGCCCGGTTGGGACGGAGCGACCACGATAATTTCTGTAGTGGCGCAAATCCTAATGATTTTGCGTTTTCGTGAACAATGGCTTTTATGGATTGTGGTAAATATTTTAACGATTACATTATGGGTGCTGATGCTGTCGCATTCAGGTGAAACAAACATGTCCGTGCTCGTCATGTATATCATGTATTTGTTCAACTCGGTTTATAGCTGGTATAACTGGACGAAAATGGTACGGAGTAATAAGGAATGATATTGACTAATAGCATCAATTTGTGGTATAGTAATAAACGGTGTTAAATCACACACGCAACGTGACAAATGAGAAGGTGCTTGATTTTTCAAGTCTTTCATTTGGTTGACCGATTGCGGAGGGCGACTTGTCGCAAAAATAAAACCATAGGAGGGAATAACATGCCTGTTATTTCAATGAAACAATTATTAGAAGCTGGTGTACACTTTGGACACCAAACACGCCGTTGGAACCCGAAAATGAAGAAATATATCTTCACGGAACGTAACGGAATTTACATTATCGATTTACAAAAAACGGTTAAAAAAGTTGACGAAGCTTTCAACTTCATGCGTGAAGTTGCTGCTGACGGAGGTACTATCCTTTTCGTTGGTACTAAAAAACAAGCGCAAGATTCTGTTAAAGAAGAAGCGGAACGTTCTGGTCAATACTTTGTAAACCATCGTTGGTTAGGTGGAACACTTACAAACTTTGAAACGATTCAAAAGCGTATTAAACACCTTAAAAAAATCGAAAAAATGGAAGAAGATGGCACTTTCGAAGTTTTACCTAAGAAAGAAGTTGTCCTTCTGAAAAAAGAAAAAGAAAAATTAGAGCGCTTCTTAGGCGGTATTAAAGATATGAAAGGTCTTCCTGATGCAATGTTCATCGTTGACCCTCGTAAAGAGCGTATCGCAGTAGCAGAAGCTCGTAAATTAAATATTCCTATCATCGGTATTGTAGATACTAACTGTGATCCTGATGAAATTGATTATGTAATCCCTGCAAACGATGATGCGATTCGTGCGGTTAAACTATTAACTGCTAAAATGGCTGATGCTATCATCGAAGTCAACCAAGGCGAAGAAAACGTTGAAGCTCCTGTAGAAGAAGTACAATCTACTGAAGAAGTGAAAGCGGAAGAGTCTACTGAAGCTTAATTTTTGATGAAACATTTCTGAGGTGATAAGAGATTTAACTTATCACCTTTTTTAAAAGTTAACTATTGGAGGGAAAATAAAATGGCAAACATTACTGCTCAAATGGTAAAAGAATTACGTGAAAAAACTGGCGCAGGTATGATGGACTGTAAAAAAGCGTTAGTAGAAACTGATGGCGATATGGATAAAGCAATCGACTATCTTCGTGAAAAAGGAATCGCGAAAGCGGCTAAAAAAGGTGACCGTATTGCTTCTGAAGGTATGACTCACGTTGTAAGTAACGAGAAACATGCTGTTGTTTTAGAAGTAAACGCTGAAACTGACTTTGTTGCTAAAAACGATAACTTCATCGCATTAGTAGATAAATTAGCGAATCATTTGTTAGCTGTTAAACCAGATAACTTAGATGACGCTTTAAAAACTGAAATCGAAAGCGGCGTAACAGTTCAAGATTACATCACTGAACAAATTACAAAAATCGGTGAAAAAATTTCACTTCGTCGTTTTGAAATCAAAGAAAAAGCTGATAACCATGCGTTCGGCGAATACATTCACATGGGTGGACGTATCGGCGTTTTAACTTTACTTGAAGGTACTGACAAGGAAGAAGTAGCAAAAGATGTTGCGATGCACATTGCCGCTATTAATCCGAAGTACATTTCTCGTGACGATGTAGACGCTGCTGAAATCGCACACGAAAAAGAAATTTTAACACAACAAGCTTTAAACGAAGGTAAACCTGAAAAAATCGTTGAAAAAATGGTGGAAGGTCGCTTAACAAAATGGTTGAGTGAAATCTCCCTTTTAGACCAACCTTTCGTTAAAAATCCTGACATCACGGTTGGCGAATATGTGAAACAAAACGGTGCAACTGTTGCATCATTCGTACGCTTTGAAGTCGGCGAAGGCTTAGAGAAAAAAGAAGATAACTTTGTTGAAGAAGTTATGAATCAAGTGAAGAAAGACTAATTGTAAATATAAGTTTAAACCCCTGTTATTCATTTAGAATAACAGGGGTTTTTATGTTATTAATTATTTAGTGCTAAAATAAAAATTCTCGTACTTTATAAGCGGCGCGGCATCATCTTTATTAATCGTTCCTTGAATATATCCTTCTGCTGTTCCTTCATTATATAATGTAGCTGATAATTCATTGGGAATAACAACACTTTCTCCGTCATAAAGCGTTCCTGTTGATGAAAGATATTCAAATTCCATATCATTAATCATAAATTTATTTTCTGGTGAAGCGATGCCATATGCCTTAACTTTGACTTTATTTAAAATGTATTCTTTTCCATCAGGGGCAGGCTCATTAAATTGATTTTCAGCTTGAATTATTTGTGCGGCCTCATTTCCTCGTATTGTTTCAGTAATCGTAATATCCATATTTGCTTTAAAGTTATCATAAGTATCCACATCCATCATTGAACCGCTAAGTGATAATGTCGAATTTAAAGGAGTAGGGTTAGCTCTAGATCCTTCTTCTGACTCAGTGTCAGTGTATTCTTCAGTTGATTCGTCTTCTAAGGAAGTGTCTGCCGAATCATCGCTTGAGTTAGTGGAAGTAGAGTTAGTAGAGGCAGCTTCATTTACCGCCTTTGCTCCCTCATTGACTATGCCCACGACAAACACGATTGAAAATACTATCCCACATGCAATAGATGAAATAGTAGTTATAACACCTGCTTTTCTAGTTTTCTTGTTGATGATTAGAATAATGCCCACAACTAGACCGATAAAACCTAAAACAAGCATTAAAATTGAAACTCCTACCATAAATATGTTCTCTCCTTTTTGTGTTTTTATATTAGCGCTTATGCGTTAACATCAATTGATGAGTTATATTTTGAACTTTTGTGTTGAAAATAACTTGGATTACTAATGATTTTCCACATCTCATAAAGTTGTTGGACTCGTTCTTCCTCCGATTCAGGAAGTTCTCTCCAAAATGCAGCTAATTCAGGATTATTTTCAAAAGCTATGTATTCAGGGGAGTTGAGGTATCCATCTTCATTGTCTGTGTTACCTACCAAGTAATCAATGGATACATCATATGACTTGGCAATCTTGTTGAGTGTTGCTAAATCAGGTTCTCGGTTCCCTTGCTCATACATAGCATAAGTTGTGCGACCAACATCTATTTTTCTCGCAACGTCTTTTTGTAGTAAGTTATTTTTTTCTCTTAAGTTTTTTAATCGATTTTTTAACATCTAATCGACCTCGATTCATTCGTGATAATAGCTATTATACTACACAAATAATCTACTCAAGATTAATTTCGCGAAAAGTGTACTACTCTTCTAACTTGGTACACATTTTGTGACTTTTGCGATTAAGAAATAAAGAATAGCAGACAGGATTTATCAAATGATTTGAAAGCAGCAGCGTGTTTTTGTGCTATAATGGAACAATAAAAACAGCTTAGATTAGAGGACAGGAGAAAGAGAACAATTGGGGATTTATTTTGAAGAGTTGGTGACATATCTTACCTTTTTTTGTATTTATATGGTATCAATTATAATTTTAAAGCTATGTTGGAAAAAAGCTGGGGATTTCTATTATGTTACTCTATTTTTTATCTTTACATAACCGAAGTGATTCGGATTACACAATTTCCGCTTTACTTTATTGACAGGGCAGAACAGAATCTATCTATTTGGCAAGGCGTGTCTTTAGTACCTTTCGTAAGTATCGATCCAAAAGGCTATTTATTAAATACACTTTTAACGATACCGTTTGGATTTGGATTACCATTTTTATTACGAATGTCTTGGAAAAGAATGATGATAGTAGGATTTACTTTTACACTTTTAATAGAAGTAACACAGTTTTTAATAGGGTATCGGATTGCTGATATAGATGATATTATCTTTAATTTTTTAGGAAGTATGATAGGTTATGCTTTATTCAAGGGGTTAAAATTTGTGCTACTTAAATTGTTTCGCGGGGATACTGAGAAAATGCCAGCAATTTTTGATTAAAGAAGGCAGGTCGCTTTAAGGTGACCTGCCTAGTTTTTTACCTCGGTAATGTTTCTTTTTGATAATTAAGTTGCCAGTGAACACCGTATTTGTCCGTTAGATTCGCGTAAATCGCGCCCCAAAAAGTTTCTTGGAGTTCCATGTGGATATCTTTGGCTTCACTTTTTAGTTTGTCATACGCTCTTTTTAAAGAAGCTTCGTCTTGGAACATGAAGGCGATGGTTACAGTATCACCTTCAGCAAGTGGCATGCCCTCGGGTGCGTCAGAAAAAAGTAAGAAATCCACACCGTCCTTTGCCAGCCAGCCATGAATTAATCGTTTTGCTGCTAAGTCGTTTCCAGAGAAATCTTCCATATCACCATAACGCTGAACGCCGCTGTTATCAGCTTCAAAAACATCTTTATAGTATTCTAAGACGTCATTTGCCGTGCCATCGAAAATTAAATAGGGTACAGTCCAAACCATCATCATTCCTCCTTTTATTTGCTCTTAGTATAGCACGTTTTTTGAAAATTAGGAGAATAAAAACGCTCCAAATTACACAAAAAGGCAAAGCGCAAACATTTTTTCTATTTTTATATAAAAAAGCTTTTGTAATGACGGGTTTTCTAGTAAAATAGATGATGGTGGATAAAGAAACAACTTATCTCGAAATAGAATGAATAGCGGAGGTTTTTATGGATACCCCAGAATATAAACGTGTAGTACTAAAACTAAGTGGTGAAGCATTAGCTGGAACAGATGGATTTGGGATTAAGCCAAACGTTGTTAATGCGATTTCTAAACAAGTAAAAGAAGTAGTAGAGTTAGGTGTCGAAGTGGCCATCGTTGTTGGTGGTGGAAATATTTGGCGCGGGAAACTTGGGAGTGAGATGGGCATGGACCGTGCGGCAGCTGATTATATGGGCATGCTTGCGACTGTCATGAATTCTCTTTCCTTACAAGATTCTTTAGAAAACGTTGGTGTGGCAACACGCGTACAAACTTCGATTGATATGCGTCAAATTGCTGAACCATACATTCGTCGTAAAGCGATTCGTCACCTTGAAAAAGGGCGCGTTGTCATTTTTGCTGGCGGAACTGGAAACCCGTACTTCTCTACAGATACAACAGCGGCTCTTCGTGCAGCTGAAATTGAAGCGGATGTCATTTTAATGGCGAAAAACAATGTCGATGGCGTGTATAGCGCGGATCCAAAAGTCGATGAAACAGCGAAAAAATATGACGAACTTTCTTACTTAGACGTTATTAAAGAAGGCCTGCAAGTGATGGACTCCACAGCCTCATCGTTAAGTATGGATAACGATATTCCGTTAATCGTATTCTCGTTTGCGGAAGATGAAAATAATATTAAGCGAGTTATTCTCGGTGAAAAAATCGGGACAACTGTTAGGGGGAAAAACTAAATGAGTAAAGAAGTCTTGCAAAATTCAAAAGAAAAAATGGAAAAAGCAGAACAAGCTTTAGTACGTACACTTGGACAAATCCGCGCTGGTCGCGCGAATGCTTCAATTTTGGATCGTGTTCAAGTTGAATATTACGGGGCGCCGACTCCACTTAATCAAATGGCTAGTATCTCCGTTCCAGAAGCGCGCATGCTTTTGATTACACCTTTCGATAAAAATATCATTGGTGACATCGAAAAAGCACTTTTAAAATCCGACTTAGGTTTAACGCCAAACAATGACGGATCCGTGTTGCGGTTGACGATTCCGCAATTGACGGAAGAACGCCGCCGTGAGCTCGCAAAAGAAGTGAAAAAAGAAGCAGAAGAAGCAAAAGTAGCTGTAAGAAATGTTCGCCGCGATGCAAATGATGAGCTTAAAAAAATTGAAAAAGCTGGCGATATTACAGAAGATGACTTGCGTGGTTACACAGAAGATGTACAAAAACTAACGGATGCAAGCATTAAAAATATCGATGAAATTGCGAAAAACAAAGAAGCTGAAATCTTAGAAGTGTAATGTTGAGAGTGGAAAGCGTTCCTTTTCTTCTAATTTGAGAAGGGGAGGAATGCTTTTTCTTATTATTTATTCTCATGAAAATCTCATGTTCCACATGAAAATTTTAGTACATAAATGGCGAGATTTTTGATATTATAAGTATAGATATGCGCATAAAAATGGCATCTCTATTGGAGGATTTAAAATGTTTAAGAAGCTATTTGGACAAAACGAAAATTTTATAGATAGCGAGCTTTCAACAGAAATTCCTCTTCCAAAGCATGTAGCAATCATTATGGATGGCAACGGAAGATGGGCAAAGAGACGTTTTTTACCACGTATAGCTGGTCATAAGGAAGGTATGAATGTCGTTAAGAAAATCACGAAATATGCGAGCAGTCTTGGCATTGACGTGTTGACATTATATGCGTTTTCAACTGAAAATTGGAAAAGACCAACAGATGAAGTGGATTTTTTAATGAAGTTACCAGTGGAGTTTTTTGATACGTTTGTACCTGAACTGGTAGAAGAAAATGTCCGCGTAAATATTATGGGCTACCGGGAAAACTTACCAGCTCATACGCTTAAATCAGTTGAAGGAGCTATCGAAGCGACGAAACACTGTACAGGGCTTGTGCTTAATTTTGCGCTCAATTACGGGGGAAGAGCGGAAATTATATCGGCGACAAAGGCAGCCATTGCAGAGCTAGTAGCAGCAGGTGAAAATCCGGCTGATATTACAGAGGCGGATATTGATAATCATTTGATGAGCCGGGGACTAGGCGATCCGGATTTATTGATACGAACAAGTGGCGAACTTCGACTTAGTAATTTTATGCTTTGGCAACTTGCTTATAGCGAATTTTATTTTACGGAAGTTCATTGGCCTGATTTTAAAGAAGAAGATTTCCTTCAAGCGATGATTGATTATCAAAATCGGTCACGCCGGTACGGAGGTCTGTAGGGAGGACAAGATAAGTGAAGACAAGAATAATTACGGCAATTGTGGCGCTCATAGTTTTTATTCCGTTTGTAATCATCGGGGGGATTCCTTTTGAGCTAATGAGTTTGTTGTTAGCGACAATTGCTGTATATGAAATTTTAGTCATGGTAAAACAACCTGTTTTTTCTGTGAGCGGGATTATCACGATTTTACTGACATGGATTGTGACTGTTCCAGACCGTTATTTAACTTTTTTTGAAGAAATAGGTCTTTCAAAAATGGAACTTCTTTTCATTGGAATTGCAATTTTATTAGCTTATACGGTATTTTCGCGGAATAAGTTCCATTTTGATCAAGCGGGCGTGGCGCTACTTTCAGCGATTTACGTTGGATTTGGCTTTCACTATTTATCTTTGACGCGTGACGCGGGTTTATACTATGTCATTTTCGCATTACTCATCGTTTGGTCGACTGATACAGGTGCGTATTTCATCGGGCGGCAATTTGGGAAACATAAACTAGCGCCGCATGTTAGTCCGAATAAAACGGTTGAAGGCTTTATAGGCGGTATTATTTGCGCATTAGTCATTGCAGGCGGCTTTTATTATTTCGCCGATTTACCACTTTCCATGGTCGTTATTTTAGTAGGGCTTGTTGTTCTATCCATTTTTGGACAGCTAGGCGATCTTGTTGAATCTGCCTTAAAACGCTATTACGGCGTGAAAGATTCCGGCAAAATTTTACCAGGACATGGCGGGATTTTAGACCGTTTTGATAGCCTGCTCTTTGTATTGCCACTTCTACATATACTTCAAATTATTTAAATGGAGATGTGACTATGAAAAAAATTATTTTACTAGGTGCAACGGGATCAATTGGAACACAAACACTTGAAATTGTTCGCGAGCACCCCGAAAAATTTAAAATTGTTTCGCTTTCATTTGGAAGAAATGTGGAACTGGGACGGAAAATCATTACGGAATTTCAGCCTCAAAAAGTTTCCGTACAAAATAAACGTGACCTTGAAACGCTACGAGCAGAATTTCCAAGCATTCAGTTTTCGTACGGCATTGCTGGTTTAAGAGAAATTGCGACTTTCCCAGAAGGCGATGTTGTTGTCAATGCAGTAATTGGTAGCGTTGGGCTTCTCCCCACACTAGATGCGATTGAAGCGGGGAAAGAAATCGCAATTGCGAATAAAGAAACACTTGTAACGGCTGGGCATCTTGTCATGGCGGCCGCAGCGAAGCATAACGTGAACTTATTACCTGTTGATAGCGAACATTCAGCTATTTTTCAGGCATTAAATGGCGAAAACCAGAAAGACGTTGCTAAAATTGTGTTAACAGCTAGCGGCGGTAGTTTTCGCGACAAGACACGTGAAGAGCTAAAAAACGTGACAGTCAAAGAAGCGCTCAATCATCCGAACTGGAACATGGGAAATAAACTCACAATTGATTCGGCAACGATGTTCAACAAAGGACTTGAAGTCATTGAAGCGCATTGGTTGTATGACATGGACTACGATGATATTGAAGTCGTCATTCATCGTGAAAGTGTTGTGCACTCGATGGTAGAATTTGTTGATGGCAGTTTAATTGCCCAACTCGGAACACCTGATATGCGCATTCCCATTCAGTACGCTTTAACGTATCCAGAGCGCGCATCGATTTCGTTCAGTGAACCGTTTGACATTACAAAATACGGGGCGCTTCATTTTGAAAAAGTCGATTTTGACCGCTTCATGGCATTGAAATTAGCATTTCAAGCTGGTAAAATAGGTGGGACGATGCCAACGGTTTTAAATGCAGCGAACGAAATTGCTGTGGCAGGGTTTTTAAATGGGCAAGTCGCCTTCCAAGGAATTGAAGCAGTTGTTGAGAACGCGATGCATAACCATAATGCGATTCAAGATCCGTCACTCGACACAATCTTGCAAGTAGATCAAGAAACACGTGCATACGTGAAAACACTTTTATAGGATAGAGGTGAAACGAATTTGACAACCATCATTGCATTTATATTTGTTTTTGGGTTAATTGTCTTTTTTCATGAATTAGGACACTTTTTATTAGCCAAACGTTCAGGAATAATGGTAAAAGATTTTTCCATTGGTTTTGGCCCCAAAATATTTGCTTATAAAAAGAAAGAAACACAATACACGATTCGTTTACTTCCCATTGGCGGTTACGTACGCATGGCCGGGGAGGACGGCGAAGAGATTTCGCTCAAACCGGGTTTTCGCATTGGTTTAGAGCTTTCTGAGGATGAAAAGGTCGAAAAAATTATCGTAAATGGGAAAGACCAGTATGTCAACGCCCAACCGCTTGAAGTCTCAAATGCAGATCTCGAAAAAGATTTATTCATCGAAGGCTTTGAAGATTTTGACGAAACGAAAAAAGTCCGTTATGAAGTCGCAAAAGATGCGATTATTATTGACGGAAAAATTGAAACGCAAATTGTCCCGTATGACCGCTCTTTCGGCTCGAAATCACTCGGAAAGCGTGCAGCGACAATTTTTGCCGGCCCATTATTTAACTTCATTTTAGCGATTCTCATTTTTACGGTGCTTGCTTTTGTACAAGGCGGCGTTGTCACAAATGAAAGCGAACTTGGAAAAGTAATGCCGGATAGCCCCGCGCAAACAGCTGGCTTAAAACAAGGCGATGAAGTCAAATCAATTAACGGTAAACAAACGGATTCCTGGGCTGATATTGTGACCATCGTGTCGGAAAACCCGGGCAAGGATTTAGACTTTAAAATAGACCGCGACGGAAAAACAGAAGATATTCATGTGACGCCTGACTCGGTGAAAGAACAAGGCAAGGAAGTCGGGAAGATTGGCGTCGGATCACCGACAGACGATTCATTTGGCGCTAAAATCAGTTACGGGTTTACGCAAACATGGTACTGGATTTCACAAATCTTTGCAGTGCTCGGCAACATGATTACAGGTGGCTTCTCGCTTGACATGTTGAACGGACCAGTCGGGATTTATACGAGCACGGAACAAGTTGTTAGTTACGGCTTCTTAACGTTATTAAACTGGACGGCAGTTCTTAGTATTAACTTGGGGATTGTTAACTTATTGCCGCTTCCAGCACTAGATGGCGGAAGACTTTTATTCTTTGCGTATGAGCTTATTCGCAGAAAACCAGTGGATCCGAAAAAAGAAGGAATGATTCACTTTATCGGATTCGCGCTACTCATGGTTCTGATGATACTTGTCACTTGGAATGACATCCAACGTGCCTTTTTCTAGGACGATGTTACAAAGGGATTGATTTTAAAAATTAGGGAGTGTTTTTCATGCGTCAGACAATGACATTTATTCCAACTTTAAAGGAAACACCTGCTGATGCAGAAGTAATGAGCCATAAGCTGTTACTCCGCGCAGGTTTTATTCGTCAAGTTGCAAGTGGGATTTACAGCTACTTACCGCTTGCTCACTTAACACTAAAAAAAATCGAACAAATTATTCGCGAAGAATTAAATCGCGTGGGAGCATCTGAACTTTTGATGCCAGCTTTACAACCCGCTGAACTTTGGAAAGAATCCGGGCGTTACAGCGACTACGGTCCTGAATTAATGCGTCTTAAAGACCGTAACGCGCGCGACTTTGCGCTTGGGCCAACGCATGAAGAAGTAATTACGTCACTCGTTCGTGATGAACTGAGTTCATACAAGCGTTTACCTATTACACTTTACCAAATTCAAACGAAATTTAGGGATGAAAAACGTCCACGTTTTGGGTTGCTTCGTGGTCGAGAATTCATCATGAAAGATGCTTATTCGTTCCACGCCACACAAGAAAGCTTGGACGAAACGTATGAAAAGATGTATCAAGCTTACAGCAACATTTTTACGCGCTGTGGACTAGATTTCCGTGCAGTCATTGCAGATTCTGGTGCGATTGGCGGGAAAGACACGAAAGAATTTATGGTGCTTTCAGAAATTGGGGAGGATACCATTGCATATAGCGATGCTTCCGATTATGCGGCAAATACGGAAATGGCGCCCGTTTTACACATGGAAAAAAAATCTCATGAAAAAGAAGCGGAACTTGAAAAAGTAGCGACGCCTGAAAAACGAACCATTGAAGATATTGTTTCGTTTTTAGAAATTCCAATTGAAAAAACGTTGAAATCAATGTTGTTTGATGTGGATGGCGAAATCATCATGGTACTCGTTCGCGGCGACCATGAAGTGAATGATATTAAAATTAAAAATGCGCTTGATGCGAAAAGTGTTGAACTTGCGGATCCTGCTGTGGCGATTCAATTGCTTGGCGCGGATTTTGGGTCGCTTGGGCCAGTCGGTGTGCCGGATTCGATTCGGATTTATGCGGACAATGCGGTGGCAGATATTGTGAATGCGGCAACTGGGGCAAATGAAAATGACTACCATTATATAAATGTAAATCCAGAACGTGATTTTACGGTCAGCAGTTATTTTGATCTTCGGATGATTCAAGCGGGAGACTTATCGCCTGACGGTCAAGGCATTATTAAATTTGCTGAAGGTATTGAAGTGGGCCACATTTTTAAATTGGGAACAAAATATAGTGAAGCGATGAATGCGACATTTTTAGATGAATTCGGTCGTGCGAATCCTTTAATTATGGGCTGCTACGGAATTGGCGTATCGCGACTTTTATCTGCGGTAGCAGAACAGCATCATGATGAGAACGGTTTAGTCCTAGAAAAAGGAATTGCGCCGTTTGATATTCACCTGATTCCAGTAAACATGAAGAATGATGAGCAGCGCGAATTTGGGGAAGGGCTTTATGCGAAACTGCAAGAAGCGGGCTACAGTGTGTTGCTTGATGATAGAACTGAGCGCGCTGGCGTGAAATTTGCGGATGCAGATTTGATTGGCTTACCAATTCGTGTGACGGTTGGGAAGAAAGCGGCGGAAGAAATTGTGGAAGTGAAAATTCGGAAGACGGGCGAAATGATTGAAGTGCGTCAAGATGAACTTTTAAATACGCTACCAATTCTTTTTGGCGAAAACTGATTTTTTTAGTACAATAGAGATGACGGAAAAGTACCTTGGCTTTTGTAAGGTACTTTTCAAGTTTTCTGGAAGGAGTGTCAGAGATTGAGTGCTACCGAACAAGATAAAAAAGAACGATTTAAACTTCTTTTAGAACAGGTTGGTTTAAGCGATGTGTCGACTTTTGCCGACTACACGAATGAAACGCAAATTGAAAAATTGATTGCGGATAAGGCAACAAAAACGTGGCAATTTCATTTGAAGACGCCGCAAATTTTTCCGCAAGCGTTTTATCAAATGCTTGATACGGGAATGAAACGTGCTTTTAGTGAGATTGCAGAAACGGAACTGCGAATCATGACGACAGATGCACGCTTGGATGAGGCACTTATTCAAGATTACTGGAACATGATTGTCGAGCCGATTTTTAAGACGTCGCCAATGATTGGGCAGGTGTTGATGGAACAAAAACCGACTTTGAAGGAACCGCATTTTTTGGAGATTTCGGTTCATAATGAGATGGAGCAAACTAAAATAGCGCAGAGCTTTCAGAATCAGATTCTTGAAGCCTACCGTGATGCGGGGTTCCCGCGTCTTGCAATCCGGATGAATATTTTAGCCCAAGAAGAGACGGAAGCGTATAAAGCGTTTGCGAAGGCGAAAGAAGAAGAGGACGCGATGAAGGCGCAGGAGGCTGTTCAGGTGATGCAAAAGCGCCAGATGGAGGCGGCATCTAATGATGTTCAAGCAGCCCCACTTGATGGTCCGTTCCAAATTGGTTATAAAATTAAAGATGATGAAGAAGTGAAACGGCTCGGCGATATTTATGATGAGGAACGCCGGATTACGGTGCAAGGTTATATTTTTGCAACGGAGATTCGCGAGCTTCGGAGCGGAAGAAGCTTACTTCAATTTAAAATAACGGATTATACGAGTTCGATGATTATTAAAATGTTCTCGCGCGATAATGATGATGCGGCGATGTTCCAAAACCTTAAAAAAGGGATGTGGGTCAAAGTTCGCGGTAGCGTGCAAAATGATACTTTTGTCCGCGATTTAATTATGATGGCGCAAGATATTAATGAGATTGCACCGAAAATGCGTCACGATAAAGCGGAAGAAAAACGTGTTGAATTGCATTTACACACGAACATGAGTCAAATGGATGCAACAAATTCCATTAGCGATTTAACGAAACAGGCGGCTGATTGGGGACACAAAGCGATTGCACTTACAGATCATGCGGCGGCACAGTCGTTCCCAGAAGCCTATGCGGCTGGGAAGAAAAATGGCATCAAGATGATTTACGGCATTGAAGCCAATTTAATTGATGACGGCGTTCCGATTGCTTATAACGACCAACATACTGGTTTAAAAGACGCAACTTATGTGGTGTTTGACGTTGAAACAACTGGGCTCTCTGCGGTTTATGATACGATTATCGAGCTTGCCGGAATTAAAATGCATAACGGGGAAGTCATTGATAAATTCGAAGCGTTTATTGACCCTGGGCATCCACTTTCGGCGACGACGATTAATTTGACAGGCATTACAGATGATATGGTAAAAGGCTCTGATCCGATTGAAGTCGTTCTAAAAAACTTCCGCGAATGGTGTGGCGATGACATTTTAGTTGCCCACAATGCATCATTCGATATGGGCTTCATCAACACGGCGTACCGCAAAATTGGTTTGCCTGACGCGCCGAACGCGGTTATTGATACGCTGGAGTTAGCGCGATTTTTATACCCGCATTTTAAAAACCACCGCCTGAATACGTTGACGAAAAAGTTCAACATCATACTCGAACAGCATCACCGTGCCATTTTTGATGCCGAAGCAACTGCGTATTTGGCGTGGAAGCTCATCAAAGATGCGAAGGAAATGCATGATATTGATTTTCACGACGCGCTCAACAATTATATGGGAGAAGGCGACGCTTACAAACGTGCACGCCCATTCCACGCGACCATTTATGCAAAAACGCCTGAAGGTTTAAAGAATTTATTTAAACTGGTTACGCTGTCCAATTTGAATTATTTCTTCCGTGTGCCGCGTATTCCGCGGTCGCAGCTGCAAAAATTGCGCGAAGGTTTAATTGTCGGGACGGCCTGTAGTCAAGGTGAATTATTTGAAGCGATGATGCAAAAAGGTATGGCAGAAGCTGAAAAAGTCGCTGGGTTTTACGATTTCATTGAAGTTCAGCCGAAACCAGTTTATGCGCCGCTGATTGAACGCGAAATGATTCGCGATGAGAAAGCGTTAGAAGAAATTTTGAAAAACATCGTTAAAGTGGGCGAAAAAACGGGGAAACCTGTTGTAGCAACCGGAAACGTCCATTACAAAGATCCAAATGATAAGATTTACCGTAAGATTTTAGTCCATTCAATGGGTGGGGCGAATCCTTTAAATCGAAATGAAATGCCAGACGTGCATTTCCGTACGACGGATGAAATGCTCGCCGAATTTAGCTTTTTAGGAAGCGAGAAGGCACATGAAATTGTCGTAACGAATTCGAATCTCGTTGCTGATTGGATGGAAGACTTAAAGCCGATTAAAGACGAATTATACACGCCTAAAATTGAAGGTGCTGAAGATGAAGTCCGCAACATGAGTTACGAAATGGCACACAAATTGTACGGCGAAAAGTTACCTGAAATCGTAGAGGCACGTCTTGAAAAGGAACTAAAAAGTATTATCGGACACGGATTTGCCGTTATCTATTTAATTTCCCATAAGCTTGTTAAAAAATCGCTTAACGACGGCTATTTGGTAGGTTCTCGTGGGTCTGTTGGTTCGTCTTTTGTGGCGACTATGACCGAAATCACCGAAGTAAACCCACTCCCGCCGCATTATTTGTGCCCGAACTGTAAGCATTCCGAGTTTTTCGACGACGGTTCGATTGGTTCAGGTTTTGACCTTCCAGATAAAGTTTGCCCACACTGCGGCACGAACTATCAAAAAGAAGGGCAGGATATTCCGTTTGAGACGTTCCTAGGTTTCAAAGGGGATAAAGTGCCCGATATTGATTTAAACTTCTCTGGTGACTATCAACCCGTTGCGCATGCGTACACGAAGGAAATTTTCGGTGAGGAGTATGTGTATCGTGCGGGAACTATCGGTACGGTTGCGGAGAAAACCGCTTTCGGCTTTGTTCGCGGTTACGAAAGAGACATGAATATGAATATTCGCGGAGCAGAAGTGGACCGACTCGTTGCAGGGTGTACGGGCGTTAAGCGTACGACTGGACAGCATCCCGGCGGTATTATTGTTATTCCTGACTATATGGATGTTTACGATTTTACACCGGTGCAATTCCCAGCTGACGCAACGGATTCGGAGTGGAAAACGACGCATTTTGACTTCCACTCGATTCACGATAACGTGTTAAAACTCGACATACTCGGACACGATGATCCGACCGCCATTCGGATGTTGCAGGATTTAAGTGAAATTGATCCGAAAACCATTCCAACTGATGACCCCGAAGTCATGAAATTGTTTGGCGGGACAGAATCATTAGGCGTGAAACCGCAAGATATTGATTCAAAAACAGGAACGCTTGGTATTCCTGAGTTTGGAACGCGTTTCGTACGTCAAATGCTCGAGCAAACAAAACCGACGACATTTTCCGAGCTTGTGCAAATTTCTGGTCTTTCTCACGGGACAGACGTATGGCTTGGCAACGCGGAAGAACTTATAAAAAACAAAATTTGTGAGCTCCCTGACGTTATTGGTTGTCGTGATGACATTATGGTCTTCCTGATTTATCAAGGATTAGACAGCTCACTTGCTTTTAAAATCATGGAATCCGTGCGTAAAGGGAAAGGTTTAACGGAAGAAATGGAAGCTGCGATGATTGAAAATAAAGTGCCGGCTTGGTACATCGATTCTTGTAAAAAAATCAAGTACATGTTCCCGAAAGCCCATGCGGCAGCTTATGTTCTGATGGCCGTTCGAATCGCGTATTTTAAAGTCCATCATCCATTGTTCTTTTATGCGACTTACTTCTCCGTCCGCGCAGACGATTTTGATTTAACGGCAATGGTTAACGGGCGAGAAGCGGTGCGCGCTGTCATGAAAGAAATTAATGACAAGGGGCTTGAAGCGAGTACGAAAGAGAAAAACTTGCTTACGGTACTTGAAATCGCGAATGAAATGATTGCGCGTGGTTTTAAATTCCAAAAAGTGGACTTATATAAATCTACCGCAGATGAATTTATCATTGAAGGCGATACGCTTATTCCGCCGTTTAATGCGATTCCAAGTCTTGGAACAAACGTTGCGAAACAAATCGTTGAGGCGCGTCTTGATGGCGAGTTTTTATCAAAAGAAGATTTGCAACAACGCGGGAAAGTATCGAAAACGATTATTCAATACATGGACGATCAAGGCTGCCTAGAAGGTCTTCCTGATCAAAATCAGTTATCACTGTTTTAAAATTAGAGCTGCTTTTGCTTTATCAAGGCAACCTTTTAAAAAAGGGGGAAAACAAATGGATTTAGCTAAACAGCTATGTAAAGTGCTTTATTATTTGGATAAAGGTAAAGAATTAGAAGCGATAAAAACGTTAGATAACATTATTCCCACTGCAAAAAATGAAGGAAATCAAGAAGTGTTTGTCAGGGCAACAATTGTTTTAGCAGACGTTTCATATAAGCGGGGCGAACGATTTTCTGAGATGGCGAACAATTTGACAGAAGTTTTGCAACTTGAACGGGGAGATTTTGATGCCTCACTAAATGTCGAATTGGAAAAAGCCAATGAATTACAGCAAATTTTTAAAAAGTATTTTGAAGAAGAAGGAAAATTTTTCAAAGGGCTGGATTTAAAAACTTTTTTCAATACTAGCTATGGCGATGAATACCAAGATGCTTACCCGACTGATGAAATTATTCAAGAGATTGAGGCGGAGCTTGGATTTAAGTTGCCTGCTTCATATATTTACCTCATGCGCCATGCACAAAACGGCGGCATACCGTGCAAAGATTCTTTTCCTACAAATGAAGCAACTTCTTGGTCAGAAGATTCTATTGTCATTACAGGCATTATGGGAATAGGAAAACAGGCCGCTTCTTCTTTATGTGGGGAATTTTCCACTGAATTCTGGGAATCAATTTGGGGCTATCCTAAAATTGGTGTAAGCATTTGTGATTGCCCATCAGCTGGGCATGATATGGTTTTTCTTGATTACCGTGCATGTGGTTCTGAAGGTGAGCCGACTGTTGTTCATGTTGATCAAGAAGCGGATTATAAAATCACTTTTTTAGCAAAAAATTTTGAGGCATTTATTACAGGCTTATATAGCGAAGTGTACTAAAAATGTTAATAAAGGCGCCAAGTTTCCATTCGAAGCTTGGCGTCTATTTTTGTGCGCATTCATAGTCCAAACTATTGTCATCTGTGCTGACAAATAAAATCATAAGGCATGTTGAACGTTTGAAATCAAACTACTATTATGAAGATGTAATCAAAATATGACAATTTGTGGAGTAAGTTAAATGAGTGGAGGCGTCTTATATGACAGAGGTAAGAAAAATGAAAAACTTTATCGGCGGAAAATGGATAGAGAGTAGCACGGATAATTTTGAAAACGTTATCAATCCGGCAACTGGAGAAGTCATTTGCCAAGTGCCGATTTCGACGCGCGCGGAATTAGATAGCGCCGCACAAATTGCGCAAGCGGCTTTTCTAAAATGGAGTAAAGTGGCGGTTCCTAGGCGTGCAAGGATTTTATTCAACTTTCAACAATTGCTACAAAAAAATAAACAAGAACTGGCTAAATTAATTACGATGGAAAATGGGAAAAATTTGTCCGAAGCACTTGGCGAAGTCGGACGTGGCATTGAAAACGTTGAATTTGCAGCTGGTACGCCGTCACTTATGATGGGGGATTCGCTTGCAAGCATCGCGACAGACGTGGAAGCTGTAAATTATCGTTATCCAATTGGCGTCTGCGGCGGCATTGCACCATTTAATTTCCCCATGATGGTACCTTGCTGGATGTTCCCGATGGCCATCTCGCTTGGCAACAGCTTCATTTTAAAACCATCAGAACGCACCCCACTGTTAATGGAAAAATTGGCCAATTTATTTGCCGAAGCAGGACTGCCAGATGGCGTGCTAAACATTGTATACGGGGCGCATGATGTCGTAAATGGTATTTTGGAAAATGAAACGATTAAAGCGGTTTCGTTTGTTGGCTCGAAGCCCGTTGGGGAATATGTCTACCAAACAGGAAGCGCTCATTTAAAACGCGTTCAAGCTCTTACGGGGGCTAAAAACCATACCATCGTACTGAATGATGCGGACCTTCAGGATACGGTGACAAACGTCATTGCGGCGGCTTTTGGCTCTGCTGGCGAACGTTGCATGGCGTGCGCGGTGGCGACCGTTGAAGATGGCATTTATGACGAGTTTGTCGAAGCTCTAAAACAGAGAGCGTCGGAAATAAAAATTGGCAACGGCCTCGATGATGGCGTCTTTTTAGGGCCAGTCATTCGCGAGGAGAACAAAGAAAGAACGCTTTCGTATATTGAAAAGGGAGTTGCAGAAGGCGCAAAATTGGTTGTTGATGGACGCGAAAAAGTACCAGCAAACGGCTACTTTGTTGGCCCAACCATTTTTGAAGACGTGACAACGGATATGACCATTTGGAAAGATGAAATTTTTGCGCCCGTTTTATCCATCATTCGGGTGAAAAATTTACAGGAAGCGGTTGAGATTGCGAATCAATCGGAGTTTGCTAATGGGGCTTGCTTATTTACAGATAGTGCGAAAGCGGTGCGCTACTTCCGTGAAAATATTGATGCGGGCATGCTTGGCGTTAATTTGGGTGTGCCAGCTCCAATGGCCTTCTTCCCATTCTCTGGTTGGAAGTCATCATTTTATGGGACTTTGCATGCGAATGGAAAAGATAGCGTAGATTTCTTCACGCATAAAAAAGTAGTAACGGCGCGTTATTCACAAAAAGGTTACTAGGAGGCAAAGTGAACATGGCAAAACTTTTAAGAAAACCGCAAAACGAGCTTTTAAAGGAAGGGATTACTTGTGTGCACCGCGTGACGGAGGACAATGCGCCGCTGCACTATGTGGCTTTTATGATGCTTGATGTCAAAAAAGGGGCAACGTACGGGGAAACTTTGGCAGATATGGAAGTTTGTATCGTTGCTTTAACCGGAAAAATCACAGTACGCACTGAAAATGAGATTTTTGAACAGATTGGGACGCGAAAATCTGTTTTTGAAAAAATTCCAACCGATAGTGTGTATGTGGGACGCGGTCAGCGGTTTGAAATTGCTGGCGAATCGGAAATGGCGCGCGTGGCATTTTGCTATTCACCAACTGAAAAGGCTTTGCCTGTGCGTTTTATTCCCGCAAGTAGTAATACGATTGAAGCGCGTGGAAAATATCAAAATAGGCGTTTGGTGCATAATATTTTGCCGGATGATTCTGACGTGACGGATAGCGTTTTAGTAGTGGAAGTGTACACAGAAGGCGGCAACTTTTCGAGTTATCCACCGCATAAACATGATCAAAACAATTTGCCAGCGGAATCTTTTTTGGAAGAAAGTTATTATCATGAAATGAATCCAGCGCAAGGCTTTGTGTTCCAGCGTGTGTATACAGATGACCGGTCGATTGATGAAACGATGACGGTGGAAAATCGCGATATGGTACTGGTGCCTGCTGGCTATCACCCGGTTGGCGTACCAGACGGTTATACGTCTTATTATTTGAATGTGATGGCAGGACCAGAGCGGATTTGGAAATTCCATAATGACCCGGCACACGCTTGGATACTGGACCGCAAATAGAGGAGGACTAAAAATGGATTTAAATACACATAAAGAACGAAAATTTGATATTATCGCCATTGGCCGCGCATGCATTGACTTAAATGCGGTGGAGTATAATCGCCCGATGGAAGAAACGATGACTTTTTCTAAATATGTAGGTGGAAGTCCTGCAAATATTGCCATTGGTGCTTCCAAATTGGGCCTCTGTGCTGGATTCATTGGGAAAATTCCAGATGACCAACATGGTCGTTTTATTGAAGGCTATATGAAACAAGTTGGTGTAAATACGGACGGCATGGTCGTGGATACGGAAGGGCATAAAGTTGGGCTTGCCTTCACGGAAATCAAAAGCCCCGACGAATGTAGTATTTTAATGTACCGCGATAATGTGGCGGATTTATATTTGCAGCCAAACGAAATCGATGAAGCATATTTAAGCTCGGCACGCCTTTTGCTCGTATCTGGAACGGCACTCGCCAAAAGTCCATCTCGTGAGGCCGTTTTAAAAGCGATTCAGCTTGCACGAAAAAACGATTGCCTTGTCGCGTTTGAACTAGATTACCGCCCGTACACTTGGGTTTCGGAAGAAGAAACCGCGATTTATTATTCGCTTGTTGCCGAACAGGCTGATATTGTCATTGGAACGCGCGATGAATATGATGTGATGGAAGGGAGTTCAGGCGGTGCAAATGAGGTGACGACGAGGCATCTATTTTCCCACAATGCGAAGCTTGTTGTGATTAAACACGGCGCAAGTGGTTCAAACGCATATACGAAGGCAGGCGAGGTTTTCCGAGCTGGGGTGTACAAAACGAACGTCTTGAAAACATTTGGAGCGGGCGACTCGTATGCATCTGCTTTTCTCTATGCTTTATTCACAAATAAAGGGGTGGAAACGGCACTAAAATACGGGAGTGCATCGGCCTCGATTGTAATTAGTAAGCATAGTTCTTCAGATGCGATGCCGACTTCGCATGAAATTGAAGCGCTGATTGAAGCGCAAAAATAGTAAAACTGGAGGTGCGCCTTATGCCAAATGAAAAAATTCGGTTGACGACGGCACAAGCATTAGTGAAGTTTTTGAATGAGCAATATATTGAAATTGACGGTGAAGTGACGCCATTTGTGGAAGGCATTTTCGCGATTTTTGGTCACGGAAATGTGGTCGGCATCGGCCAAGCGCTTGAAGAGCACCAGGGACATTTAAAGATTTATCAGGGGAAAAACGAGCAAGGCATGGCGCACGCCGCGATTGGTTTTGCGAAACAGAACAACCGTAAGAAAATTTTCGCCTGTACTGCATCAGCTGGCCCAGGGAGCGCCAATTTCGTGACGGCGGCTGGAACAGCACTTGCGAACAATATTCCGGTGCTCTTCTTGCCGGCGGATACATTTGCCACACGCCAGCCTGATCCTGTGTTACAGCAACTTGAACATGCGTACAGTGCCGATGTGACAACAAATGATGCGCTCCGCCCGGTTTCGCGCTACTGGGACCGAATTGAGCGCCCAGAACAAATCATGAGCGCGCTTATCCGCGCATTTGAAGTGATGACCGACCCTGAAACCGCAGGCCCCGCAACAATTTGCATTGCGCAAGATACGGAAGGGGAAGCGTATGATTATCCGGTTGAATTTTTCAAAAAGCGAATTCACCACATGAATCGCAGAATACCGACTGAACGCGAATTAATTGGTGCGGCGGATTTAATTACAGCGAGTGAGCGCCCGGTCATCATTGTGGGCGGTGGGGCGCGCTATTCTGGCGCACGTGAGGCATTAATCGCGCTTTCAGAGCGGCATAACATTCCACTAGTGGAAACGCACGCCGGGAAATCGACGGTGGAAAGTACATTTGCGAACAATTTGGGTGGCAGCGGCATTCTAGGCACGCTTGCGGCGAATAAAATCGTGCAGTCGGCCGACCTCGTCATTGGTGTTGGTACGCGCTACACGGATTTTATCACCAGTTCAAAAACAGCCTTTCAAGCGCAAACGAAATTTTTGAATATTAATGTGAGTCGGCAGCAAGCGTATAAATTTGATGCGTTTCAAGTGGTAGGGGATGCTAAAACGGCGCTTACCGCGCTACAGCCGCGCCTAGAAGGTTATCGCACGTCTTACGGGGATGAACTGCAAATTTTACAAGAAGAGTGGGACAAAGAGCGTGAACGTCTGGCAAATGTGAAGTTTACGCGTGAGAATTTTGAACCCGAAATCAAAAATCAATTTGCGACCGCAACATTAAACGAATATGCCGATGCTTTGAACACAGAATTTACCCAAACAGAAGCACTGCTCACGATTAATGAGGTGGTAGATGCAAACAGCATTGCGCTCACTTCGGCTGGTTCGCTGCCTGGCGATTTGCACCGTTTGTGGAACACAGAGGTGCCAGAAACGTATCACCTTGAATACGGCTACTCGTGCATGGGCTACGAGATTAACGGGGCGCTTGGGGCGAAAATCGCGGCGCCGGAGCAAGAAGTTTACGCCATGGTGGGAGATGGCAGCTTCAACATGCTTCACTCAGAGCTTCTAACATCTCTCCAGTACGGCCATAAGCTTAACATTATGCTGTTCGACAATTCTGGTTTCGGCTGTATCAACAATCTACAAATGGCAAACGGGAGCAAAAGCTTTTACTGCGAATTTCGGGATGAAAATGACCGGATTTTGAATGTCGACTATGCAAAAATTGCAGAAGGCTACGGGGCAAAAATATATCGGGTGAACAACAAAAAAGAGCTTACGCAAGCGCTCTTAGATGCGAAAAAGCAAACACGTACAACGCTCATCGAAATGAAAGTCCTCCCAAAAACCATGTCCGACGGCTATTTAGGCTGGTGGAACGTTGGCATCTCCGAAGTTTCTGGAAAAGAAAGCATTCAAAAAGCCTATAAAGACAAGCAGGAAATGTTGAAGAATGCGCGGTTGTTTTAGAATGTGTTTCTGCGAAAATGAATTATAGAACAATTTATTTTAGAGGCTAGGATCTGTCCTAGCCTCTTTCTTTGTAAGAACGTATTACGCACGGCTAAACGGTAATAGTATTTTAATAACTTTATATTTCCTAAATTTCTTCTATATTCTCTAGCAAAATAGATATAATTTATAACTGCTTCGCGGCCAGTCACCTAGTCTTTCCCCGTAATCAAGACTGCCGCAAGCTACACTTAAAGTTATACCTGCTGCGAGAGGGGACAAAATCAGAAAACGGTATCAGTGATTGGTGCTTCACTAATACCGTTACAATACCTTTACTATATTCTAATTAAAATCATTGTACACCTAAGAAATATTCGGTTTACTTTATTCATGAGCAACATGAATACCATTTTCAAATTCACTATACTACTTATTATTCGAATGAGATTTGTACGGTGTTTTCATTCGTATTCTCTTTTACTTGCTGAATAATTTCTTGGATTTCTTTTTCTGAAAGTTTTTCATTTTCATGTGGTGACTCCCAATTCTTCATTGAATCTTTAAAAGCTACAAATTTTCCTCCTACTAACATTTCTCCATCTGCCTTTACTGCATATCCATTTTCTAAATCAAATTTTACGTGTGAGCTACTACCTGTAATTTTCATTTAATTTACTTCCTTTCAAAAATGATTTTTTCAATTCCTGTTTTAGGGTCAATTGTAGTAATTTTGGTAACTTTAGGATTACTTTTTAATCGAGGTAACTCCACATTCTCCCATATATTACCAGGTCTCAACTCTGAACCAACTACTGCACGAACTTGACCAGAAACTTGTTCTGCATAAGCACCTGAAGCCAAATCCCAAGCTTCCATTGTTAAAATCCCATTCTGGCATTTTAATATTTTTATTCTCTATTGTTGATTCTAAAGTCGTACCCCCTTTACCCTTTGCTACACTTGCCGCTATGTCAGCTCCTCCAACACCATCTGTTCTACCAGACCAGAAAAATGCAGTATCGGAATCTGTTTTTAATTTTGGTCGAAAATCTCATTAATATTGAATCCGCCAGCCCCACTAGCTTTCTTTGGGCTAGAAAATAACTCTAAATGCAGAAAAAGAAACGACAAAGTTCAATCGCTTCTTTTTCAATCTTAAATCTCTGTACAATAAATACAGCTAGCTTTTTGTTAGCTACTAGCAACTTGATTAGTGAGCTTCTTTCTTACTAGCCAAGACTTTACTATCCGATTGCTCAACAACTGGTTCAAAGTACTTATATCTGAATCATAAACAGACTGTTCTTCTTCATTTAAACCATCAAGTTCTTTTAAAACTTCTTGCTTTTCTAATAGATAATCTGGTAGAAATTTTTGATTTAAACTTAAAATTGAAAGATTTACCATAACTGACATGTAAACTTTATGACTTTTTTTCATTATTAGTACAGAGTCTTCAAAAGTTGCGGCTATTGCTTGACTCGGACTGAACCCTTCATCTTCAATAAAAATCTTCATAATCTTCTAAAGTTAACTCTCTTGCTTCTAAATAACTTAAACTTTTCATTTAGTTTTCAATGTTAATTTCTTTTTTTATAATGTCAACATCACTACAAAATTGAACAAGCTCGTCTGATTTTAAATCATTAGTAACTTTCTCTAAATTTTTATTAGAGATTAGATTAGCTAACTTATTTCTTAAAAAATCAAAATTTTGTTCTTTATTAATCAATAATGTACAAAACGCTACATATAATGAAGTTTCTTCCGTTATATCATAATTTTCATTTAATTCATAATCATTTAGAAATGCATAGAAAGTGTCTTTTAGAGAATATTTAGCATTTATATGCAAACTTTCATAAATATCAGCAGAATCTTCTTTTATGTCTTCATACTTCAATTCCATAAATTTTCGCTCCTTCTATTTAGTAAATATGTTCAATTTAATGTTAGGGAATTTCTCACGGAATTCTAAAATTATATTAGAGCAACTTTGACAAGTTGGTAGCTCTGTAAATAAATCAATTGAACCAGAAGTATTTGGGTCTTTAATTTTAGAGGCAATATCCTCTAGAATTTTAGCTTCTGTATCATGAAACCTATCAAATTTAGTTCCATCTATACTTGATGCAGAGGGTTCATAATTCTTAAAAATTCTTTCTCCTTCAGGTTTTAATGTAGAAAAATTTTCAACATCAGCACCTTTATCAAGATTGGAATTAATTTTACTATGAGCTACAAACTCTTCTGGTAATCCTTTTATATTTACATCAGCAGCTGCCATATTACCTCTTTTTTTCAACGGATTATTAGGCATTTTATTTCTAATATCATTAATTCTATTTTGGAAATTCTCAACTTTTTGTGCTTTGGTAAGTCCACTAACTCCCTCCATTATACCATCAGCCCGTTTGCCTCCGCCACCCAAATTCACATCAAACTTCCGAAGCACATCTTTCAAATTCTCGGTCCCTTGAGCAATTTTGGAAGGCGCTTGGTTCGGGATACCTCCCATGCCGGCTAAGGCTAGATGTGCTCGTGGCGGCAAGTTTAAAGAGCCTTTCATGGCGGTTGCGGTTTGTCCGACCTTGTCCAATTCTTTGAGGCCTTTTTGTGTGGCGACTTGTAATGCGTCTTGAGTGGCGGTTTTTAGGCTGGCCATGCGCGTTCTCATTTGCGTTTGACCAAGTTTGGCAATATCCCCCACTTGGGTGGGGACATTTTTCACGCCTTGTAAGAGGGCATCACTCACGTTTGCTAAACGGCTTCCCGAGCGCATCATTTGTACACCGCCGGTTAGGGCTTTGACGCCTGGAATGACATCCAAAACCGCAAAAGCGCCGCGCTGGGCGCGTTCGGTGGCATCCAGTTCGCGGCCAGTCATCCAGTCTTTGCCTGTCTTCGCCGCGCTTATTTCAAGCGTACCGTAAGCGGCACTTAAAGCTACACCTGCGAGCGGGCAAAATGCGAAAACACCCACGATGACGATAGTGGCGACCACGAGTGTCCAAAATTCTGTCTTCTGTTGTTCATCTTTAATGGACGTGTAGGCGAAGGCTCGGGAATTTAACATCGCGGCTTGAAAATCTTGATGGCTGACGTCTTCTCCTTTGTTCGTCTGTTTCCATGCATCATACTGCAGTTTCATTTGGTCGGCATAAAAGGTGTCTCCGCTGAATAAATCCTCGAGGCTCACTTTACTTTTTGGGACCTCTACTTGTTTTTGCGTATAGCTGTTTTCAAACTGCGTGGTTGTCGTGGTGGCTCCAATTCGGTTTTCCGTTGTGAACGTGGTCGCATCTAAGTCGCGCATGCCTGCCACAAAGTCATCTAGCTTTTCATAAAAAGGGTGGTCGATTGTGTTGTTTACAATATCCCCGATTTGGTCGGAAAAACGGTAAAGGACGTCAAAATCTTCGAAAATCTCCTGATATTTGGATGTTTGGCTTGTATGTTGAAAAGAAATCACGCCGTCTGTATCGTATGTAGCAATATCTTTTTCTACTTCTTCTAAATTCTTGGAAACTTTCTTTAAATGGTCGATGGTGCCTTTGCCCCATGCGCCTTTCCCGATAAGGCTGCCAATGCTTTTTCCTGCTTTTTCAAAGTCATCTTCCTGATAATGGATATCTTTCACTAAAGCATTCACCTACTATTATCTTTTTTTCTAGTTTAACATACGTAAGAAAAGTAAAATATGGATAATTTGTGAATTTTTCAGTGAAATACATTCAAAAAACTTAGATTATATAACTTAAAATCATTTTGTTTGCTGTTCGCTAAATGATATCTATTTCACTAGGCAGACCTTTTCATTTTAGGTATACTGCACATAGAGGTGATAAAAAATGGCGAAAGTAAAATGTGAGTTTTTTTCAGAGGTGCTCGGGATTTCGACTTCAATGACAGTGCTCCTTCCTGAAGTTGGAAAAAATCGAATTGGGATGGCAGGAGCTAAAAAACAGGAGGCTTATCCCGTTTTGTATTTATTACATGGACTTTCTGACGATGATAGCACGTGGACTCGTCGGACGGCGCTTGAGCGCTATGTCGCTGAACTTGGAATTGTTGTCGTCATGCCAAATGGGTATCGGGGATTTTACACGAATACTAAAACCGGCGAGAACTATTTTGACTACATAGCAAACGAAGTGCCAAGTCTAGTGCAACATTACTTTCCAATTAGCAGTGCGCGAAATGAAACGTTTGTTGCGGGGCTCTCCATGGGCGGTTACGGAGCGATGAAATTAGCACTCCATTTTCCGGAGCGGTACGCTGCTGCAGCTAGTTTTTCAGGTGCTTTAGACATGGAAAGTTATTTAAAAGAGGTTTCAGGAGAAGCAGCTCGGGAGAAAAATAATACGTTTGGAACGGCGGCGGACTTTGTTGGAAGTGAAAACGATTTGTTCGCGCTGGCGAAAAATGTGTCTGGGGAATCGCCAAGACTGTACCAGGCGTGCGGGACGGAAGATTTTTTATATGCGCATAATCAAAATTTCCGTAAATTTGTAACAACGGAAACGAACTTGCCGTTAACATACGAGGAAGGCCCAGGTAGTCATACGTGGGATTACTGGGATTCGCAAATCCAAAAGGCGTTACAATTTTTTTCTTTTACAAAATAAGGAAAAAACCCGTAAATTTGCTTAATTGCGCCGTTTGTGATATGATTACTTATGAAATACTACGATAACTCAGCTAAGAGTGGGCATTTGCCCACTCTTTCGTTTTGCGAAAAGCAAGCGAGCGAGAATCTAGAAGGAGGCTGAAATGAGTAAAGTCCTAGACCAAGTAGAGTCCATCGTAAAGCCTATTACGGAAGAGCTCGGCTTTGAACTTGTCGATTTAGCTTTTGAAAAAGAAGGGAAAAATTGGTTTTTACGTATCTTTGCTGATAAAGAAGGTGGCATTGATATCGATGATTGCGCCGTAATTAGTGAACGCGTTAGCGAAAAGCTAGACGAAGCTGATCCGATTTCTGAAAACTACTTTTTAGAAGTATCATCACCAGGTGCAGAACGCCCGCTTAAAAAAGAAGCTGATTTTGAAAATGCTGTAGGGGCTTACGTACATGTCACATCTTACGAGCAAATTGAAGGTCGTAAAATGTGGGAAGGCACGCTAACTGCATATGATGGAAGCACGTTAACGGTAGAAATTATGGATAAAACACGCCAAATTATTTGTGTGATTCCAAAAGACAAAGTTGCCAAAGCAAGACTAGCCATTAAATTTTAAAATTAAATAAGGAGTGAGCAAAAAATGAGCTCAGAACTACTAGACGCTCTTCATGTGTTAGAACATGATAAAGGAATTTCGCGTGATGTCATTGTGGAGGCGATTGAAGCCGCACTGGTATCCGCCTACAAACGAAACTTTAACCAAGCCCAAAACGTTCGGGTGGAACTAAACTTAGAAAATGGTTCGATTCGCGTTTTTGCAAGAAAAGATGTTGTGGATCAAGTGTTTGATTCGCGCCTTGAAATTTCGCTTGAAGAAGCACACAAAGTAAATCCGGTTTATAAAACAGGGGATGTTGTGGAGCTTGAAGTAACACCAAAAGACTTCGGCCGAATTGCAGCACAAACGGCAAAACAAGTCGTGACGCAACGAGTTCGCGAAGCTGAACGCGGTATTATTTACGATGAATTTATCGACCGCGAAGATGATATTATGACGGGGATTGTCGAGCGTCAAGATTCACGATTTATTTATGTAAACTTAGGTAAAATTGAAGCGATTTTATCTCAAAATGAGCAAATGCCAAATGAAACATACCGTGCGCATGACCGCATTAAAGTTTATTTAACGAAAGTTGAAAAAACAACAAAAGGTCCGCAAATCTTTGTTTCAAGAACGCATCCTGGATTATTAAAACGTCTTTTTGAGATGGAAGTTCCAGAAATTTATGATGGCATTGTAGAAATTAAATCTGTCGCACGTGAAGCGGGCGATCGTTCGAAAATCTCGGTGTACACATCGAATCCAGAAGTGGATCCTGTTGGTGCATGTGTTGGCCCTAAAGGTGCACGTGTGCAAACGATTGTAAATGAATTGAAGGGTGAGAAAATCGATATTGTGGAATGGTCAGATGACCCGTTCACATTTGTCGCTAGCGCGCTCAGTCCGTCAAAAGTGTTAGATGTTATTGTGGACGAAGAAGAGCAAGCGACAACGGTTGTCGTACCGGATTATCAACTTTCACTTGCTATCGGTAAACGCGGTCAAAACGCGCGTCTTGCGGCAAAACTGACTGGTTGGAAAATCGATATTAAGAGCGAAAGTGTCGCGCGTGAAATGGGTATCTATCCGCGCGAAGGTGCACCAATTTTGGAAGAAGAATTACCAGTTTCTGACGATGAAGAATAAAAGGAGAAACCAAAATGCGTAACAAAAAAATTCCACTTAGGAAATGTATGGTTACAGGGGAGCGTCTGCCTAAAGGAGAGCTTCTTAGAATCGCGTATTCGAAAGAAGGCACGCTAACGATTGATCCTACTGGTAAAGCGCCTGGACGTGGTTTTTATATTAAAAAAGATGTTACAGTTGCAGAGCGCGCCAAGCAAAAAAATGCGCTTTTTAGAGGTCTTAAAATAGATGAGCAGGAAAGTTTTTATGATGAACTTATTTCATACTTAAAAGCGGTAGAGGATGCAAATCATGAATGATAAAGCACTTGCACTTCTCGGACTTGCAAATCGAGCGAAGAAATTAACGACCGGAGAAGAATTAGTTTTGAAAGCTGTTCGAAGCGGAAAGGCGAAATTAGTCATTATCGCAGAAGATATTTCAGAGAGAACAGCGAAAAAAATCCATGATAAATGTGAGTACTATGAAGTGGCTATAAAACAAGCTGGCACAAGAGATGAACTAGGGGGTGCCATCGGGAAAGAGTCACGAGCAATTATTGCAGTACTTGATGCTGGATTTGCAAAAAAACTAAAAGAACTCCTCGGTTGATTACCTAATGGAGGTGTACGGCATGAGTAAAATTCGTGTATATGAGTACGCAAAAAAACAGCAGTTGTCTAGCAAAGATGTTATTGAAAAGTTACGTGGGTTAGGTGTAGAGGTCGCCAATCATATGTCGACGATTAACGATAATGCACTTAGACAACTCGACGAATCTTTTTCGAAAAAAAATCAGCCTGTAAAAGATACGAAAGAAACGAAGCAGAGCACAGGGACAAGTAGGGAGCCAAACAAACTGAATAGTCAAGGAAACAAAAAACCAACGAATCAAAATCGTGCGGAAAAACCGCAAACAAATACGCAAAATAAAACGCAAGGTCAAGCGAGTCGTGGGACTCAAACTGTGCAAAATGCGAACCGTTCGAATAATCAAAACAGTAATTCGGGTGGCAATAGAAACAACAATCAAGGCGGTAAAAATAATAATCAAAATCGCGGTGGGAAAAACAATAACCAACGCGGTGGATTTAATCAGCAAAATCGTAGCGGTAAAAATACGAAGCGCAAAGGGAAAACAAATTTCAGCACGACACCACCAACTCCGCCGAAACCAAAAGAGCTTCCAGAAAAAATTGTTTTCAGCGAATCTTTGACGGTTGGCGAATTGGCGAAAAAGCTATATCGTGAACCATCAGAAATTATCAAAAAACTCTTCTTACTTGGCGTAGTTGCCACAATTAACCAATCTTTAGACAAAGATGCTATTGAACTTATTTGTTCTGAGTACGGTGTTGAAGTAGAAGAAGAAATTAAAGTGGATATTACGGATTTAGATGTTTACTTTGAAAATGCAGTTGAAGAAGACGCTGGACTATTAAAAGAACGTCCTCCTGTTGTTACAATTATGGGACACGTTGACCACGGGAAAACAACGCTTCTTGACTCCTTGCGCAATACGAAAGTGACGCTTGGTGAAGCAGGCGGGATTACGCAACATATCGGGGCTTATCAGCTTGATGTGCGCGGGAAGAAAATCACTTTCCTAGATACGCCTGGTCACGCGGCTTTCACTGCGATGCGTGCGCGTGGTGCCCAAATTACGGATATTACGATTCTTGTTGTGGCTGCTGATGATGGCGTTATGCCACAAACGATTGAGGCAATCAACCATGCGAAAGCTGCTGGTATGCCAATTATCGTTGCTGTAAATAAGATTGATAAACCACAAGCGAATCCTGATCGCGTCATGCAAGAATTAACAGAGTATGAGCTTATTCCAGAAGATTGGGGTGGCGATACGATTTTTGCACCGATTTCAGCGAAGTTTGGTGAAGGTTTAGATAACCTATTAGATATGATTTTACTTGTATCTGAGGTAGAGGAACTAAAAGCGAATCCTGAACGCCGTGCAATTGGTACAGTTGTCGAAGCGGAACTTGATAAAGGCCGCGGATCAGTGGCAACACTGCTTGTTCAAGATGGAACGTTAAATATCGGCGATCCAATTGTTGTCGGAAATACGTTTGGACGTGTTCGGGCGATGGTGAATGATTTAGGACGTCGTGTGAAAAAAGTTGGACCAAGTACACCAGTTGAAATTACTGGTTTAAATGGTGTGCCACAAGCGGGCGATCGTTTCGTAGTCTTTGAAGACGAAAAAACAGCTCGTAGCGTCGGGGAAACTCGTGCATCGAAAGCACTCCAAGAGCAACGTTCAGCAACAAATCGCGTCAGCTTAGACAACTTGTTTGAACATATGAAAGCCGGCGAAATGAAAGAAGTTAACGTCATTATTAAAGCAGACGTTCAAGGTTCTGTTGAGGCGCTCGCAGCATCACTTCGTAAAATTGAAGTGGAAGGCGTTAACGTTAAAATCATTCATACAGCAGTAGGGGCTATTAACGAGTCGGATATTACCCTCGCGGCTGCTTCAAATGCCATTGTGATTGGATTTAACGTTCGTCCAACTGCTCAAGCACGTGAAGGTGCGGAAAATGAAGGCGTAGATATTCGCTTACACCGCGTTATTTACAAAGCGATTGAAGAAATTGAAGCAGCGATGAAAGGAATGCTTGATCCTGAATTTGAAGAAAAAATCATTGGACAAGCGCAAGTTCGCCAAACATTCAACGTATCTAAAATTGGTACAATTGCCGGCTGTTATGTGACAGATGGTAAGATTACACGCGATAGCGGAGTCCGCTTAATCCGCGATGGTATCGTTGTATTTGAAGGCACACTTTCTACGCTGAAACGCTTTAAAGATGATGCAAAAGAAGTAGCTAAAGGCTTTGAATGTGGGATTACTATTGAAAACTTTAATGATATTAAAGAAGACGATGTGATTGAAGCATTCATTATGGAAGAAATCGAAAGAAAATGATCATTTACAGTGCCGCTCTTACATTTCACATTTATGAAGCCCAAAATTTAAAAGAAAAGCGTGCCGTATTACAACGTGTTTTAATGCGCGCCCGCCAGAAATTTAATGTGTCTATGGCTGAAATAGGCTTCCTAGATAAGTGGCAGCGCACGGAAATTGGTTTTGTGATTGTCGGAAGTTCGCGAGTTCAAACGGAGAAGGAAGGTCAGGAAGTGTTACGCTTTCTAGACTCCTTCCCCGAATGGGAGCGCCTTTTGACGGACATTGAATGGTTATGAGGTGAACAAAATGAGTTTGAGAGCAAATCGTGTTGCGGAGCAAATGAAGAAAGAACTCGGCGACATTTTAAACCGAAAATTAAAAGATCCTCGTCTTGGCTTTATCACGATTACTGATGTGGAAGTGACAGGCGATTTGCAGCAAGCGACGGTATTTATTTCGATTTTAGGGAATGAAAAAGAGCGTGAAGATACGCTTCTTGCGCTTGAAAAGGCACACGGCTTTATTCGTTCTGAAATTGGCAACCGGATGCGCCTGCGAAAAGTTCCAGAGCTGCTGTTTGAAATGGATAGCTCGCTAGAATACGGCAATCGTATCGATGAACTTTTAAGAGATTTAAATAAAGGTGAATAACTTTCTAGAGGGGCGCTGTTTGCCTCTCTTTTTGTGAAAGGAGGATTTTTTAATGGACGGAATTATTCCGCTATTTAAAGAGCGTGGCATGACGAGCCATGATTGTGTGTTTAAACTGCGCAAAATTTTAGGAACAAAAAAAGTTGGGCACACCGGAACGCTCGATCCAGAAGTTGAAGGAGTACTGCCGATTTGTGTTGGCCGGGCGACAAAGCTTGCCGAATACATAACAAGTGAAGGAAAAGAATACGTTGCGACAGTCACGCTCGGCACAAGTACGACGACAGAAGACGCAACAGGCGAAGTCGTTTCAAAAAAAGACCTTCAAACGGCGATTTCGGAGGAAAAACTAGTTGCGGTTTTAGATAAATTGACAGGCGAAATCGAACAAGTTCCGCCAATGTATTCTGCTGTAAAAGTAAACGGCAAAAAACTCTACGAATACGCACGTGCTGGGCAAACCGTGGAACGACCAAAACGCACCGTGCAAATTTATGCGCTTGAGCGACTAGATTCAGGCGAGCTGACGGCCGCGAATCCGACGTTCCAAATCCGCATTGCTTGCGGGAAAGGGACGTATATTCGTACGCTAGCCGTGATGATTGGCGAACAATTTGGTTTGCCGGCGCATATGGCTACTCTTGAACGCACAAAAAGCGGCTTTTTTGAAAAAGCAGACTGCCTGACTTTGGGGGAAATCGAAAAACAAGTCAGTAGTGGCAATTTTGACTTCCTTCAGCCACTCGAAAAAGGCATTTTTAATATGCCACAGCTCGAATTAGATGACACGCTGTACAAAAAAGTATTGAACGGTGTTGTGCTTGAGACGGCGCTTTTTGGTGCGCCTAGCGGGAATTTATTTGCGATGATGCGAAACGGCAAATTGGTTGCCATCTACAAACCACACCCGACGAAAACGCAGCTTTTAAAACCTGAAAAAGTCATCGAATTAAGAGATGGTCCGCTAAACTAATTTTTTGCCAAAAAGGTGAAAAATAGATATGATATGTAGGAAATGTTACGAGTGAAAAGGAGATTTCATGGAAACTATTTTTATACATCACCCTAATACGTTAAATTCGGATTTACAGCCGAAAACTATTGCGCTAGGCTTTTTTGACGGTGTTCATCGCGGACATCAGGAAGTCATTTTGCGCGCAAAAGAAATCGCTGTGGCAAACAATGAGCAGTGCGCAGTCCTCACTTTTGACCCGCACCCATCTGTTGTGCTTAGCAAAATGCGTAAGAAAGTAAAATATTTAACCCCTTTGGAGGAAAAGGAAGAAAAAATAGCTGCACTTGGCGTTGATATTTTATACGTGGTGCGTTTTACGACTGCTTTCTCCGAATTGTCAAAAGAAGAATTTGTCGAACAATATTTAGTTGGTCTTCATGCCAAACATGTCGTGGCTGGCTTCGACTACTCTTACGGCAAAAAAGGCGCCGGTAAAATGAGTGAGCTACCAGAATATGCAAAAGGGCGTTTTGACGTCATAATTGTCGATAAGCAAGAAGCGTTCAATGCTAAAATTAGCTCAACGAACATTCGCAACTACATCGAAAGTGGCGAATTAGATGAGGCGAATGAACTTTTAGGCTACCCGTATAAAGTGCGCGGCACAGTCATTCATGGCGACAAGCGTGGACGCACGTTAGGCTTCCCAACGGCTAATATGCGCATTGACGGCGACTACCTTATTCCAAAACTCGGAATTTATGCCGTGAAGTTCATCGTAAACGGCGAAAGCTATTTGGGCATGGCAAGCATTGGCTACAATGTTACCTTTAAAACTGACCAAGAGCTTTCCATTGAAGTGTACATTTTGGATTTTGATCGGGAAATTTATGGTGAAAGCGCCGAAATTGAATGGTTCCATTTCTTTAGACCGGAAATGAAGTTCAATGGTATGGAAGGCTTAATCGAGCAGCTAAAAAAAGACGAAGAGAACACCCGTCGTTATTTTGAGGGAGAAAGTTTGATTTAACTTGATTTTATTCCCAAATTAGTGTATCTTTAAATCTGTACGACAAGAACCTTTACTTGGCTATTTGCGAGTCACCGGCGCATTGCTCAGTAAGTGGGGATTAGAAAATTTAGGAGGTGGAGTTAAATGGCTTTAACTCAAGAACGTAAAAACGAAATCATTGCTGAATACCGTGTTCATGATACGGATACAGGTTCTCCGGAAGTACAAATTGCTGTACTAACTGCAGAAATCAACAGCTTAAATGAGCATGTTCGTGTACACAAAAAAGATCATCATTCTTACAGAGGTCTAATGAAAATGGTAGGTCACCGTCGTAACCTACTTACTTACCTACGTAAAAAAGATGTTCAACGTTACCGCGAACTTATTAAACGTTTAGGTTTACGTAGATAATAACGAAACCAAGAAAAGCGGGGAACGATTTTGTCTCCCGCTTTTTTATTAAGAAAAAAGAGAACGATTTTTTATTTATCGCATGAATCCAAAAACGTGCTAAAAAGGGCGCTATCTCACTTTTATGGTAGGTTTTTGGATTTATGCGTGCCCCGCATTCGGGGTGTGCATGAAGCATTCTTATGCATGGTAAAGGAAAACGTTCTCTAAAAAAGGAGAATGATTTATGTCGGAAAAACAAGTATTTCAGACAGAGCTCGCAGGCAAAAAATTACAAATCGAAGTAGGACAATTAGCAAAACAAGCTAGCGGCGCAGCACTTGTGCGCTACGGCGATACAGTTGTTCTAACAGCAACAGTTGGATCAAAAAAACCAAGACCAGGAGATTTTTTCCCTCTTACGGTAAACTATGAAGAGAAAATGTACTCTGTTGGTAAAGTGCCCGGAGGATTTTTAAAACGTGAAGGACGTCCAAGTGACCGCGCAACACTAACAGCACGCCTAATTGACCGTCCAATTCGTCCGTTATTCGCTGAAGGATTCCGTAACGAAGTACAAATTACGTCAACTGTATTCAGTGTCGATCAAGACTGTTCACCAGAAATGGCGGCAATGCTAGGTTCTTCCATCTCGCTTTGCATTTCAGACATTCCGTTTGACGGCCCAATTGCAGGTGTTGATGTTGGACGCGTTGATGGCAAATTCATCATCAATCCAACAATTGAAGAAGCTGAAAAAAGCGATATTTCATTAACCGTTGCGGGAACACACGAAGCGATTAACATGGTTGAAGCAGGCGCCAAAGAAGTATCCGAAGAAGCGATGCTTGAAGCAATTATGTTTGGTCATGAGGAAATCAAGCGCTTATGTGAATTCCAGCAAGAAATCATTAAAGCCGTTGGAAAAGAAAAACGCGAAATTGAGCTTTTCGTAACAGACCCAGAACTTGAAGAAGAAGTGAAGAGTTTAAGTGAAGCGAAAATGAAAGCAGCAATTCAAACAGAAGAGAAAAAAGCACGCGAAGCTGCGATTGAAGAAGTAAAAGAAGAAATTTTAGAAGGCTATAAAGCAAAAGAACTTGAAGATGAAGAAGCTGTTCTTGCAGAAGTCGCACATATTTTAGAAATAATTGAGAAAGATGAAATGCGTCGTCTTATCTCGCAAGAAAAAATTCGTCCAGATGGCCGTAAAGTAAACGAAATTCGTCCGTTATCCTCTGAAACTGGCCTTCTTCCACGTGTGCATGGCTCTGGTTTATTTACGCGTGGTCAAACGCAAGCGCTAAGTATTTGTACGCTAGCTCCTCTTCGTGAGCATCAAATCATTGATGGATTAGGCGCTGAAGAATACAAACGCTTTATGCACCATTATAACTTCCCGCAATTCAGTGTAGGCGAAACTGGTCCACGCCGTGCGCCTGGTCGCCGGGAAATTGGACACGGAGCGTTAGGTGAGCGTGCGCTTCAATATATTATCCCATCTGAAGAAGACTTCCCGTATACAATTCGTCTTGTATCGGAAGTTCTAGAATCCAATGGATCAAGTTCGCAAGCAAGTATTTGTGGCTCGACACTCGCTTTGATGGATGCTGGTGTACCAATTAAAGCACCTGTAGCTGGGATTGCAATGGGACTCGTGAAATTAGGCGATGACTACACAATTCTTTCGGATATTCAAGGCATGGAAGACCATTTCGGCGATATGGACTTTAAAGTTGCTGGGACAAGCGAAGGAATTACAGCACTTCAAATGGATATTAAAATCGATGGTTTGAGCCGCCAAATTTTAGAAGAAGCTCTTGCACAAGCAAAAGAAGGCCGTCTGCACATTTTGGAACACCTAATGAGCACAATTAGTGCACCACGTACTGAGCTCTCTCTTTATGCACCAAAAATTGTGACCATGACAATTAAGCCAGATAAAATCAAAGATGTTATCGGACCTGGCGGAAAACAAATCAATCAAATTATTGAAGAAACTGGCGTGAAAATTGATATTGAACAAGATGGTACAGTTTATGTTGCTTCTCAAGACGAAGCGATGAACAAAAAAGCAATGGCCATTATTGAAGATATCGTTCGTGAAGTTCAAGTTGGCGAGATTTATACAGGAAAAGTTCGTCGTATCGAAAAATTCGGTGCCTTTGTTGAGCTATTCAAAGGAACAGACGGGCTTGTGCATATTTCTGAGCTTGCTTACGAGCGCGTTGGTAAAGTAGAAGATGTTCTAAAACTTGGCGATGAAGTCACTGTCAAAGTTATTGAAGTCGATCATCAAGGTCGCGTCAATCTATCTCGCAAAGTACTTCTTGAAAAGCCAGAAGGCTACGATGAGAAAAAAGCGCAAGAGAAAAAAGACCGCCCACGCAAACCTCGTTTCAAAAAAGACGAGTCCAAATAAAAAAAACCCAAAGTGCTTTGGCACTTTGGGTTTTTTTAATCTTGATGAGTTAATTTTTTCGCGAGTTGATCAAAAGTCATTTTATTTGTGACTTCATATTTACCATCACGAACGTATTTCTCATAATTATTTTGTTTCAAATACTTGTCGAAGTCTTGTGCATTGGCAATAATACCATTATTTTTCAAGTCTTCACTTACTTGAGAAGTAGGTTCACCTTTTGAAACGACTACTGTATATTTTTTTTCTTCATTTTTTTTCTTTTCTTCAGCCGCTTTCTTTTCAGCTTCTTGACGTTCTTTTTCGGCGACTTCATTTTTTTCAAGTTCTTGCTCAGCTAAAAGTTTCTCATATTTTTGCTTCCAAGTATTACTATTTCCAGCTGCTTGTTTCGTTGTTGGTTCCTTTGTTGCTGCATCGGTTTCTGAAGAGAAAAACTCTGAATAAACAAAAAGGACAACAGCAGAAATGAGTAGACCTAGAGCAATCATGCGTAAATTATTTTTCAACGATTTACTCCTTTCTTGCCAGTTGGAATCAATGTTCCAAATATTCTTCTATGATTTGTTCAACTTCTTCTTTCGGAAGAGATGATTGTTCCACGATTTCATCAGTTGCAATCCCCGATGTATAAAGAGTGATAACTTGTTTTTTTAATAGAGATTGCATTTTAGGACTTGGAGTAGAAGAGGATTCTTCAGCTACCATCTCAGTTGTTTCTTCTTTCACTTCTTCAGTCGCTTCTTTAGTTTCAGTAGTCTGCATAGCTTTCTCAAGAGCAGACACACGCTTTTTAAGCTGATAATTTTCATGCATCAGCTGCGACGCAACTTCTTCAAATTCGCTTTCTGTCTGTTCTGTATTTCCCTTTTTCAAGAAAGACACAATGAACAGGACAATAGCAGCAACAAGAAGAATTATTATGATTGCGGTCATTATGTAGTAACACCTCTTTTCACTAAAACTCTACCTTTATTTATAACATAAAGCTTACTAAAAGACCATGCCTTTTAAGATTTGTAAAGAAAATAAAAAGAAAATCACATGTAACCTTGCAGAATCAGCCTAAAAATGATATTATAATACAGGTCTATAAATAATTTTTCTGAATAGAGTTGGAGGGAAAACAATGCGCGTAAATATTACTTTAGAATGCACGGAGTGTGGCGATCGTAACTACATTACGACTAAAAATAAACGTGAAAATCCTGAACGTATTGAACTAAAAAAATATTGTCCAAGATTGCGTCGTGTAACTTTACACCGCGAAACAAAGTAAGCAGCAGGATTTCCCCTGTTGCTTTTTTTATTTAAAAGGGAGGTTTCCTTATGCCAATGAATAAAAATGACTTACGTCAAAACGTTTTGCAACAACTCAATCAGATGAATAAAGAAAAGCATCGCGAGAAATCAGAAAAATTAGCCAACCAACTTTTTGACACAACCGAATGGCAACAAGCAATGATTGTTGGCGTAACAATCTCAAGATTTCCAGAAGTAGATACAACATGTATCATAGAAAAAGCCTTTCAAGAACGAAAAACAATTGTCATTCCTGAAACTATCTATCCAGGTAATAAAATGCAATTTCGCGAGTATCAAAGTGGTGACCAGTTAATTGAGAAAAAACTAGGACTTAAAGAGCCGAGTGAAAAGGCAACCATTGTGCAAAAAGAAAAAATTGATCTACTGTTAGTTCCGGGCGTAGTTTATAACGATGTTGGATACCGTATTGGTTTTGGCGGTGGCTTTTATGACCGCTATCTCGAAAACTATCCTAATCAAACAATTTCACTTTGCTTTAGCGAACAAATAAGTAGCGATTTACAACCAGAAAGACATGATATACCAGTTGGGAAAATTTTGGTTATTTAATCGTTAAGAATTTTATTTAGGATTTGTTTACAACGCCTATTTTTTTGCGTATAGTAGTAAATGTAATCTGTATTTTTAGAGAGAAAGCAGGGAATTTTTTGAGCCTCCAAGAAAATTATGTTTTCTGGCTGTTAACGAACTACTTTTTAGGGCAAGAAAACTATCGACTCATTCATTTACATGAAGAAAAACAAGAACTATGGTTAGATAATCCAAATAAAAAGGATCGCCCAGTCATTCGTATTCAAATGCGAGAATTAGGATGGGCAAGTGTAGTGGAGCGCGACGTGACCCATGTCTTTAACGTGGCCGAAAATCTTCGTAAACAAATGGGTAGATTAAAGCTTTCACTCGTGAACATTTACATCAGTCCTTTTGAGCCTGTGGGGGACAAACCTGTATTTGAAAAAATAATAACAGGTAAAAATGATAAAATTTCACTCCAAAACTTTTTAATTTCAACAGAACATACTGAACAAAAGTTACGAGAGTTAGAAAATGAACTTGGGATTCAACAAGGAACTTTCTCTGTAGAAGGTGAAATGACAGAAGCACGTGTCGCATTGGAGCGGCAAACCGTTATCAACTATATCACCAAAAAAGTAACTGAAGAACAACAAACAGCAAGAAAAGAAAAACCTTATATTACGTATACCTTCATTGCGATGCAAATCGCGTACTTTCTTTGGGTGTTTTTTAAAGATATGTCGCTTAGTACCTTCACTTTAGTTGAATATGGTGCTAAGTTTAACCCGCTAATTTATCAAGGCGAATGGTGGCGTCTAATTACACCTATTTTCTTGCATACCGGACTCATGCATATCGCAGCAAATTGCCTCATGCTCTATATAGTTGGTCCATGGGCAGAGAAAATTTATGGGAAATGGCGCTACGCCACAATTCTTCTCATCGGCGGAATTGCTGGAAATATCGCAAGCTTTGCGTTAAACAATAATGTGGCTGTTGGCTCGAGTACAGCTGTTTTTGCTCTATTTGGCGCGTTGCTCTACTTAGTTGTTTTAAAACCGCATCTTTATGCTAAAACAATAGGTTCTAGTATTGCGGCATTGGTTGCAGTAAATTTAGTCATCGATATTTTTGCAACTGGAATTGATTTGGCTGGACATGTGGGTGGCCTTGTAGGAGGATTCTTTTTAGCAGGAGCATTATCTTTACCACTACAATATTTTCACTGGCGGCGACTTTTTTACGGAATTGGCTTTGTTACGCTAGCCATTCTATTTCTAGTCATGGGATTTGATAAAGCTGGTGAAGTGCAGAATCCTGCTATTAGTAATAGTGTAGCCCAATCTTATTTTCAAGAAGGAAATCATAAAGAAGCCAATAAAATACTTGATTATTTAGTAGAAACAAGAAGTGCTGATGAATATAGCTATACCCTTATGGCCACAGAAGCTTTACAAAACAGGCACTATTCAAAAGCAGAAGCAGCTGCTAGAGAAGCCATTCTACTGAATCCAGAAATTCCGCAAGCTCATTATATTTTAGCAGTGACCTATTTGCATAAAGGCGACCGAGAAAATGCTTTAAAAGAAGCTGAAATAGCTAAAGATTTATCTGATGAAAAGTTCTTTTTAGATTTCTATAATCAATTAAAAAATTCTAACCAGTTAGAGGGAGCACTATGAATTCTGTTTACGATGTAGCACAGCTATTAAAAAAGTATGGCATTATTGTTTATCTTGGCAAACGCGAGTATGATATCGAAATGATGGAGCATGAACTGACAGAACTTTTTAAACACCAAATTTTAGATAGAGAGCTATATGCTAAAGCGCGAGGTATTCTAAAACAAGAGTTAATAAAAGAACAGAAGAAAAATAGTAAATAAAAGGAGAATAAGGGACATGGACAAAAAGTTAATTGGTATTGATTTAGGCGGAACAACAGCAAAAATTGCGCTTTTAAACAAAGAAGGCGATATTACTGAGAAATGGACAATTAAAACGAACATCGAAGACAACGGCTCAAACATTGTTCAAGATATTGGGAATAGCTTAAATCAAAAATTGGCTGAGCTTCAAGTTAAAAGCGATGAATTCTATGGCATCGGTATGGGAACTCCAGGCGCTGTAAACTTTGAAAAGGGAACTGTAAAAGGCGCTTATAATTTGAACTGGGTAGAAGAACAAAATGTGTCAGAAGATCTGGGTCGTATAACTGGATTAAAAGTTCACTTAGATAATGATGCAAACGTTGCAGCACTTGGTGAACGCTGGAAAGGTGCTGGTGAAGGCGGTGCAAATGTAGTATTCGTCACATTAGGTACAGGCGTTGGCGGCGGAATCTTTGCTGAAGGCAAAATTCTTCATGGCGTAAGAGGCGCAGCTGGCGAAATTGGTCATGTTACGGTCGTGCCTGAAAACGGTTATGATTGTACATGTGGTAAGAAAGGGTGCCTAGAAACAATCGCTTCTGCAACAGGTATCGTACGGGTTGCGAAAGACTTAGCAAAAGACTTTTTAGGTAAGTCTAAACTCCGTGATGCGATTATAAATGATGAAGAAGTAACAGCTAAACTTGTTTTTGATTTTGAAAAAGAAAATGATGAGCTAGCTAAACTTGTTGTCGATAAAATTTCATTCTATTTAGCTTTAGCACTTAGCCATATTGGTAATATGTTAAATCCTGAGAAGATTATTATCGGTGGAGGTGTTTCAGCTGCTGGTGATGCTTTATTAAAACCAGTTATTGCTTATTTTGAAACAATGGTATTTCCAGCAGTTAGGGAATCAACTAAAATTTCAATTGCTACAAAAGGCAATGATGCAGGCGTTATTGGAGCTGCATGGTTAGCGCTCCCAAATGAGGAAGCGTAATAATTAAAAAAAGCGCCATCTAATCTAGTTTTAGCTTATTCTAAAAAGGGTATTTTTATGGATAGATAAACAGATTGGAGGCTTGAGATGAAGAAAAAACAAGTACTTATCCTAGTTGTGTTCGTTGTCGTAATCACTTCTATTTCATTTGGCTGCTCTCCTCCTAAGCAGAAAGATGCGAAGAAAGATGAGAATATGGTTGTCAAGCCATTTCAAACAAGTAAGCAGAAGTTTGTTCGCATTGTCGGTTGGCTAAATAATGATAGTGTCTTAGTGCAAGCCCAACAAGGAAAAAGCACAAACTTCGTCAACTACAATATTTATACAGGAAAAGAAAAACCAATATTAGCTGTAGACAGCTTAATTTCTGATGTGCAATTAAGTCCAGATGGTTCTCAGTTTCTCGTGTATGCTATTCAAAAAAACAATAAAGTGAATTTATCTGTTCATTCGACATCAGATGGTAGTACTCTTATGAGTAAAGAGATGGAACCATTATCTGCCAATTTTTATTGGAATCCGGATTCGATAAACAAAATAATGATGGTTCTCTTTGATCAAAATTTTGCTTATACAGTAAATGTTATTGATACAGAAACGAGTGAAATTTCAAAAGTGACGACTACATCGCAGTTTGTCAGTTGGTATAGTGATAATTTGTATGTAGTAAACCGGAAAGAACCTGGGATTGAACTCGGTAATTTGTATTTGGAAGATACTAGAGAACAAGAACCAGAAAGTCTTATCGTGGCCAATATTTTGCAATTTGCGGTAAGCCACAATATGCTTCTTACAACTGAACGACCTGATGACCCATCAAAAGTCACGTATGATTTTCGAACAATAGGATTTCAAACCATTTATAAATATGAGATGCCTAGAGAATACGATGAGTTAGGAACCTTTATTCCGTATTTCGACAAAAATTTTACGGCCAAAACATTCCTGACGTTTGAACCGTATGAAAGTAAAAAAATAAGTCCACAAGGTAATGAATATCGTCTTGTATTGATTAATCCAGAAGAGAAATCACATCGTGTTATCGTAGAACTCATGGATAATAAACCAATTGTTAGTTCACCAGATGGCCAAAAAGTTTTATACGGCTATCAGTTTGAACAACTTATTTCCACTAAAGATGGGGAAATTTCAAACTTAGTTTCGTCTTCTGAACGAATTTATTAATGGCACACTGTCTGTTAAAAAGTAGACAGTGTGTCATTTTGTATAAATGAAGTAAATTGGTTTTCAACTATATGCTGGTTTGTTTTATTTGCTCCATGTAATAGTTCTGCCACCGCTGTTCGAATTCCATTTGGCGATTAAAGAGAGTAATAACACTTGTTAAAATAAGAAAACTAATGAAAAGGATAAATAGAGTAATCGGGAGAGAAAAGCCGTTCTTCAAAATTAACTCACTCCCTTTCCATCATAAGCATGGTAGTGAAATTTTTATTTGCAGTTGTTTTGATTTTCAAACTTAGTTCCGCATCATTTAAATACATTGAAAATTGAGCGACATTTGTAAGCAACGTTTCATGACCTTTCCCGTCAACTTGCTTGCGAATCACATCTTTATAGAATTCGTAACAAATTTCTTTGTTTGAAATCGAACAGAATTTATTGTCTGAACGAATATGAATTTTCCCGTTTCCAATCTCTTCGCGTAATTGTTTCACAAAAATATGCCATTCTGCACTATGAGAAATATTCGTCACATTCAATATCTTTTTTTCGGTCTGCAGTAAGAAAGGGATCATTGTAAAAATAATGATTGTTACTAAAAGAGCCATGATAGATTCTAGCAGACTAAAGGCATTTTTATTCGGCGAGAGGGAGACATTTTTTATTTTTACTCGACCAACCACAAATCTCCTCCTTTTTTAATTGCTCAATATAATAACCATCAATTTCTTTTTTGAAAGGGGGAGATTGATGGGCCCGAGCTTGATCGTGTAGGTGCTGATAAAGTATCGTTAATTCTCGCTCGGTTTCAAGTTGACTAAGCATGAACAAAATTAATGGCGTAATAAAAGACGTGATCAAAACTAAAATACTAAGCGAAAAAATACTTTCAAGCAGCGTAAAACCGTTAGGCTTCTTCAATTCTAAAACGTCCTTTCCCAATTTGAAAGATCCACTTGTAGTCACGTGTAAGCCCTTTAAAGTGTACGGTTGTAAAACGATTAATATGACCAGAATCTGGTAGAAATTGGAATTTTTCTAGTTGAACAACTTTTAGCGACTTAGGAAATTTTTCTGTATAGCGTGTTTGCTCACCTACAACCATTTGAAATTGATCGGGATTAAAAATGATTTCTGTTCGTTCGCCGTTTGTAATCGCGATAGTTTGGGCCAAAAAAATATCCGCTTTGATTTGCTCAAGCATCTCTTTTTCTGCAATTTGATCGATAAGGCGGTGAACAGGAGTAATTGTTAATTGAATGGTTAAACTGCAAATCAGTAAAACAAACAACATTTCAATGAGTGTAAAGCTATTTCTTTTCACTAATTTTCCTTTACATTTCCTGAAGCATCAATTTGAACGCTTTTTCCATTCGGGCAGCTTTTTTGATCTTGAGATAGATAACCTTTCGCGAGTAAATCAGCGAAACTAGGAACTTGATTGAATTCTAATTGATAAGCTTGGACTTGACTTTCTACAACAGAAATAAAAGCAGTACAACCTTTATCATTAATGGATTTACTTTGCTTCACGATGTTCGGAATCGTTAGGAGTAACAGAACACTGACGACGAGCAGAACGATTAACATTTCCACTAAAGTAAACGCTTGATTGTCTTTCCAATTAATTTTAAACATGAAAACACTCCTTTTAGATTTGATTAACCATTGAAAACATGGGATAGAGGATTGATAAATAAATCGAAATAATTAAAATGCCGATAATAAGAAATACAGCTGGCTGAATATAGCCAAAAAGTTTTTCTGTTTTTTCGAGCATTTTACTATGACAAAAATCATAATAAAATAAAAGTTCATCTGACAAAGTACCATTTTTCTCGCCGTGTTTAATAATATAAACAAGCTCTTTTTCAAAGATTCCAATAGATTTTGCAGCTTCCGTAAAAGAAAGCCCTTTTTCTAAGGAAATCGTAAATTTTTCGCCTATATTCATAAAAAAAGAAGTGGATTTCTTTTGCATGAAGAGCTGAAAAGTTTGTTGAATAGAAAGACCGCTCTTCAATAAATAACCACATTCTCTCGCGAATAGTTGAGAATAGTGAATACGCGTAAAACTTGAAACGATAGGGATTTTATTGAAAAACAAGGCGCGTTTTAAAGCATCTTTTCGTTTGCTCCTGCTTAAAATGAATAAGAATAGGAAGAAGCAACCTAGCATCAGGCCAAATAATATAATCGGTAATTGTTGTAGTAAGAAATATGAGAACTGACCAGATGCATTTTCACCGTTAGCAATTTGCTTAAACAGCAGGTCAAACTTCGGCAGCAAGAAAATCCGTAACAAGAAAAATACGATGATAACAGTTGAAAAGAGAACAGCCGGATATTGAAATGTCTTTTTAAGAGATTTTTGTTGTTCGGCTTTTCTTTTTAGTAGCTTGCCGCACTCTAACAGGGTTTCGTTAAAATAGCCATGTTCATTTGCATAAAGGACAGGTGCCGAAATGAAGGAAGGAAAACCTGCTTTTTGTAAAGCGATTGAAAAGTTTGCACCCGTATTCAATGTTTCAAGCATGATAAGATAGCGTCTTTTTTCTTTTTTTGAAGTGATGGCTAGATAGGCGATAGCGGTATCAATTGGAAAACCTTTGTCTAAAAGTTCGGAAAGGCGAACTAGGAAATCGCCATCTTTATTCCAGTCAGATTGATTAAAAAAAGCCATAGCAGAGTCCTTTCTGAAATTGTTTGTTAAGTGATAATGTGGGGGTATTTCGTTGTCCTTCTAGCATTTGCAGAAGATTGATTTGCCGAGTTTCGACTTCATAAAGAACCGTACGTTTTCTTGAAAGATGTGTACAAAAAAGTTGGCAAGAACTTAAGCATAGCGGGCAATAAAGCGCATGTATTGTTTGAAAACTTATGCCAAGTAAGCAATGCGCCAAATTTTCTTTGGATATGCCTAATTCAGCTAACCTGGCAATGATGCCATCTAAACTACTTGCGTGGATAGTACTAATAACAAGATGCCCTGTTAGAGCTGCTCGAATTGCCATCTGTGCGGTCTCACTATCACGAATTTCACCAATAATAAGAATGTCTGGATCATGTCTTAGAATCGCACGGATAATAGTTCCATAAGTGAGGCCCGCGCGTTCGTTCACTTCAATTTGTAAAAACTCTTGATGAAGATGTTCGACAGGATCTTCAATAGTGATAACTTGTTTATGTGTATGCCGCGTTAATTCAGTAGCAAGACTATACATAGATGTTGACTTACCGCTTCCAGTACTGCCAGAAAATAGAAATAAACCTGATTTAGAAGCACAACATTCGAAAATAGATTTTGCTGTAGCATAAAAAAGAGTTGTTTCTAAAAATGGCAGTGGCTTCTCATAATGATAGAGTCGCAAAACCATACTTTCCCTTCCAGTTTTATTCGGAAGTGTAGATACTCTAAGAGCGATTGTCTGATTTTTGATGATGCGCTCGTATTGTCCAGATTGCGGCTTACGCTTTTCGCCGATATCCATTTGAGCATTAAATTTTAAGAAAGAAATTAACTTATCGCCAAGATCAAACGGGATAGTGGCTAGCGGGTGGAGCTTACCGGAAACACGAATTCTCACAAGGTAACAAGTTATAGAAGGGTGCAAGTGCAAATCGCTTGCACGCAGCTCAAAACATTGTTCTAACATACTATCAAAAAAAAGTTGGGGCATAAAATTCACCTCTTGCTAATTATATTCGCCACATACACAACAACTCCTTTTTGGTATAAAAGGGGTTTTCCGCCCGAAAATGAAATTTCGACAACTTTATAAAAATGCAAACGCTTAATTGACGCCAAAAACAAATAATCACTTCATAAAAAAATTTTCCAGTAGCAAAACTTTGTGAATTCGATAACTATGCGTACGTTTTTATGAGTGAAAATAAATAAAGCCCTTTCATTACGAACGAATCCTTTGGAAAATACTTTTATATACGTTAGAACGTATAATTTGCCGAACGTTGCAAGGCGTGATAAGCTATAGGAAAAGGCAGGATACATATGTAAAACGCGGTTGAAAATAAACAGAGAGACTGTTAAAACAGCGCCGACGGGGAAAGCATGAAGTATGTGAAACTCTCAGGCAAAAGGATGTTTATGGGACGCAACTCTGGAGTTTTTTACGACAGGGCTTATGATTTAGTAAGCCTTTTTCCTATGCTTAAATTTAAAAGGAGGTTTTCATTTTGGCAGAGCTATTACAGACACCGCTTCACTCCATTTATGGGAAGTACGGAGCCAAGACAATTGATTTCGGGGGATGGGATTTACCAGTACAATTTGCAGGGATAAAAGCCGAGCATGAAACAGTTCGCACCGATGTTGGAGTATTTGATGTTTCACACATGGGGGAAATTCATGTGACAGGGAAAGAGAGCACCGCATACTTAGAAAAAATGTTAACAAATAATATTGCGAACATAAAAGATGGACGCGCGCAATATAATATTATGTGTTACGAAGACGGGGGCACCGTAGATGATTTAGTTGTTTATAAACGCAACGATGAAGATTATCTACTCGTTGTCAACGCTGCGAATACAGAAAAAGACTTTAACTGGCTAAAAGAGCATGCTAGTGAAGATGTAGAAGTTAAAAATGTTTCATCAGAATATGGCCAACTAGCGGTTCAAGGACCGAATGCCGAGAAACTTGTGCAAAGCCTGACAGATGCCGATTTGGCGAGCATTCCATTCTTTGGTTTTGTAGAGGAAAAGGTAGTTGGAGTAGACGCAATCATTTCGCGAAGCGGCTATACAGGTGAAGACGGATTCGAAATTTATATGGCGGCTAAAGATGCGGTTACCGTGTTTGAAGCAGTTGTGAGTGCAGGGGCAAAACCAATTGGGCTTGGCGCACGTGATACGCTTAGATTTGAAGCCAATTTAGCACTTTACGGTCAAGAGTTATCAAAAGAAATTTCGCCACTTGAAGCAGGCGTTAATTTCGCCGTAAAGCTAAAAAAAGAGCCTGATTTTATTGGAAAAGCAGCGCTCATTTCACAAAAAGAAGCGGGCGTACCGCGTAAGATTGTTGGGGTGGAGCTGCTTGACCGCGGGATACCAAGACACGATTATCCTGTTTACTTAGGCGAGAAGGAAATCGGGAAGATTACATCGGGCACACAATCACCTACTTTAGGGAAAAACTTAGGTCTTGCCTTGATCGACTCGAATTACGCAGAACTTGGAGTTGAGCTTGAAGTCGGAGTGCGCAACAAGAAACTTAAAGCAGTCGTTGTTGAAACGCCGTTTTATAAGCGAGGAAAATAAACTTTACGCCATTAAAAGGAGGAAAGAACATGTCAAAATTTCGCTACTTACCAATGACGGAGCAAGATGAAAAAGAAATGTTAGAAACAATTGGGGTCAGTTCCATCCAAGATTTATTCACGGATATTCCTGAGAAAATTAGATTCAATCGGGATTATGATTTAAAACCGGCCATTTCGGAACCCAACTTATTGCGTGAACTTACGAAACTCGCTGCACAAAATGTGAATACGCAAGAAACAGCCTCATTTTTAGGGGCAGGCGTGTATTCGCACTACATTCCAACAATTGTGGACCATGTTATTTCGCGTTCTGAATTTTACACGGCTTATACGCCGTACCAACCAGAAATTTCGCAAGGGGAATTGCAGGCGATTTTTGAGTTTCAGACGATGATTGCAGAGTTGACGGGAATGGATTTAGCGAACTCGTCGATGTATGACGGCGGAACATCACTCGCTGAAGGGGCTATGCTTGCATCAGGGCATACAAAGCGGAAGAAAGTGTTAGTATCTGAGGCGGTTCACCCTGAATCTATTAACGTGTTAAGGACGTATGCAAGTGGGCAACATGTCGAAGTAGAGCTCATCCCTGAAAAGGACGGAAAAACGGATTTAGCGGCCCTTAAATTGGCTATGAACGATGAGGTTGCCGGTGTCGTTGTCGGTTATCCTAATTTTTATGGACAAGTAGAAGATCTAGCGGCAATTGAAGCGATTGTTCACGAACAAAAAGGTCTACTCATTGTTTCAAGTAATCCGCTCGCTTTAGGAATTTTAACCCCACCTGGGAAGTTTGGGGCGGATATTGTGGCTGGCGATACGCAGGTGTTTGGGATTCCTGAATCGTTTGGTGGCCCGCACTGTGGCTATTTCGCGTGTACGACAAAATTAATGCGTAAAGTTCCAGGACGATTAGTCGGTGAAACGGTTGACGAGAACGGAAAACGTGGCTATGTATTGACACTCCAAGCGCGTGAACAGCACATTCGCCGCGATAAGGCAACATCAAATATTTGTTCGAATCAGGCGTTAAATGCGCTTGCTTCTTCTGTTGCAATGGTCGCGCTTGGTCAGAACGGGCTTCCAGAAATGGCCAAGCAAAACATTGATAAAGCTCATTATGCTAAAAGTGCGTTTCAAGCGGCTGGTTTTACCGTTTTATTCTCGGACGCTTTCTTTAATGAATTTGTCGTGAAGTTAGATGAGCCAGTGAAACACGTTAATGAAATGCTACTTGAGCGCGGTTTTATTGGCGGTTTTGATCTAGGGCTCTATGCGCCGCAATACGCGAATCATATGCTTGTCGCCGTAACTGAAATGCGCACGAAAGACGAAATCGATGCCTTTATTACAGCATTAGTAGAGAGTTTGGAGGGAGTAAAATGAGTGAAACGATGAAACTTGTATTCGAACGTTCCGTGCCTGGGCGTATCGGTTTTAGTCTGCCAGAGCAAGATGTTCCTGAAACGAACTTAGAAGATATTTTTGAGTCGAGCTATATTCGTTCGGAAAAAGCTGATTTACCAGAGCTTAGCGAACTTGAAATTATGCGTCACTACACCGAGCTTTCCAACCATAACTTTGGCGTAGATTCAGGCTTTTATCCGCTCGGTTCATGTACGATGAAGTACAATCCAAAAATTAATGAAAAAGTAGCACGTTTTCCTGGATTTGCGAACATTCACCCGTATCAGCCTGAAAGTTCCGTGCAAGGCGCGATGGCTCTTTTATATGATTTGCAAACGAGTCTAGTGGAAATTACGGGCATGGACGAAGTAACATTACAGCCAGCAGCAGGGGCGCAGGGCGAGTGGACTGGCCTGATGCTGATTCGCGCTTATCACGAAGCAAACGGGGATACGAAGCGTACGAAAGTGATTATTCCTGATTCTGCGCATGGCACGAACCCAGCTTCTGCAACCGTCGCAGGCTTTGAAGTAGTGACCGTGAAATCGAACGAAAAAGGACTTGTTGATGTTGAAGATTTGCGCACTGTCGTTGGCGAAGATACAGCCGCGCTCATGCTGACAAACCCAAACACACTCGGTCTTTTTGAAAAAGACATCGTGGAAATTGCGGAAATCATTCATGCTGCGGGAGGAAAGCTATACTACGATGGGGCAAATTTAAATGCGATTATGGCAAAGGTGCGTCCAGGGGACATGGGATTCGATGTGGTGCATTTAAATCTGCATAAAACATTTACCGGTCCGCACGGCGGCGGTGGACCTGGCTCTGGTCCAATTGGAATCAAAAAAGATTTAATCCCATTCTTGCCTACGCCTGTTTTAACGAAAGAAGGGGAAAACTACACGTTTGATTACAACTACCCGCAATCTATCGGCCGTGTAAAACCTTATTATGGGAACTTCGGAATTAACGTCAGGGCGTATACGTATATCCGCACCATGGGCCCAGACGGACTCAAAAAAGTAACCGAGTACGCCGTTTTAAACGCCAATTACATGATGCGCCGACTTGAAAAAGCGTTTGATCTCCCGTTCGACCAAGTCTGCAAACACGAATTTGTCCTTAGCGGCAATCGTCAAAAGAAACTTGGCGTCAGAACGACAGATATCGCGAAACGTCTGTTAGATCATAATTTCCATCCGCCAACAGTTTACTTCCCACTCATTGTGGAAGAGGCGATGATGATTGAGCCAACAGAAACGGAATCAAAAGAAACGCTTGATAAATTCATCAATACGATGTTACAAATTGCAAAAGAAGCAGAAGATGATCCTGAAATCGTCCAAGAAGCGCCGCATGATACGTATGTAAAACGTCTTGATGAAACGCGTGCTGCAAGAAAACCAGTACTTCGTTATCAAAAATAATAAAAACCGGGAAGTAAGAGGTTGGCTCTTCTTCCCGGTTTTTTTAAGCAATTTTATTGTCTTTTTCAAAAATTGGATAGTCTTTCAATTGCCCAGAGAAAACTTCATTCAATGGTTCAAACGCTGTAAAGTCACTTGGCTTTAACAATTCAGGAGGGATATTATCAATTTTAATATCAGCCTCAAGCAGTGTCTGCCCAACAAATTGACTGCAGAACATGTGGTTTTCCCGTTTATAGGGAATTTGGAAAAGCATAGCGAACAAACCTAAGAAGTTATAGCGATAAAGTTTTTCTCGGCGTTTCATTTTATGGATGGAGCGTTTAATTTGTGCATATTTTTCTTTTGAAACTTGAAGTTCGTAAATGATGCAGGTTGCGTTTTGGAATATTGGCTCATGCATGTTTTCTCGAACAAAACCAGCTTGAAATGGATTTAAATCACTTTTTCTTCCAAAACTATATGTATTAAAAAGTGAAGCATCTAATGCAAGTGATACGTGTGAGAACGGAAATCCTGTTGATTTTTGAATCGTTCTTGCGAGTAGAGTATTGGTGCTAGTTAAAAGTATGTATATCTTCATTTTTGAAATCCCCTTTTTATATCGATACCATTATTTTAACGAGAAAATAGAGGATTTATAACCAACGATAGATGGAAACTAAGTCAGTATTTAGTCTGATTTTATTCAATAATGATGCCGAGCAGGGTGGACAATTTTAAGGCTTGTTCCTCGTTCACTTTTAGTCCTTTTAGTGATTCAATCGAAGCAATTAGTTTTTCAAATGTGCAGCTTGTGAAGTCAAGCCCGCTTAGCGAAGTATTAGCAAAAAGGCAGTCCGTTAAAAGGCAATTTTGAAATGAAAATTGTTTGAATTCAGTGCTTTCGAATTCTGCGCCAGTCAATTGGCAATCTATAAATGTGGCATTTTTAAATTTTGAAAAACTAAACCCTGCTAAATCGAGCAAACAATTCTGGAAGGTCACATTGTGTAGCAAGCTGTCGGAAAAATCAACGCCAGTCAATTTGCAATCGCTAAATGTTACGCGATGAACAGTGCTTGAATAGAGGGTTACGTTTGATAAATTGCATTTTTCAAAAAGAACATCAGTCAGGTCAAATTTCGGATAATAACGACCTTCGAAAAAGACATTTTCAAATTTTGACTGATTAATGACAAGACTTTCTGTTTCTGGAAGTGGGAAAGCGCCTGTAAAAAGGATGTGCTGCATATAAGAATCGGTTAAGTCTGCTTCAAACGCATTTGTTAAATGATGAGGAATTTTCGGTGCTACTATTTTAGACATATATAGGCTCCTTTATAAAATTTGAGCCGCCTCGTAAACGGAGACGGCTTTCATGATTATTTCGCTTTTGTTTTACCTGACCATTTACGGAAACCGCTTTTTAGCTGGTAAATATTCCGGTAGCCGCGCTTATAAAGCATGATGCCTGCACGATTACTACGCTGTGCGGACTGACAATATAAGTAAATGGGCTGATCTTTGCGGAACTCAGAAATACGCTGTTTAAGTTGCGTCACAGGAATGTTTCGTGCTCCTAAAATGTGACCGCCGTCAAACTCATTAGGCTCGCGCACATCAATAAGCTGTGCTTTGCGATACCCCTCCTTAAACTCTTCTTCTGATAAAACGGTGATTGCTTTTCTGCGCATAATTAGCTGATATACTTCATAACCAAGTAAAATCAGTAAAATGGCAATGGCTAAAATCCAACTGAAATCCAATTCTGTAAACTCCTTTCCAATACAACATCAATTCTATTATAACTTATTTTTTCCCACCATCAATGACTTTGAACGAAGATTTTTTCTTTTTTGAAATGCGATTTTCTTCGTTTCGGCGAAGTTGCTTGGATTGCTTCACCGCTTTTTTGTATCCTGACGCTTTTGGAGTTGCAATAAAATGAAATAAAACAAAGAGTAAAAGAGCGGAAATCGCCCCAATGATAATGAGTGTGACAAGTGAAATCGCGCCACCTGTAAAGATGCCAATCAGGCACAGTACAACAATTAGAGTCAAAATAATTTTGGATGATTTTTTCATATTCATCTACTCCAGTAACTCTAAATTTTGAGGCAATTCATCTTCTGGAACGCCTTCTTTTTCAACGCGCAAAAGTTCATTAAAAGAAGCGATAGCAACTTCAACTTGTGAATCGTCAGGCTCTTTTGTTGTGATAAGTTGAAGCCAGAGTCCTGGATAGCCTAGGAAGCGCAAAACGGGAATGTTCCGACACTTGTTTGTTAGTTGCAGCACTTCAAATGCAACGCCTAGCACAACCGGAATGAGCAAGATACGATCCACAACACGGAGCCACAGCGGGTCAGTTGGCACTAAGAAGTAAATGAACATCCCGACAATTACGGTGAATAAAATGAAGCTGCTCCCACAACGATAATGAAGCCGCGACTGCTTTTGAACATTTTCTACCGTAAGAGGGAGGTTGTTTTCATAGCAGTTGATCACCTTATGCTCGGAACCGTGATATTGGAAAACCCGCTTGATAATGGGGGTTTGTGAAATGGCAAAAATGTAAGTTAGCAACAATAAAAGTTTAAAAAAGCTTTCTAAAATGACTTGTCCAACATCACCTGGAACAAGAAAACGGAAAAACTGTGCGAGAAACACTGGAATCAGCGTCATCACGAATTTCGCGAAAACAAATGAAAGGACGCCAATAACCGCAACGCCGAGCCAGAGGGCAACTTTCGATTCTTTTTTCTCAATTTTTTCTTCCACTTCAGGTTGATTTGGATCTTCATCATAGCGATCAGTTGCAAACGTTAAATGTTTGGAACCAATGGCACTAGATTCAACGAGTGCCACAATACCTCTTAAAAAAGGAATGCGCTTTAAAGTCGTAACCCATTGAGGGCTATTTTTTTCTAAATAAAAGTACTCCATCGTACCGTCTAGTCTGCGAATGGCTGTAACGGTTTGCTTTTTGCCGCCAAACATGACGCCTTCAACGACTGCTTGACCACCATAAGCAGGTTTTTGTCTATCTTCCAACAAGTTCACCAGCCTTTATGATTTCTAAAAACTAATTATAACACAGGAAGCACAGGTTGTTGCTGACTTTTTCTTGAATGTTTTAATTTTATAAAAAAAGGCTATAAAAAGAGTAGTCCAATGCGTTTTGGGCTGTTCTACCTCACTTCACTAAAAAATGGTATACCGCAAAAACTCATCCAGCTCTCGGATGAGTTTTTGTGCGCGACTTATGGTAAAATAAAAAACGAAACTTACATATAGGGAGGAAGTTAAAAATGAATCGATTATCAAGGATACAGCAAGCACTTGTCAATGAAAAAATGGAAGCCGTTCTTGTGACGAGCGAATATAATAGACGTTACGTTTCTAGCTTTACTGGTACGAGTGGTGTGGCGCTAATTTTGCCCCAAAAAGCTTATTTTGTGACGGACTTCCGTTATACGGAACAAGCCGCTAAACAAGCTGTAGGTTATGAAATTGTGAAGCACCAAGGACCAATCTTTGAAACTGTCGAAGAATTACTCCAAAAAAATGGTGTAAAAACATTGGCTTTTGAAGAAGCTTATGTTACTGTTGCTGAATTTAAAGGAATGGAACAAATATTTTCTGCAGTACTTTCTCCAGTTCAAGGATTTTTTGAAAAGATGCGCCAAGTGAAAACAGAAGCCGAATTAAAAGAAATTCGAACTGCATGCGAAATTGCAGATGCCGCGTTTGAACATATCATTCGCTTTATGAAAGTTGGCATGACAGAGCTTGAAGTATCCAATGAACTTGAATTCTTTATGCGCAGACAAGGCGCGACTTCATCTTCGTTCGATACCATTGTGGCAAGCGGTATTCGTTCGGCGCTTCCACACGGAGTGGCATCTGATAAAAAAATTGAAACAGGCGACTTTGTAACAATGGATTACGGTTGCTATTACAATGGATACTGTTCCGATATGACGCGAACAGTTTCGATGGGCGAACCAAGCGAAAAATTAAAAGAGATTTACCAAATTACGCTAGATGCGCAACTTAAAGTTATTGAGGCATTAAAACCTGGTATGACTGGCATCGAGGCGGATGAAATTGCGCGTGATCACATTGCTTCTTTCGGCTATGGTGAGGATTTTGGACACTCTCTAGGTCATGGTATCGGACTTGAAATCCACGAAGGTCCAAACTTATCGATGAAGAGTCCGCAAAAATTAGTTGCCGGCAATGTAGTGACTGACGAACCAGGCATCTACCTACCTGGAATTGGCGGTGTACGTATCGAGGACGATATTTTAATTACAGAAACAGGGAATGAGGTTTTAATTCATTCGCCAAAAGAGCTCATTATTTTATAAAATTTCTTTGTAACTTTTAGCCATTTGTGGTTAAATAAGTAAGAACTAAGAAAATGGGATTTACAGGAGGAAAAAAGATGATTTCAGTTAACGATTTTCGTACTGGTCTTACAATTGAAGTAGATAATGGGATTTGGCGCGTTTTGGATTTCCAACACGTGAAGCCAGGTAAAGGAGCCGCTTTTGTTCGCTCTAAACTACGCAATCTACGTACTGGCGCGATTCAAGAAAAAACATTCCGCGGCGGCGAAAAAGTAGCCAAAGCACAAATTGATAACCGTAAAATGCAATATCTATATGCAGATGGCACAAATCACGTGTTCATGGATAACGAATCTTATGAACAAATTGAATTGCCAGCAACGCAAATTGAATATGAGTTGAAATTCCTAAAAGAAAATATGGAAATCAACATCATCATGTATCAAGGTGAAACAATTGGTGTAGACTTGCCAAACACAGTTGAGTTAGAAGTAACTGCAACTGAACCCGGAATTAAAGGTGATACTTCATCTGGAGGCTCTAAACCAGCAACACTTGAAACAGGCTTAGTTGTTCAGGTGCCATTCTTCGTAAACGAAGGGGACACACTTGTGATTAATACAACAGAAGCTAGTTACGTATCACGTGCTTAGTAAAAGAAGTAGTACTTATCCACCGATAGGTACTATTTTTTTGTGAAAAAATTGAAATATGAGCGTGTGATTTATCCATTTAAAAAGAAATTATGGTACAATGAAATTAGTTTGTGAACTAGATATGTTAAGGAGTGTAGAAAAAAATGCTATCATTTGATGATATTAAACAGCTTATTGAGCTGATTGACGATTCCAATTTAAATGAATTTGAATTAGACCAAGAGGGAACAAAGCTTTCTATAAAGAAAAACAGTGGCGTAGTTTCCCATGCACTAAGTGAAGTAGGACAAGTCGTTCTGCCTGAAGCTGCACCAAAAGTAAATGTTGTAGAAAATTCGCCATCTCCAGTCGTGTCCGAAGCACCAGTGGAAACAAGCGATTTAGAAGTAATTACCTCTCCAATGGTAGGAACGTTTTATACATCTGGTAGCCCAGGCGAACCGCCATTTGTTGAAATTGGCTCTCAAGTGTCAAACAACACAATTGTTTGTGTCGTAGAAGCGATGAAATTATTCAATGAAATTACAGCTGACTTAAACGGTGAGATTGCTGAAATTTTAGTTTCTAATGGGGAACTTGTTGAATTTGGTCAACCTCTCTTTAAAGTTAGAAAAAAATAAGGAGTAATGCGAAATGATTAAAAAAGTATTGATTGCCAATCGTGGCGAAATTGCCGTTCGTATTATTCGTGCTGCAAAAGAGATGGGAATTGAAACGGTTGCGATTTATTCTGAAGCTGACCGCGATGCTTTACATAGTCAATTAGCTGATGAAGCTTACTGCGTTGGTCCAGCCGCAACAAAAGATAGTTATTTAAACATGTCAAATATTATTAGCGTCGCTGTTTTAACAAATTGTGATGCTATTCATCCCGGATACGGCTTTTTAGCAGAAAATGCCGATTTTGCGGATTTATGTGCTGATTGCAATATTACCTTTATCGGCCCAAGCGCGGAAGCTATTTCGCAAATGGGAACGAAGGATGTTGCACGCGAAACGATGCGGAAAGCCGGAGTTCCAGTTGTTCCCGGCTCACAAGGAATCGTTCAAGATGCCGAAGAAGGTAAGAAAATTGCTAAGAAAATTGGCTATCCAGTCATCATTAAAGCAACAGCTGGCGGCGGCGGAAAAGGAATTCGCGTTGCGGAGAGTGAAGAGAAATTAATTTCTGGTATCAAAACGACCCAAGCAGAAGCTGAAGCAGCATTCGGTGATCCGGGTGTTTATATTGAAAAATTCATCGAAGACTTTAGACATGTGGAAATTCAAATTATGGCGGATAATCATGGCAACGTTATTCACCTCGGGGAACGCGACTGTACCATTCAACGCCGCTTACAAAAGCTAATTGAAGAAAGTCCATCACCAGCCCTCGATGAAAAAACACGACAAAAAATGGGACGCGCTGCAGTTAAAGCGGCAAAAGCTGTTCATTATTCAGGCGCCGGCACAATTGAGTTCATTTACGAACCAAAAGAAAAAAGCTTTTATTTCATGGAAATGAATACGCGTATCCAAGTTGAACATCCTGTTACTGAACTTGTTACAGGGATTGACCTCGTGAAACAACAGTTTTTAGTAGCTTCTGGTGAAGAATTAACCATCAAGCAACAAGACGTGAAATTAAGCGGTTGGGCAATGGAATGCCGCATTAATGCTGAAAATCCAGAACGCAACTTTATGCCAGCGCCAGGTGAAATTAAATTTTACTTGCCGCCAGGTGGAAACGGTGTTCGAATCGATTCGGCAGCCTATCCAAATTATAAAATTCCGCCGTTTTACGACTCAATGATTGCAAAATTAATCTGTTACGCCGATACACGCGAAGAAGTTATCGAAAAAATGAAACGCGCGCTTTCCGAATTTGCGATTGATGGAATTCCTTCCACCATTCCATTCCACATAAAAGTGCTTGAAACAGAGGCGTTTCGTTCAGGAGATTTCAATACGAAGTTTTTAGAAAAAAATGATGTAATGAAAAACACTGAGGAGGAGTAATTTATGGCCTATACAAAAGATTTACGTAAAGGACAGGACGAACCGCTTGGGAAGATTGAAATTGCGCCTGAGGTTATTGGTGTCATTGCTGGACTTGCAGCAAATGAAGTAGAGCAAGTGGCGGCCATGCAAGGCGGTTTTGCGACAGAAATGCGTGAACGTTTTGGCGGGGCAGTGAACTATCGTAAAGGTGTCAAAGTGGATTTACTAGAAGAAGGCATCACGGTTGAAATCTATTGCACAGTTTTATTCGGTGCAAGCATTCCGCTAGTCGCTGAAAGCATCCAAAATACGGTTCGCGATACAATTTTCAGCATGACAGGACTTCATGTTTTAGAAGTCAATGTGCACATTGTAGGCGTTCAATTTGAAAAAACCGAATCGCTTTCTTTTGATGACCTAACATTTTAAGAGACGTTTTTAAAGGAGTATTAAAATGAAAAGAAGAGAAGCACGCGAAAGAGCGCTTCAAGCTTTATTCCAAATGGAATTGAATGAAATGCCAGTCGAGCAGGCGATTCAAAATGTGATGGATGAGGAACAAGATGATTATGTTGAAACACTTGTAAATGGAGTGACAGAACATAAAAGCGAACTTGATCAAAAAATCGAAGCACATCTAGATAATTGGCAACTAAGCCGCTTAAATAAAGTTGACCTCTCCATTTTGCGAGTTAGCGCATTTGAAATGCTCTTTTTAGAAGATGTGCCAGATCGTGTAAGTTTAAATGAATCAATTGAAATCGCAAAGATTTATAGCGATGAAAAAGCAAGCAAATTTATCAATGGCGTACTCGCAAATATTGCACAAAACGATTAATGGTTTTACTGTAGATTTGGTGAAAAAAGTATTTTTCGCCAAGTCTATTTAATCATAAGTTTTCAAGGGGGCAATGAAGATGGCACAAGTTATTGATGGTAAAAAATTAGCAAAAGAGATTCAGGAACATGTAACGAAAGAAGTTAGCGCGCTAAAAAGCGAAGGCAAACAACCAGGGCTTGCAGTTGTGCTCGTAGGAAATAACCAAGCGTCACGTACATATGTAAGAAATAAACAAAAGCGCACAGAAGAAAGCGGCATGAAGTCAGTACTTATCGAACTTCCAGAAGATGTTTCAGAAGAAAAGCTGCTCCAAACCGTCAAAGATCTAAACGAAGACGAAACCATTCACGGGATTCTAGTGCAACTGCCACTTCCTAAACATATTTCGGAGGAAAAGGTCATTGACACGATTTCCGTACTGAAGGATGTAGACGGGTTCCATCCTCTTAACGTTGGCAACTTATTCGTTGGCAAAGATTCGCTTGTTCCGTGCACGCCAGCAGGGATTATTGAGCTCATCAAATCAACAGGTGAAACAATTGAAGGCAAGCGCGCGGTTGTCATTGGACGAAGTAACATCGTCGGAAAACCAGTTGCGCAACTTTTATTGCAAGAAAATGCAACCGTAACAATTGCGCATAGCCGAACAAAAGATTTAGCAGAAGTCGCAAGTGAAGCGGATATTTTAGTTGTCGCAACCGGCCTTGCTAAATTTGTGAAAAAAGACTATGTCAAAGCAGGCGCAATTGTCATCGATGTCGGCATGGACCGCGATGAAAACAACAAATTGTGCGGCGATGTCGATTATGACGATGTCTTCCAACAAGCAGGCTATATCACACCTGTTCCAGGCGGCGTTGGTCCAATGACGATTACAATGCTCCTTACGAACACGCTAAAAGCCGCAAAACGAATTTATAATAAGCAATAAAAATTGGACGTGATGATTTTGCAAGAAAAATATTTAACAGTTGAAGCACTTACAAAATACATTGAACGCAAATTTGAGGCAGACCCATATTTAAAACAAGTTTTTGTCAAAGGGGAAATTTCGAATTTAAAAACACCTGCGAGCGGCCACATTTATTTTACGTTAAAAGATGAAGCGGCCATGCTTCGTTCTGTCATGTTTGCAAAATCAGTTGCCAAATTGCCATTTCAACCAGAAGATGGCATGAACGTTCTCGTGACCGGTCGAGTGTCCGTCTTCAATAAGGCAGGACGCTATCAATTTTACGTGGACAGCATGGAACCAGACGGCGTCGGTGCGCTATACGTTCAATTTGAACAATTAAAAGCTAAATTAGACAAGGAAGGACTTTTTGATGCAGCGCATAAAAAAGTGCTTCCTTCTTTCCCTTCTAAAATTGCTGTCGTGACAAGTGCAACTGGGGCTGCGGTACGCGATATTTTGACGACGATTCACCGCAGAATGCCCAGTGTGGAAGTACTCGTTTTCCCAACACTTGTTCAAGGAGAAACGGCTGCTCGTAAAATAGCAGAAAATATTGCCCGTATTAATGCGCGCAACGACATTGATCTGATGATTATTGGACGAGGTGGTGGCTCACTCGAAGAGCTTTGGGCATTCAATGAAGAAATCGTAGTACGCTCGGTTTTCGATTCCGACGTGCCTATCATTTCAGCGGTCGGGCATGAAACGGACTTTTCGCTTGCTGATTTTGCGGCGGACGTTCGGGCGGCGACTCCAACTGCTGCTGCGGAACTCGCGGTGCCACACTATCAAGATTTAAATGAACGTTTACTTGAACGGAAGTATCGGCTAACAAATTTAATGCGGCAAACTTTAGAGCGTTCTGAAGTCAATTTGCGAGCGAAGCGGGAGCGACTTTTGCTACGTGGGCCAAGAAAATTGCTTGATGAGCAGACTGAACGTTTGGATTATTTTTCGGGGCGGATGCAAAATGCATTTTCGCGGGTTATTTGGCAACAAGAAACGCGTCTGACACAATTTTCCAATCGGCTACAACTGGTTTCACCCGAACGCCTAGTGGCGGATGCAAAACGCGACACAAAGGAACTGGCGGGGCGATTACAAGTTGCTACGACTGATATCATCAAATTGAAGCGATATGAGTTTGAAAAGCATATTTCGGCGTTGGAACTTTTAAGTCCGCTTTCCCTCCTAAAAAGAGGTTACGGGGTGACATATAGAGCCGGAAAGGTCGTGAAAGAAGTGCGCGAACTTTCTGCGGGTGATGAAGTGAAGGTTGTTTTAAGCGATGGAGCCTTTCTGGCAAATGTGACGAGCAAAGAGGAGGAAAAATAAATGGTAACAAAAAAACAACAAAGTTTTGAAGAAGCGATGAAGGAACTAGAAGCAATTGTGGAAGCTTTAGAAAGTGGCGATGCATCTTTAGAGGAATCGCTTGATATGTATCAAAAAGGAATCGAGTTAACGAAACTTTGCCAAACGAAGTTACAAGCGGCTGAGGAGAAGATGGCTAAAGTGGTAACGGAAACGGACGAAGAGAAGCCGTTTGAAGTGGAGGGCGAATAACATTGTCAAGCATTGATGCTTTTATAGATACGTATAAAGCAAAACTTGAAGAACGCCTCTTTTCCGCAGTTGAAAACGAAGCGATTGAACCACTTTTAAAAGAAGCGATGCACTATTCGCTTCAAGCAGGTGGAAAGCGAATTCGTCCACTTTTGCTCTTTGCGACAATCGATGCTTTATCAGGCGACAAAAACTTAGGTAGCCACGCGGCGAGCGCTATCGAAATGATTCATACATACAGCTTAATTCACGATGATTTACCTGCGATGGATGATGATGATTATCGCCGCGGCAAACTAACGAACCACAAGAAATTTAATGAAGGAACGGCTATTCTTGCAGGAGATGCTCTCCTAACGATGGCTTTTTCGGAAGTAGCAAACGATGAAACGATTGATGCTAATAAACGGATAAAAATTATTCAATGTTACGCCAAAAACGCTGGCGCTCTTGGTATGGTAGGCGGACAGCAAGCAGATTTAACGGGCGAGGGCAAACAACTCACGCTTGAGGAGATAGAATCAGTCCATGTGCGGAAAACGGGAGCACTGCTCCATGCGGCTGTCTATGCGGGCAGCGTGCTAGGAAATGCGTCAGCTAGTCAGCAGGAACGCTTGAGCGCGTATGCTCAAAATATTGGAATCGCTTTTCAAATTTGCGATGACATTTTGGATGTGACAGGGGATAAAGCGAAATTAGGTAAGGAAACAGGTTCTGATGAGCGAAACCAAAAGAGCACCTATCCAAGTTTATTAACACTTGACGGTGCAAAGCAAGCGTTAGACGAGCATTATCATTTGGCAATTGCAGCACTTCAAGGTAGCGATTTAAAAACGGATTTCTTAATTGGTCTAGCTGATTTAATTGTGAAGCGAGATAATTGAATAGTTGTAAAAATTGTTTCACTATTTTGAGGTAAACATTTGCTTTTTTGATTCTTACGTGATATGCTTAAATAGCATTATTTTTGTGGGTAAGGATACGATTGTGAACAGCATTCCATCTCGTGCCATAAGCAAGAATAGTACAATATAATGTGCTCGGGAGCACGAGGAGGAATATTTAAAATGGAACAAGGTACAGTAAAATGGTTTAACGCAGAAAAAGGTTTTGGATTTATCGAACGTGAAGGTGGAGACGATGTATTCGTACATTTCAGCGCTATCCAATCTGATGGTTTTAAAAGCTTAGACGAAGGTCAAGCAGTTACTTTTGACGTAGAAGAAGGCGCTCGTGGACCACAAGCGGCTAACGTTAACAAAGCGTAATTACTATTTTAAAATCAAAAGCAAATCTCAATTTTGAGGTTTGCTTTTTTTGTTGTCTAAAAGTATTTTCACTTGAATTCACTTGGTGAAACAGATTGAAAATGATATAATGATTTCAAGTAATGGCAAATAAGCCCAAATAGAATGGGCACTTTTTATTAAATTATGAAGAAAGAGAGCTGTTTCTATTGGATCTTTTTAAAATTAAGGATCCTGCCTTCTTAAAAGATATGGCGATACCTGAAATGGAAGAGTTAGCCGCAGAGATTAGAAAGTTTTTGATTGAATCTACTTCGGTTACAGGTGGCCATATTGGACCTAATTTAGGTGTAGTTGAACTGACGATTGCACTTCATTATGCTTTCCAAAGCCCAGATGACAAATTTATTTGGGATGTTGGGCATCAGTCATATGTGCATAAAATTTTAACGGGTAGGGCAGATAAATTTGATACACTTAGGCAACAGGGCGGATTAGATGGTTTTCCAAAAAGAAAAGAATCTCCTCATGACGTTTTTGAAACGGGACATAGTTCTACTTCTCTTTCCGCAGCAGCAGGGATGGCAATTGCGCGAGATATAAAAAACGAACATTTTCATGTCGTGCCTATTATCGGTGACGGTGCTTTGACAGGCGGAATGGCGCTAGAGGCACTTAATCATATAGGCGATATGGGAAAAGAAGTGATTGTAATTTTAAATGATAATAATATGTCGATTGCACCAAACGTTGGTGCGATGCACAATATGCTCGGAAAGCTACGAACTTCGGGTAAATTTAAACGTGCCAAAAAAGATTTAGAGGCGGCAATGAAAAAAATTCCTACAGCGGGAGATAAAATCGCTGGTTTTGCAGAAAGAGTAAAAGATAGCGTAAAATATTTGCTCGTCCAAGGAACTTTCTTTGAAGAAATGGGTTACACATATTTAGGACCGGTGAACGGTCACGACTATCAAGATTTAATTACGAATCTTGAATTTGCTAAAAAGGTGAAGGGGCCAACGCTTATTCATGTTGTCACGACGAAGGGAAAAGGCTATGCTCCTGCTGAAACTGATAAGCGAGGAACATGGCACGGCACGGGACCGTACAAAGTTGAAACAGGTGCTTTTATTAAACCTGTAACAGATGCGCCGGCATGGAGTGAGGTCATTAGTGAAGGCATTTTGGAACTAGCGAGAAAAGATGAGCGAATTGTTGCGATTACACCAGCTATGCCAGTCGGCTCTAAGCTAGAAAAATTTGCTTTAGAATTTCCAGAACGCTTTTTCGACGTAGGGATTGCCGAACAACACGCCGTTACGCTTGCTGCTGGAATTGCTGCGGAAGGTTTAAAGCCGTTTTTAGCAATTTATTCCACTTTCTTACAGCGCGGCTACGACCAAGTTGTCCACGATGTTTGCAGACAAAACTTAAATGTGATAATTGGAATTGACCGAGCTGGCCTTGTGGGCGGGGACGGTGAGACGCATCAAGGTATTTTTGACATTAGTTTTTTACGCGGAATTCCAAATATCGTGATTGCGATGCCAAAAGATGAATTTGAAGCACGCCAACTGATTCAGACTGCTTATGAGTTTGAAGGTCCGTTCGCACTTCGTTACCCAAGAGGCAACGGATTAGGCGTTGATTTGAGCGGAGCAGCAGAAGCTCTTCCCATTGGGGAATTTGAAACATTGATTGAACCAGTAGATGCTGCAATTTTGACATTTGGCACAACCATTTCTATCGCTTGTGAGGCGGCTCTCCACTTACGCAAACAAGGATTACGCGTCGGCGTTATTAATGCACGCTTCATCAAACCGCTTGACGAAGTTCTTTTACACCAACTTTTTGCGAAAAAAATGCCGATTTTAACGGTTGAGGAAGCCCTTTTAGCGGGTGGATTCGGCAGTGCGGTCTTGGAATTTGCAGAAGAACATGGGTATAGCGACAGCGTTATTAGTCGACTAGGCTTGCCAGATGAATTTATAAGCCACGGTTCAGTAGAAGTCATTTTAGAGGAATATGGCTTATCGGTTTCTGGCATTGAAATGAAAATAAAAGAAATGCTTGCGCGTTTCGGGAAGCAAAAGGCGAATTTATTATGAGTGTAAAAAAAGAACGCGCGGATGTTTTGCTAGTGGAACAAGGCCTTTTTGAAACGAGGGAAAAAGCAAAACGCGCCATTATGGCGGGAATTGTTTTCCGGACGGATACGAGAATCGACAAACCTGGCGAGAAAATTCCTGTGGATAGCGCACTACGCGTGAAAGGAAAAACTTTGCCGTATGTCAGTCGAGGCGGATTAAAACTTGAGAAAGCACTGCAAGTTTTTGATTTTGATGTGCGGGATAAATTGATGCTTGATATTGGCTCATCTACAGGAGGATTCACAGATTGTGCGCTTCAAAACGGGGCGAAACATTCATATGCGCTTGATGTAGGCTATAACCAGTTAGCTTGGAAGCTGCGCAATGATTCGCGGGTTACCGTGATGGAGCGAACTAATTTCCGGCATGTCACACCCGTAGATTTCACGCTTGGCTTAGCAGATTTTGCGACCATTGATGTCTCATTTATTTCTTTAAAGCTTATATTGCCTGTTTTGCGTACGGTGCTTGTAACTGGCGGCGATGTGATGACACTGATTAAACCGCAATTTGAAGCAGGGAAAGAAAATGTTGGGAAAAAAGGTATTGTGCGCGATCCTAAAATTCATTTAGCGGTTTTAGAAGATATTTTAACGGAAGCCGCAAAGCTTGGTTTTAATGTGCTAGGCATTGATTTCTCACCGATTACAGGTGGCGAAGGGAATATTGAATTTATTGCGCATCTTAAATGGACGGGAAATGAATCAGGTGAAATTTTATTAGAGAGCCACGCGCTAGAAAAAATTGTTGCGCTTGCACATACACAATTAGACTAGAAAACCAGTTTTTTATGCTGGTTTTTTTATTTTATACGCATTTTACAAAAAATATAAACCCTCATGAATAAATAAAAATTTGTCAATTCAAAAAATATTTGCGTTAAATCCGTGACTTTATGCGATTTTTTCGTTAATATGGAGATATAAAAAATAACGCGAGGTGAAAAATAGTGAATAAAGGTCATCGACACATTATTATCCGTGAACTTGTAACTTCAAATGAGATTGATACGCAAGAAGAATTAGTAGAACTTTTGCAAAAGCGTGACGTGAAAGTTACGCAGGCAACCATTTCTCGTGACATTAAGGAACTTCATTTGGTGAAAGTGCCAACACAAAATGGAACATATAAGTATAGTTTGCCTGCTGATAACAAATTCAACCCACAGCAAAAATTAAAGCGTACGCTAGTTGACTGCTTTATTAGTATTGATACAGTTCAGTTTATATTGCTTTTAAAAGTAATGCCGGGAAACGGAAACGCAATCGGCGCCTTGCTCGATAATTTAAATTGGCCTGAGAAAGCCGGAACACTTTGTGGCGATGATACTTGTCTAATTATTTGTCGCTCGGAAGAAGACGCACAAAAAGTTTCAGAACGTTTAGTGGAAATGTTATAAAAAGGAGGACTTCGGCAGGTGTTACAAGAATTAACGATTAAAAATTTGGCTATCATTGAATCTCTTTCTCTGTCTTTTGAAGAAGGAATGACCGTTTTAACCGGTGAAACAGGTGCTGGGAAATCGATTATTATCGATGCTCTCGGTTTACTTGTAGGTGGCCGGGGATCAAGTCATTTCATTCGCCACGGCGAAGATAAGCTTTCTTTAGAAGGTTTATTTATCCTTGCAGAAGATAACATCGCTGCGCAAAAAACACTTGCGGAGAACGGTATCGATGCAACGGATAATATGGTTGTGTTAGAGCGAACCATGTTTAGAAGCGGGAAAAATGTTTGTCGCATAAACGGGAAGCTTGTGACAACAGTGCTTCTTCGAGATATTGGTTCCAAATTAATTGATATTCATAGTCAGCATGAGCACCAAGAGTTGATGCATGACGAGTTTCACCTTACACTTCTCGACCGGTACAGCGGCGAAACAAAACCGCTTCAAGAATATGAAGAAACTTTTACTTTGTATAAAAAGGCGCAAAAAGAATTTCGCGATTTCACAAAAAATGAACAAGAACTCGCACAGCGCTTAGATATGCTTCAATTTCAAAATCAGGAAATTGAAGCTGCCCACTTGGAAGCTGGCGAAGAAGAAACCCTTCTTGCGGAAAAAAATATTCTGGCCAATTTCGAGAAATTAAATGAAAATTTGAATGGCGCGTATAGTGCGCTTCAAGCAGATTCTGGCGGACTTTCAGCTGTGAGTGAGGCGATGCATCAGATGGAAACGGCAAAAGGCGTGTCGCCCGATTTTGATAGCGTACACGAAACCATTGCATCAAGCTATTACCAATTGGAAGATGCGGCGATGCAAATTAGACAGGCGCTTGAGCAGATGGAATTCCAGCCAGAGCAATTGAACGAAATTGAAAATCGCTTGGCGGAAATGAACCAATTGAAACGGAAATACGGGAAAAAGGTGGAAGACATAATGGCTTACCATCTTGAAATCCAAGATGAAATTCAAAAACTCGCGAATAGCGAAGCACATGTTGGTGAACTTTCGGAAAACGTCGAACGGCTGGCAAAACAAGTCGCTGAAAAAGCCACGCGCCTAACTTCCCTAAGAAAAAAAGCCGCCACCCAATTGGAAGCGCAAATTAAGCAAGAACTCAGTCAACTGTATATGGAAAAAGCCATATTTGAGGTCCATTTTTCAACCAAAGAAGAGTATTCAGAAACGGGGCAAGATGAAGTGGTTTTTTATATGTCTACAAATCCTGGGGAGCCGGCAAAACCGATGACGAAAATTGCTTCAGGCGGTGAGCTATCGCGTATGATGTTGGCGCTGAAAACGATTTTTTCGAAGCATCAAGGGATTACGTCGATTATTTTTGATGAAGTGGATACGGGAGTAAGCGGGCGCGTGGCACAGGCTATTGCTGAAAAAATTTACGCGGTTTCGGTGGGATCACAAGTCCTTTGTATTACGCATTTACCGCAAGTTGCGGCAATGGCGGATCATCATTACTATATTACGAAAAATATTGAAAATGAACGAACGTCTACTAACGTGGAAATTCTTCACGGAGCTGAAAAAAGTTTGGAGATCAGTCGGATGATTGCGGGGACAGAAGTTACTGAGCTAGCGAAACAACATGCGGAAGAAATGCTTTCCCAAGCAAGTAAGACGAAATCCGCACGATAAAAAAACAAAATTGCTTGCATACGAAAAGCTTTTTGTTTAAAATATAAGAGTAAGTTTTATTACCTACCTATAAAAACAACTACTAATTTTTAATGTAGCTATCTTTTTTTATGGGAAAGCCAAGAGTGATGCAATCATTTTAGGGACGGTAAAACTTGCTTTCATCCAAAAGTTAAGTTTTTGTTTTAGTCGTCATGGTGGTTTGGAAGTTTTCAAACGAGTTCGGACGAAGAGGTTGTTCTGCCATATCATCTTATTTGCAACAGATTACGTGATGAAAAAGTGCACCTGATTTAGGAGAAAAAATAGATGATGCGGAGTATGAGGAAATAGTAACGAAGAAAATAACTTTAAGCAGATTAGTGGAAAACTCTAAATTCACGTAAATTAAAACGCAGCTCCTCGTTATTAGAATGATGAAATTCTTAGCAAGGTCAAGTGCGCTTTGAGACTTTAGCGAGAAAGTCTCAAAGCATGAGCCGCCTATGAAAGACACTATTTAGAATTCCTTCTGTGAAGAGTGCAGATATTTTATGAGGCCTACTGAAAATGCGGATTAAGTTCATTTATGATAGCATTGTTGATTCGAAAGTCCTGATGGTAATTTTTTTTGCAAGTGATTCAAAATTAAATGTAATATTGCCCTTTTTATTAACTGGCAGAATGGTCTGAATATGTTATAAAAATCGGAATAAAGCGTTTTCTTTGTTTTTGATGCAAAGAGTTTTTGGATTGTGAAGCGTGCATGTTACAATAGTGCTGAAATAACTGATAACACATAATAAATTTCACAAATTTAATTCAGTAGGCGATTAGCGCTAGAAGGGGGCAGAAATGAGCTTTACAGTACTTGCGATTAATCCAGGTTCAACATCAACAAAACTCGCAATTTTTGATGGACATACTTTACGTTTTGAAGAAGAAATAAGGCATTCACATGAAGAATTAAAGGGGTTTCGAACAATTCTTGAACAGCTTCAATTTCGTAAGGAAATCATCATTCGAACGTTGCGAAGCAAAGCATTTTCGCTTGAGGAACTTGATGCTATTGTGGGACGTGGAGGGCTTTTAAGGCCACTAAAAGGTGGCACGTATAAGGTAACGGAGAACATGATTCAGGATTTACGAATTGGTGTTTCAGGGCAGCATGCATCTAATTTAGGTGGTTTAATTGCGGCTGAATTAGGCGAGGGCTTTCAAATTCCGATTTATATTGTGGATCCGGTTGTGGTTGATGAATTAGAACCAGTAGCGCGTATTTCTGGTCATAAGGATTATGAAAAAATTAGTATCTTTCATGCGCTAAATCATAAGGCTACGGCGCGTAAGATAGCAAGTGAGCTAGGCCAGGAGTATGAAGCGAGTCGCTTTATTATTGCACATCTAGGCGGTGGTATTTCGGTTGCGGCGCATAAGGACGGGTTTGCTATTGATGTGAATAATGCGCTAGGCGGCGAAGGTCCATTTAGCCCTGAACGCGCTGGAACTATACCGCTTAACGCATTTCTAGACGCGTGTTTTGACCAAAATCATTCAAAAGAAGAATTGCAAAAGCAACTTATGGGTGAGGGCGGCGTTGCTTCGTATCTAGGTACGACGGACATGCGTGAAGTTGAAAAGATGATTGCAAATGGTGATGAATACGCAGCGCTCATTTTTGATGCGATGGCCCTTCAAGTGAGTAAGGAAATCGCGAGTCTTGCTGTGCATTTTACTGGTGAAGTGGATGCCATTATTTTAACTGGCGGGCTTGCAAGGAGCGCTTCTTTTACGAAGAAAATAACGGAGCTGACGTCTTGGATTGCCAAGGTTATTGTCTCACCAGGTGAAGACGAAATGAAGGCTTTAAATGAAGGCGCACAGCGAATTTTGTTAGGACAAGAGATTGCTTTAGAATACTAGGAGGAGGATTTTTAGATGGCGAAAGAGTATGATGTAGTCGTTTTGGGCGGCGGAACAGGTGGTTATGTTGCAGCGATTAGTGCGGCAAAAAATGGCTTATCTGTAGCGGTTGTTGAAAAAGATAAACTAGGCGGAACATGCTTACATCGAGGTTGTATTCCGAGTAAAGCACTACTGCGCTCTGCTGAAGTTTTTCAAACTGTAAAAAAAGCAGAAGAATTTGGTGTTACAGTTGAAGGTGGTGCATCGCTTAATTTCTTAAAGGCACAAGAACGCAAAGCGAAAATTGTGGAGCAATTAACAAATGGTATCCATCAACTGTTTAAACAAGGGAAAATCGACCTATACGAAGGAAAAGGAACGATTTTAGGTCCATCTATTTTCTCGCCTACAGCAGGAACGGTATCCGTCGAATTTCTTGACGGCTCTGAAAATGAAATGCTTATTTCAAAAAATCTTATTATCGCAACAGGCTCAAGACCACGCTCTTTAAAAGGACTCGAACTTGATGAAAAAGATGTATTCTCATCTGACGGGGCGCTCCAAATGGAAGCTTTGCCGAAGTCAATTTTAATCGTTGGTGGCGGTGTAATCGGTATGGAATGGGCTTCGATGCTGCACGATTTTGGCGTTGATGTTACGGTTCTCGAATATGCAGACCGAATCATCCCAACGGAAGATAAAGAAATCTCGAAAGAACTCATGAGGCTCTTTAAAAAGAAAAAAATTAAAATGGTTACGAGTGCAGAAGTTCAGGCGGATTCTTTAATCAAAAAAGATGGCTCTGTCACGATTGATGCGCTTGTTAAGGGCGAAAAGCAAACATTTACAGCTGAAAAAATGCTTGTGTCTGTTGGTCGCGCGGCTAATGTTGAAAATATCGGTTTAGAAAATACAGATGTTGTTGTTGAAAAAGGTTTTATTCAAGTGAATGATGTTTATCAAACAAAGGAAAGCCATATGTTTGCAATTGGCGACTGTATCCCAACGCTTCAATTGGCACATGTTGCGATGCACGAGGGAACGATTGCGGCGAACTTCATTGCTGGCAAGCAGGTGGAAAAATTAAATTATGACTTGGTTCCACGTTGTATTTATACTTCACCAGAAATTGCGAGTGTCGGAATGAGCGAAGACATCGCAAAAGAACGTGGACATGCGGTGAAAAAAGGGAAATTCTTTTTCCGCGGCATTGGGAAAGCACTTGTTTTTGGGGAATCTGACGGATTTGTTAAGGTTTGCTCAGACAAAGAAACAGATGATCTCCTTGGTGTGTCGATGATTGGACCGCATGTGACGGACATGATTAGTGAAGCAGCTCTTGCACAAGTGCTTGATGCGACAGCTTGGGAAATTGGGGCGACGATTCATCCGCATCCAACTTTATCAGAGGCTTTTGCAGAAGCAGCTCTTACTGTTGATGGGAATCAAATTCACGGGTAATAAATACCTTGATTGATAATTAGGAGGAAAGATAATGGCTTTAAAAGATACTGGATTATCTGATGAAAAATTACTGGAAATGTTTCGTACGACTTTATTAGCGCGTCGTTTAGATGAACGTATGTGGCTATTAAATCGCTCAGGGAAAATTCCATTTACAATTTCTGGGCAAGGGCAGGAAATCGCACAAATTGGTGCGGCTTATGCCTTTGATTTAGATGCAGACTATTGTTTGCCGTATTACCGAGATTTAGCAGTTGTTCTTGCATTTGGAATGACAGCGAAAGATATTATGCTTTCTGCGTTTGCCAAAGCAGAAGATCCGAATTCAGGTGGACGACAAATGCCCGCCCATTTCGGGCATAAAGCGCAGCGCATTGTCACCCAAAGTTCTCCTGTTACGACACAATTCCCACATGCGGCAGGGATTGCGTTAGCTGCTCGTATGGCTGGCGAAAATATTGTCGCTTATACATCAACAGGTGAAGGTTCTTCTAATCAAGGTGATTTCCATGAAGGAATTAACTTTGCTAGTGTGCATAAATTACCTGTGGTTTATGTCATTCATAATAATAAATACGCGATTAGTGTACCTGCAGAAAAACAATATGCGGCGAAACAACTTTCTGACCGTGCCATTGGTTACGGCATGCCGGGTGAACGTGTGGATGGAAATAATATTACCGAAGTCTATACAGCATTCAAACGCGCTGTGGACCGCGCTCGTGCGGGTGAAGGCCCATCGTTAATTGAAACAGTTTCATACCGTTTTACGCCACACTCTTCTGATGATGATGATAGCGCGTACCGTTCGAAAGAAGAAGTGAATGATGCGAAAGCAAAAGATCCGCTGCTTATCTTCCAAAACGAGCTTTTAGAAGCAGGCGTTTTGACAGAAGAAATTTTGCAAAAACTTGAAAAAGAAATTGCAAAAGAAGTGAATGAGGCGACAGAATATGCGGAAAATGCACCATACGCGGAGCCGGAATCAGCACTTCTACATGTATACGAAGAGAATGCGGAGGAGGAGTAAAAATGCCAGTCATTTCATATATTGATGCCATTACGATGGCGCTTCGCGAAGAAATGGAACGCGATGATAAAGTATTTATTTTAGGAGAAGATGTCGGTAAAAAAGGCGGCGTTTTTAAAGCAACAGCAGGACTTTATGATAAATTTGGTGAAGAACGTGTTATCGACACGCCGCTCGCTGAATCAGCGATAGCAGGTGTTGGCATCGGGGCGGCTATGTATGGCTATCGTCCTGTAGCTGAAATGCAATTTGCGGACTTCATTATGCCAGCAGTCAATCAGATTATTTCCGAAGCCTCAAGAATTCGCTACCGTTCAAACAACGACTGGACTGTTCCGATGGTCATTCGCGCGCCTTTTGGTGGCGGCGTCCACGGAGCACTTTATCACTCGCAGTCCGTCGAAAAAGTATTCTTCGGCCAACCGGGGCTAAAAATCGTCGTTCCATCGAACCCCTACGACGCAAAAGGGTTGCTAAAAGCGGCGATTCGCGATAACGACCCAGTGCTTTTCTTTGAACATAAGAGAGCTTATCGTTTGCTTAAAGGGGAAGTTCCAGAGACGGACTACACGGTTCCAATTGGAAAAGCCAATGTTGTACGCGAAGGGGATGATATTACGATCATTACCTACGGGCTTGCCGTTGAATTCGCGCAACAGGCGGCAGAAAGGCTAGCTAGTGACGGGTATGAGGCGCATATTTTAGATTTGCGGACGATTTACCCGCTTGATGAGGAAGCCATTATTGAAGCGGCTAAAAAGACTGGGAAAGTCCTTTTAGTGACCGAAGACAATAAACAAGGTAGCATTATTGGAGAAGTGGCGGCAATTATTTCAGAACATTGTTTATTCGACTTGGATGCGCCAATTGCGCGCTTAGCTGGTCCAGATACGCCAGCAATGCCATTCTCACCAACAATGGAAAAATATTTCATGATCAATCCGGATAAGATTTTAGATAAAATGCGGGAACTTGCGGAATTTTAAAGAAGGAGTGAAGAAGTGTGGCTGTTATGGAAATTACAATGCCAAAACTTGGTGAAAGTGTCACGGAAGGAACGATTAGTTCTTGGCTTGTAGAACCGGGACAAAAAGTTGAAAAATATGATGCTTTGGCTGAAGTATTAACAGATAAGGTGACGGCAGAAATTCCATCTTCCTATAGTGGTGTCATTAAAGAAATTATCGCCAAGGAAGATGAAACGCTTGAAGTTGGTGCGATTATTTGTACGATTGAAACGGACGCAGACGGTGCTGAATCTGCGGAAGCTCCTAAAGAAGAACAAACGGCGCAAGTTGAACCTAAAGTGGAACAAAACGGCGGTAGTCTAAAAGAAGCGAAAGCAAGTGCCCCGTCTGGCGCGCGCTTTTCCCCAGCCGTGTTGCACTTGGCTTCAGAACATCAAATTGACTTGGCTGATCTTACAGGAACTGGTGCAGGTGGTCGGATTACGCGTAAAGATGTGCTTCGTTTTGTCGAAAATGGCGGTGTGAAAGCTGCTCCTGCTAAGCAAGCGACGCCTGAAAAAGCTGTTAAAGAAGCGCCGAAAGACTATCCGCGCGCGGCGAATGGCGACCGTGAAATCCCTGTAAATGGCGTGCGCAAAGCTATCGCTAAACATATGGTGGAAAGTAAACATGAAATTCCACATGCTTGGATGATGGTTGAAGCTGATGCGACGCGTTTAGTACGCTATCGTGACAGTATTAAAGAGTCATTTAGAAAAGAAGAAGGCTTTGGCATTACGTATTTTGCGTTCTTTATTAAAGCTGTGGCACGTGCACTTAAAGAGTTCCCAGCGCTTAATAGTACGTGGGCTGGTGACAAAATTATTGAGCATAAAGATGTCAATATTTCGATCGCTATTGCAGCGAACGACTTACTTTACGTGCCAGTTATTAAAAATGCCGATGAGAAATCAATTAAAGGTATTGCGCGTGAAATTAGTGAGCTTGCTGCCAAAGCGCGTGCGAATAAGCTAACAAATGACGATATGTCAGGTGGAACATTCACAGTAAACAGTACGGGTTCATTTGGCTCCGTTCAGTCCATGGGAATCATTAATCATCCGCAAGCAGCCATTTTACAAGTGGAAGCGATTGTGAAACGTCCGGTTATTGTGGACGATATGATTGCTGTTCGTGATATGGTAAATCTATGTTTATCCATTGATCATCGTATCTTAGATGGCCTGTTAGCAGGACGTTTCTTGCAGTCCATTAAAAAGTCTGTGGAAGAGATGACGCAAGATAACACACCGCTTTATTAACGTTTTATTTTGTGAATATAGGGGTATGGTACTGTACATCTAGATCCATACCCCTAAACTCCCTAGATGTTTTTGGGTAGTACTCTTTGCAGTGCTGCTCTTTTTTTGCATAAAAAAAGCCGGAGAACCTCCGACTTTTTGGCGATTGTGATTATTTTTAAAGAAACATCAATACTCCAGCCATGACACTTGAAAGAACGATGGCGATAAGCATTAAGATGACCACAAAACGGACAAATTTTTTGTTGGACATGCAGCATAAGCTCCTCTCGAAACATTGTTACCTTATTTTACCAAGATAGTAGTAACTGTTCAAGAAGAATTATGTTATTCTATATAAAAACAAAGGAAAGAAGGAGAGAATGATGGCCGCATCCGATTTTTTTGAAGAGCTCGTAAAAATTTATTCCCCGTCTTACAACGAAGCGGAAATACTGGACTACATCGAGTCAGAACTCAAAAAGCGGAATGTGCAAATACTTGTTAAATCAGACGACGGGATTATGGCGCGCTTAGACAAAACGGATGAACACTTTCCTGCGCTGTTCTTTAATGCTCACGTGGATACAGCAACGAACGGGGAGGCTCCGAAGCTGGAAAAGCGGAATGGAGTTTACACAAGTGAGAATGGTTTTTTAGGGGCAGACGATAAGGCTGGCGTCGCAGTTATGCTCGAGCTGATTGACACGCTACAAACGAATTCAGAAGCGAAGCACGGAACACTTGAGTTCATTTTTTCAGCAAAAGAAGAGGTAGGGATGCTCGGGGCTAAAATGCTCGATTTAAGTGTGCTGACGTCACGCTTCGGATATTCGCTGGACGCACCGGGAGAAGTGGGGAGCTTTCAAATCGCCTGCGAGTCACATGTCGTGCTCGATTTTACGATTATCCAAAATTTCAAAAAATCACAAATATCCGCGATTAATGTTGCTAGAACTATCATCCATAAGTTGAAACAAGTCAATTTGCCGCCGGCTGTAAAACATGCGGTGAAGCAATTTGAAGGCGCAATTAATGAAAATGCTGATGAAACTGTTTTCATGAAATTGGAACTATCTGGTTACATGCCGCTTGAAGAATTGATGCCGTATATGGAAGAAGTGAAGCAACTATTTTTTGAGGCGGGTATCAAATACGACGTTGAAATTGAAGGGGAGTCGCATGTGACACATCCCGGTTTCCGTTTAGAAGAGCGCCATCATAGCGTGGCATTACTAAAGCGGGCGTTAAACCGCTTAAAATGGCCAGTCGAATCCGTTTGTTTTGCGGGCGGATCAGACGCGAGTGTGTTTAACGAGCGCGGGCTTGTTACCGTACTCCTTTCTGCTGGGTATCAAAATCCGCATTCAAAGGAAGAACAAATTTCTGAAAATACGCTTGAACGGTTAACAGAACTGGTGTTAGCCCTTGCTTTATCCGGAGAAAATCTTGGGGAAACGATTTCTTTTTCAAAAAATTTGTAAAATGTTGTGAATGGCTAGAAACATTCATTTGCCGTGATTCTCAATATTTGGTATAGTAGAGTGGTTGAAAGAAAATGTAAGACAGGGGACTTCTGCCTTAAAAATACGAGGAAGGGAAGAATTTTCATATGGCAAAACAAGAAATTGGCGTTATTGGAATGGGTGTAATGGGGCGTAACCTTGCACTAAATATTGAAAGTCGCGGGCACACGGTATCGATTTTCAACCGTTCTACTGAAAAAACAAAAGCGGTTATGGAAGCAAATCCGGATAAAAAATTAGTTCCGACTTATAGTTTAGAGGAGTTTGTTGAATCTCTTGAAGTACCGCGCCGTATTTTGATTATGGTTCAAGCAGGTAATGCGACGGACATGATGATTGAAGCGGTAAAACCTTTCCTAACAGAAGGCGATATTTTAATTGATGGCGGAAATGCATTCTTTGAAGACACAATTCGTCGTAACAAAGAGTTGAGCGAAGAAGGTTTCAACTTCATTGGAACAGGCGTTTCTGGCGGAGAAGAAGGCGCACTTAAAGGCCCATCTATTATGCCTGGTGGACAAAGAAAAGCGTACGATTTAGTGGCGCCAATTTTGCGTGAAATCGCAGCTGTTGCAGACGGTGAACCGTGTGTCACTTACATTGGTCCAGATGGTGCTGGTCACTACGTTAAAATGGTGCACAACGGCATCGAATACGGCGACATGCAACTCATCGCTGAAGCCTACACGATTTTAAAAGATATTGTTGGTTTAAATCACGATGAATTAGCTGACGTTTTCGCAGAATGGAACGAAGGCGAACTAGATAGCTACTTAATTGAAATTACGAAGAACATTTTAAAAGTGCGTGACGATGAAACTGGGAAACCAATCGTTGACGTCATTTTAGATAAAGCCGGCCAAAAAGGTACTGGTAAATGGACAAGCCAAAGCGCGCTTGATTTAGGCGTACCGCTTTCGCTCATTACAGAATCTGTTTTCGCGCGTTATATTTCTGCGCTTAAAGATGAACGTAAATACGCCAGCACCATTTTAAGCGGCCCTTCTAGCTATCATTTTGATGGTGATAAGAAGGCGTTTGTTGAATCTGTACGTCGTGCTTTGTACTTCAGTAAAATCGCTTCTTATGCCCAAGGTTTTGCGCAAATGAAAGCGGCGAGCGACGAGTATGAGTGGGATCTTCAATACGGGGAAATTGCGAAAATTTTCCGCGCGGGTTGTATTATTCGTGCCCGTTTCTTACAAAAAATTACAGATGCCTACAATAATGATAAGCATTTAAGCAATCTTCTTTTAGATCCATACTTTAAAGATATTGCGCATAACTATCAAGGAGCACTTCGCGAAGTAGTTTCTGAAGCTGTAAAAGCTGGGATTCCGGTTCCAACGTTCACAGCGGCAATCAGCTATTATGATAGCTACCGTTCCGAAGTTCTACCAGCGAACTTAATCCAAGCTCAACGCGATTATTTCGGCGCTCATACGTACGAGCGTGTCGACAAACCTGGCGTGTTCCATACAGAGTGGCCAGAAGTTGATGAATAAAAATAACTAAGACACATCTCTTTTAAGAGGTGTGTTTTTTGTTTACAGCTTTTTATGGAGGCTGGTATACTTACAGCAATAAGTCTGATTTCTTAAAATCAGCTAAGATTTTATCAAAAAAGTTGTCATAAAGGGATTATTAGTTGTTTTATCTGCAAAGTTAGTTACAATAGTAATAGGTATGATGTTTTTGAAACCGAAAGAGAGGTTTTTCAGATGAGTAAAATTTTAATCGTTGAAGATGAAAAAAATTTAGCACGTTTTATAGAGCTTGAACTTCAACATGAAAACTATGAAACAAAAGTGGCTAATGATGGAAGAGCGGGGCTAGAACTTGCACTCGAAGAAGACTGGGATGCCATTTTACTTGATTTAATGTTACCGCATTTAAATGGTGTAGAAGTATGCCGACGCGTTCGTCAAGTGAAGCAAACACCAATTATAATGATAACAGCAAGAGATTCAGTTATTGACCGAGTTTCAGGACTGGATCACGGGGCAGATGATTACATCGTAAAACCATTTGCGATAGAAGAACTTCTTGCGCGCTTGCGCTCACTCCTTCGTCGCGTTGAAAATGCTGAGCAATCCTTAAAACAAACGACGCTCGAATATCGTGATTTAGTTGTAGAAAAGGAAAGCCGCATTGTTCGCCGAGGTGAGGAAGTTATCGACTTAACAAAAAGGGAGTATGAGTTACTTTTAACCTTAATGGAAAACATCAACATTGTTTTAACCAGAGAAGTGCTTTTAAATAAGGTTTGGGGTTACGAAACTGAGGTTGAAACGAACGTGGTGGACGTCTATGTCCGTTATTTGCGGAATAAAATCGATCACCCTGATGAAGAAAGCTATATTCAGACCGTTCGGGGCACAGGCTATGTGATGCGTACATGACGACGAGTAACTTTTCACTAAAGAGCCGTTCTTTAAAGTTTAAATGGACATTCGGCGCCAGTGCCGCCATTTTCCTTACATTTTTCCTGTTTTCATACGCAATTTATCAAGGCATTGGACAAATGCTTTTAAATGAAGAAGAGCAGAAAGTCGATTCGTTGTTAGCTGAAACAACAGCCAATGAAGTGCTGAAAAGCGGAAATCTTGATAATACGGATTTGCTGGTCGAAGTTTTCGATAAAAATCCGAACATCAGCCGTAAAATACAAGACCAAGTCATTGCGCTTTATGATGCAGATGGGCAATATATTCAAAAGTACTTTTTAACGGCCAGTACAAAAACGGCCAACAACGATTTTACACAATATTTTCGGCAAACGAATGAACGGGTGACAAGTAAGCCCACGATTAATGGGGATAAAATGTTGATTTCACAAGGTCCAATTACATCCATAAGTGATAATTCTACTGTTATCGGTTATGTTCAAATTATTAATCCGTTAACAAGTTACAACAAAATTATGGGTAAATTGCTTGTAACGATGTTCATTCTTGGCGGGGTTGCACTATTTATTAGTGGAATGTTGGGTTATTTGCTCGCACAAAACTTCCTGAGTCCGTTAACGAAACTGGCGAAAGGAATGAATGATGTTCGCAATAATGGTTTCCAAAAACGAATTGAAACGACATCCAAGTCGCGTGACGAGATTACTGAGCTTACCGTTATTTTTAACGACATGATGACGCGAATTGAAACGAGCTTTGAGCAGCAAAAACAATTTGTGGAAGATGCCTCGCATGAACTGAGGACACCAGTGCAAATTATGGAAGGTCATTTGAAACTACTTAATCGGTGGGGGAAAAGTGATCCAGAGGTGTTAGACGAATCATTAAATGCTTCGCTAACCGAACTCAACCGAATGAAACGCTTAGTGCAAGAAATGCTTGATTTATCGCGCGCTGAACAAGTTTCTCAAACAAAAGAACTTCAAATCGTCAATGTGAACGATGTTGTGGAGCAAGTAAAACGCAATTTTGAAGTCATGTATGAAGATTTTACTTTTACTTTAGACGAGAAAGAAACCGATTTACATGCGATGATTCAGCACAATCATTTGGAACAACTACTCATTATTATTATGGACAACGCTGTGAAGTATTCGGACGGAGCGAAAGAAGTGAATATGAATGTTTTCAAAGTGAAAGACAAAATTCACATTTCAATTCGCGATCACGGTGTCGGAATTTCTGCTGATGAAATTGATAAAGTATTTAATCGTTTTTACCGCGTAGATAAGGCACGCAGTCGCGAAAAAGGTGGGAACGGCTTAGGACTAGCTATCGCCAAGCAGCTAGTTGAAGGCTATTTAGGAACCATTAACGCAAAAAGCGAAGAAGATAAAGGCACAGAAATTACCATCACGTTACCTGTTATTCAAAAAGAAGAAGCTGAGGTAACTAAATAAAAAAAAGCTGGGGTTATAACGCCCCAGCTTCTTTTTATTGTTGTTTCTTTTGTTCCTCGACAATTTTTTCGAATTCGCGTTCTTCTTTCGCCATTTCTTTAACTTCTGGATGTTTGTTCATATAAAGTTTTTTCGTAAGTAAAGTTTGACCAGCTAAGAAAATCCCACCGACAGCCCAGTACAAAGCAAGTGCAGAAGGCGCTGAAAACGAAATAAATAAAATCATCGCAGGGGATAGTAATCCCATGATACGCATTTGTTTTTTCTGTTCAGGAGTATAACCAATCATTGAAATAAAATATTGACCAAGATAGACGAGCCCGGCTATAATAGCTAGAATCGTGTCTGGTGAGCCCAAATTAAACCATAAGAAAGTGTGGCTTGCGATTTCTTCTGATCCACGAATAGCATAGTAAAACGCCATTAAAATCGGCATTTGAATGAGAAGTGGCAAACAACCCATTTGCATCGGATTAATATCATATTTTTTATAGACGGTCATCATTTCTTGTTGAATTTTTGATTGTTCTTCTTTTGTTGCCGCACGTTTTAAGCGCGCTTGAATATCATCAATTTCAGGTTTCGCAACAGCCATTTTGGACTGCATGGACATTTGTGCTTTCGCTGTACGCAAGTTTAGCGGCATGATAATGGCACGGATAATAAGAGTTGTAATAATGATAGAAATCCCGTAATTATCGTTAAAGAATGATGCCACAAACTGAATAAACCAAACAAGTGGTGCAATTAAATACGTATAGAAAAAGCCGTCCTGATTTTGTGATGGATCCATGCTACATCCAGAAAGGACGAGTAGCGCCACCGCAAGCATGCTAATGAGTATAATTTTTTTCTTCTTCACTGTTCTTATTTCCTCCTAAAAGTTCATTCTGCTTGAAAGATTAAGAACGATGGCTTTCTTCGTCATCGGACTGACTTTTTTTCAAAGTAGCAACAATCCAATTAACGACGAAACTAACATGCTCATTGACCATTTCTATTCGCCTATCAATCGTTAAATGAGAAACATGGATTGCTTCAGCGCGCGATAACATTTTAGGTTTAAACAGTGTGATAACTGGCCAAAAACGAAATAGCGCAAGCATAAGTAAAAATGTCACAGTAAGTGATACATACTCTGGCTCTGAAAACATTTGAACAAGAATTGTCACGACGCGCATCAGCTCCTTTCCCGGTTCATTCCTTAACTATAATTCAAATAGTACTGGAATTCAAGCCCTCATTTTAGTAAACGATATCAAAAGTTTTCGTTTCAGGAACAGGAGCGCCTTTGTAGATGAAAACTTCTTGAATGCGCGCACTAGGCGAGGGGCCTTTTTTTACAGCCTCAATAAATTTTTCAAGCTTGTCACTTTCCGCACGCGCCGCAATTTCAACAGAACCATCATCTAAATTTTTTACAGTCCCGCAAACATCATATTTATAGGCCACATGTTTTGTCGTATAGCGAAAGCCAACACCTTGCACAAAGCCAGTAACGCGAATAATTGCTGTTTCAATTGCCATCCTGATACACACCCTTCATTTATCCTTTACATCTTAGTTTAGCGCTTTTTCTCCCGAGTTTCAAAAATTTACTTTCCGCAGTCCAATTGCTATAATTTAACTATTCTGTAGTGTGGGAGATGTTTTCAAATGACTGAATGGAAAGTGCTTTTAACAACAGGTGACTACGAACCATGGTGGTTTTTTGAAGAATGGGAAGAAAATATCGTTTCAAGTTTTACTTTTGAGAAGAAAGAAGAAGCCTTCTCAAAATATCGCGAAATCGCCCAACAACTCATTTTAGATTATCCGCATCAAGCTTTAAAAAAAGACGTTCTCTTCGCAGCTTGGAATGAAGATGAGATTGCCTACTGCGAGGACTGTGAGGACGATATTCAGACATTTCACGGTTTAATTTTAATGGAGAATAATGCCGTTTACACCCCGACAGAAGGGGAAAAAGCAAAATGGTTTAGCGAGATTAGCCCGTTTGAAGTCAAGTTTTCAAATGAAGAAAGTGGGGAAGAAATTGGATAAAAAAGAAGCGCTGCTTAGAGAACGCAGAAAAGACGAACATGTGACGCTTGCTTTAAAAAACTATGAGCGAACGGAATATGTTTTTCGAGATTTACAAATCTTAGGAACGTCACTTCCTCGCTTAGACGTACAAGACGTTTCACTACAAACACAATTTGCAGGGCACACGTTTGATGTCCCTTTCTATATTAACGCTATGACAGGTGGCAGTGCACACACGAAAAATATCAATCAAGATTTAGCCGAAATCGCACGTGAAGCCGGCCTTGCGATGGCTGTCGGTTCACAGTCTGCTGCTCTTTCAAATCCGGATTTAATTCCCACCTATGAAATTGTCAGGAAGACACACCCAAACGGCATTTTATTTGCAAATGTAAGCCCGGAAGTTTCCGTTGAAAAAGCGAAGCGTGCCATCGAAATGTTAGAAGCAAATATATTACAAATTCATATTAATCCGGCGCAAGAGCTCGTGATGCGTGAAGGTGACCGTCATTTTGCGCACTGGGCAGAGGCGATAAAAAAATATACGGAACAAATAAATATCCCGATTATCGTCAAAGAAGTCGGCTTTGGTATGCGCTTTGAAACGGTTCGGCTTTTAAAAGAACTTGGGGTTCAAACTGTGGATCTTGGCGGACGTGGTGGAACTAATTTTGCAGAAATTGAAAATGACCGAAGACGAGATCAAGGTTATGATTTTATGCAAGAGTGGGGGTTAACAACGGCAGAGTCTTTGCTTGATGTTAAGCGACCAGAGTTTAGCGACATGGAATTTATCGCGTCGGGAGGAATCAAAACGCCACTTGATATGATGAAAAGTTTTATTTTAGGTGCAAAAGCTGCTGGTATCGCTGGCCTTGTTCTTCATTCTTTGAAAAAAGAAGGGAAGGGGGCAACTATTCAGAAGCTGAGACTTTTTAAAGAAAATTTGGCGGCTTTATTCGTGCTTGCTGACGCTAAAAATATGCTTGAAATTTCTGGCACGCCGCTCATTGTGAAGGGTGAGTTGCAAGATTTTTGTATGGCACGAGGAATTGATTTTCAGAAGTTGGCAAAATAAAAAGCAAAAATGCAAAGACGCATTTTTGCTTTTTCCATTTAACGAATGGATTTTGATAACGTTTCGCCAATTGCAAGAAGGCGAGTTTCTAGGTCTTCCTGAGAAAGGTGGTTATTTTTTACATAGAGGTTTTCAGGATGAACGCGGCATTCATGAGAACAACTGTGCAAATATTTTTCATCATTTTCTTCTGAAGCAAGAATTTGCTTGTTGCAATAAGGATTCGCGCAGTTAATATAGCGTTCGCACGGTGTCCCGTCAAAATGGTCACGGCCAACAACTCGGTGTTCAACACGGTTGATAGGTACAGAAATACGTTCATCAAACACATACATCATGCCGTCCCATAAATCGCCTTTTGTATTTTCGTTTTTGCCGTATGTGGCAATACCGCCGTGGAGTTGCGAAACGTCTTCAAATCCTGCCGTTTTCAGCCAGCCAGAAAATTTTTCACAACGAATTCCGCCTGTACAGTAAGTAACGATTTTTTTACCATCAAATTGTTCGCGATTTTCTTCTACCCATTCTGGTAAGTCGCGGAATGCTTTAATATCTGGACGAATGGCACCGCGAAAGTGTCCCAAATCAAATTCATAATCATTTCTTGCATCTAGGACAACCGTGTCTGGATCTTTTAGAGCTTCGCGAAATTCTTCAGGTGCCATGTAGTTTCCCGTTACTTCGAGAGGGTTTACATCATCTTCTAAATGAAGCGATACAATTTCCGTACGAGGCCGGACATGCATTTTTTTAAAGGCATGTTTGTCGGTTTCATCTATTTTAAAAACCATATCCTGGAAGCGAGCGTCGGCATGCATATGCTCCATATATTGCTTGGCAGCTTCTTTTGTGCCTGAAACTGTTCCGTTAATCCCTTCGGTCGCTACTAAAATTCTTCCTTTTAATCCAATTTCTTTACAAAAAGCACTATGCTGTTTTGCAAATGTTTCAGGATCATCAATTGTCGTGTATTTGTAGTATAACAACACTTGATAGTCACTCATTTTTTATCACCCTTATTTTATTAATTTATTATGTGAAAAGATACGCATTGTTATGCTATTCTCCACAAGTTGCGCACCTTTTATCTTACTATAAGTAAGGAGAATTCGGCAAGTGTAAAAGTACTTCACCAAATGAAGTTTCTATACAACTTAAAAGTGGCTATGCTATACTAAAAAGAGATAAAATGCGGAAAACAGGAAGTGATGGCTTTGCAAGTAAACTCGGATTTTTTAGAAGAACAAGCATTACGAGAAGTGAAGATTCGTAGGCGTAAAAAAATAAAGTGGCTGTTCTATAAAATTTTTATTATTACTGTCGGCGCAATATTAATGGGTGTCGGCCTTGAACTTTTCCTCGTAAATAATCAAATTTTAGATGGTGGCGTAGTGGGGATTTCCATTATTATCTCGCAACTTTCGCCGCTTCCTCTAGGTATATTAACCTTTGTTTTAAATATTCCTTTCTTTATTCTCGGTTACCGGCATATTGGTAAAGTATTTGCTTTATTCACATTGTATGGCATTGCGGTCATGTCTATTGTGACACTTTTACTGCATGATTTTGAACCTGTAACAGATGATTTACTGCTCGCAACTGTTTTTGGCGGTGTGACGCTTGGACTAGGCGTGGGACTTGTAATTCGTAACGGAGGGGCGCTTGACGGGACGGAAATTGTTTCCATCATCATTAATGGTAAAACGCCTTTTTCTACAGGACAAATCATTATGGTCATCAATATTATTATTTTTTGTGTAGCAGGATTTGCTTTTAATTGGGATAGAGCGATGTATTCTCTCATTACATACTTTTTAGCGTATAAAGTCATTGATATTGTCATTCAAGGAATGGACGAATCAAAAAGTGCTTTTATTATCAGCAAGTACTATGAAGAAATTGGGCTTGAAATTATGGAGCAAATTGGCAAAAGTGTGACCTATCTTGATTCTACTGGCGGTTATTCAGGCCATACGGGCAAAGTGATTTTTGTTATTATTTCTCGGTTTGAAGAAGTCAAATTAAAAGCGATTTTAGACGACATTGATCCAGAGGCCTTTTTGGCAGTTGGCGGAAGTATGTCAGAAGTCCGCGGCGGTAAAATGAGACCGAAACGGACGCCGCATTTATAAAATGCACCGAACTCTGACAAACAGCAAATTTCGGATTTCTGGCCTCGGGGAAACTGTTAGTTCAATGCACGCAAATTCTCTCGTTCATTGTCTGTGGAAGGTGTGCTTGCGTTTTATTTTGAAGTTTTCTATAGTCTACTACACATATCTTTTGAACTTGTTTGCTCAAAAAGGTACAATGAACAAATAAATTGTTTTGAAGAGGAGTGCAGAATGGAAGTAGACAGAAACCAAGATATTAATCATTTATTAACACGAAAAATGATTGATAATCGGACCATTTTAATATACGGCGAAATTAATCAAGATTTAGCCAAAGAAGTTTTTAGTCAGTTGTTGCTTTTAGAATCTTTGAATGATAATCCGATTACAATCTTTATTAATAGCCTAGGTGGCCATATTGAAGCAGGAGATACAATTCATGATATGATACGTTTTGTCAAACCGGAAGTCCGTATTATCGGCACTGGCTGGGTGGCTAGTCCAGGCATCACAATTTATTTAGCAGCTAAAAAGAAAAATCGTTTTAGCTTGCCGAACACGCATTACATGATTCATCAACCTCTTGGTGGGGGGCAAGGTCAAAATAGCGAAATCGAAATTGAAGCGCGTGAAATTATTAGAATGCGTGAACGAATTAACCGTATGATTAGCGAAGCAACTGGACAACCGCTTGACAAAATTGCAAAAGACACCAATCGTAATTTTTGGCTTTCTGCTAATGCTGCGATTGAATACGGCATTGTCAATAAAATTATTCAAAGTGGTGCCGAATTGTAACAAGAAAACCGCGACTTTTCCATTAAGTGTTGCGGTTTTTTACGTACATTTGTTTGGTAAATAGGACTTTTGAATGAGTCAAGCGAAGTTGAAATATGTTATAATAAAGCAGGATTTTCATGAGAAACTGAGAATAAGGTGGGGAAAATATTGGCAACTCAAAAGAAAAAAACGGCGACGCGCAAACGAACAAATTCGCGTTCAAAGAAAAAAAATAATCCTATTTTTCGTTTCGAAATTACAGGTCTTATTTTAATTGCATTAGGACTCGTTGGTATATTCAAATTAGGGTTTATCGGCCAACACGTCTACGCGCTCGGCGAACTATTAGTTGGCTCGCTTAGCTATGGCCTGCTAATTGGCCTTGTTATTCTCGGTGGCTATTTGATGATTAAACGCGTGCGACCGAAAATGTTTTCGAAAAGACTCATTGGCATTTACTTAATATTTATCGGACTCGCAACCCTTTTACATATGACTTTTATCGCGCAAAACCTTCCAGCAGACAGAGCGTTTTTGGAATATTCTTGGGAAGTTGCGTTCACAAACCTCATTCACCCAAGCACTGTCCTAACCGTTGGGGGCGGAATGATTGGGGCTTTCGTGTCCTCGATTACTTATTTTCTCGTGTCTAAAGTAGGAACAAATATAATCGGACTTATTCTTGTCTTCGTAGGTTTGTGTTTTGCCTCTGGAGTTCCGCTTGCTGTTGTGAAAGAAAAAGTCAAACAAGCGGTAACTTTCGTCGTCCAAAAATGCAAAGCTTGGAATGAAAAAAGCAAAGAAAGAAAAGCTGAGCGCGAGCAAAAACAGCTAGCAAAAGAAAATGAATTACCAAAAGAAAATGAATTACCAAAAGAAAATGAATTACCAAAAGAACTAGCTGAGGAACCCAAAAAAGAAAACGTCGAAGAAAAATTGCCACCGATTATTTCTAATTTCAGCCAAAATCAAGCTCCAGAACCTGTTGTAGAAACTATCGCGGAGGAGAAAAAAGAGGAAGTTGTTCAAGCTGAATTGAAATTTGAACAAGAGTCTTTTGAAAATGAAATCTATCAATTGCCTTCTCTTGATTTATTGGTAGAAGCTAAGCCGACCGATCAATCTGCGGAGTATGACCAAATTAAAGCGAATGCTAGGAAACTGGAAGAAACATTTGAAAGTTTCGGTGTAAAGGCGAAAATAACACAGGTGCATTTAGGACCCGCTGTTACCAAATATGAAGTGCAACCCGCAGTTGGTGTGAAAGTAAGCCGAATTGTTTCGCTAAACGACGATATTGCGCTTGCCCTTGCAGCGAAAGATATCCGTATCGAGGCACCAATTCCAGGGAAATCGGCTATTGGTATTGAAGTTGCCAACCAAAATGTGGCAGTCGTCACATTGCGTGAAGTGCTTGAGAATAACAGCCAAAATAAACCTGAAGATAAACTCCAAATTGCGCTCGGGCGTGATATTTCCGGCGAGGCAACGTTAGCCCATTTAAACAAAATGCCTCATCTACTCGTTGCAGGTTCAACAGGTAGCGGGAAATCAGTTTGTATTAATGGCATCATCACAAGTATTTTACTCCGTGCCAAGCCGCATGAAGTGAAAATGATGATGATTGACCCTAAAATGGTCGAGCTAAATGTATATAATGGCATTCCACACTTATTAGCACCTGTCGTAACCAATCCGAAAAAAGCGGCACAAGCCTTGCAAAAAGTAGTCGCTGAAATGGAACGACGCTATGATTTGTTCTCACATACTGGGACACGAAACATGGAAGGATATAATGAACATGTTCGCCGCCATAACGAAGAAAATGAAGAAAAACAAGCAGAATTGCCATTTATTGTCGTCATTGTCGATGAGCTTGCTGATTTAATGATGGTTGCTTCAAATGATGTGGAAGATGCCATTACGAGACTCGCCCAAATGGCGCGTGCCGCTGGTATCCACCTCATTATTGCAACGCAACGTCCTTCTGTAGATGTCATAACGGGTGTAATTAAAGCAAATATTCCTTCACGCATTGCTTTTGCGGTTTCTAGCGCAACGGATTCGCGAACAATTCTAGACATGGGAGGCGCTGAGAAGTTACTAGGCCGTGGTGATATGTTGTTCTTACCTGTAGGTTCAAGTAAGCCAACACGTGTACAAGGTGCGTTTTTATCCGATGAAGAAGTAGAAAAAGTGGTGAATTTCGTGATTGCGCAACAAAAAGCGCAGTATAACGAAGAAATGATTCCAGATGATGTGCCTGATGTAGCAGAAGAAAGTGAAGATGAACTTTACAATGAAGCCGTCCAGCTTGTCATAGAGATGCAAACCGCTTCTGTTTCGATGTTACAACGGAAATTCAGAATTGGCTATAACCGGGCTGCTAGACTCGTTGACGAGATGGAGCAACGCGGAGTAGTCGGTCCACATGAAGGTAGTAAACCCCGCCGAGTGAACGTTGAACGAATTGAAGGGGAAGAATAATAACGAAAACCAGCTCATTTTTTGAACTGGTTTTTCTTTAGAAATAAATGTAAACGCTTACTAAGTGAACGGGTTTAGAATAAAAATAAATTTTCGGAATTTACTTGTATTTAAAAAATGTGACTTTCATTGTTTATTTCTAAGGCAGAACATGGTATATTAAAAACAGTTAGAGGTATACGTTTACAAAGAATTTTCGTTTTTAGCAAAAAGGGAACTTACATATCCTAAAAAGATACGAATGTTCGTAGTAAACCGTTAAATCTAGCTGACATTTTATCTCTTGGGAGGGGTTTGCAGGTGAAAAAGCGTACATTTGCTTTAGCACTAACAACAGTTTTAGCTTCTGCTTTAGTTTTGGGAGCTTGTGGTTCGAATGATTCGGATAGTAAAAGCGGAGGTAGCAAAGATAGTGATAAAAACTTCACTGTTGCTATGGTTACTGATACTGGCGGTGTAGATGATCGTTCATTTAACCAATCAGCTTGGGAAGGTCTTCAAGCGTTCGGTAAAGATAACGACATGAAAAAAGGTACAGATGGCTATAACTACTTGCAATCTGCATCTGAAGCTGATTACAAAACAAACTTAAACACAGCTGTTCGTTCTGATTATGATTTAATTTTCGGTATTGGTTACAAATTAAAAGAAGCGATTGAAACAGTTTCTAAGCAAAATCCAGATAATCACTTTGCTATTGTCGATGATAACATTGATGATCGTGATAATGTTGTAAGTATCGGATTTAAAGACAATGACGGATCTTTCTTAGTTGGTGTAGTAGCTGGACTTACTACGAAGACTGATAAAGTTGGTTTTGTCGGCGGTGTTAAGGGTGAAGTTATTGACCGTTTTGAAGCTGGTTTCACTGAAGGTGTAAAAGCTGTAAATCCTGATGCGAAAATTGATGTTCAATATGCAAATGATTTTGCAAAAGCAGATAAAGGACAACAAATTGCTTCGACAATGTATTCAAGCGGCGTAGATGTTATCTTCCATGCTGCTGGCGGCACTGGTAACGGTGTGTTTGCAGAAGCGAAAAACTTGAAGAAAAAAGATCCTAGCCGTGCTGTTTGGGTAATCGGTGTTGACCGTGACCAATGGGACGAAGGAAAAGTTAAAGCAAACGATGGTAAAGAGTACAATGTTACTTTAACTTCTGAAATTAAACGTGTTGATATCGCTGTTAAAGACTTATCTACTCGTGCTAAAGCAGGGGATTTCCCTGGTGGCGAGAAAATCGAATATGGTTTAGATAAGGATGCTGTTGGACTATCTCCACATCAAGAAAATATTTCTGCTGATATTCTGAAAAAAGTTGACGAATATAAGCAAAAAATTGTTGATGGTGAAATTAAAGTTCCAGAAAAACCGTGATGAAATAAAGACTGGCAAGGCCGCCTCCACTGGCGGCCTGTCATTCAATTTCTAAATGAAACCGCTTTCTAGTGATAGGTAAACCCTTTTACTAAGAAACCCAAAAGATATTTTTGTTTTTTTATAAATTATGATTGCATTGGAAAGCAAATAGAAATAAAATAAAGTGATGCCTTTTTTATTGATACTAGGATTTATCGTACATACATATTTTTACAGAAAAGTGCATTGATATAAACGGATAAAAAACTCGAGAATCGCTTTTAGACTGATCGGGGAGAGGCGGCGTCTTTCGTGAGAAATGCGCGAGTGGCTGTTTTTCCGTTTTGAAGAAGCGGATAAAGGGAGTGAGAATGTGGATTATGTTATTGAAATGTTAGGAATCAGAAAGGAGTTTTCTGGATTTGTAGCTAACGATAACATTACCTTACAGTTAAAGCAGGGAGAGATCCATGCTTTGTTAGGTGAAAATGGCGCAGGAAAGTCGACACTAATGAACGTACTATTCGGTTTGTATGAACCAGATGGTGGTGAAATTCGCGTAAGAGGTCAAAAAGAAGATATTCATAGCCCAAATAAAGCTAATGATCTCGGTATTGGAATGGTCCACCAACACTTTATGCTTGTCGACAAATTCACAGTGGCAGAAAATATTATTTTAGGTAAAGAACCTAATAAATTTGGCGTCATTGAACAGAAAAAGGCCATTCAAGAAATTCAAGAAATTTCTGATCGTTATGGTTTACGTGTAGATCCGCATGCCGTTGTACGAGATATCTCAATTGGAATGCAGCAACGTGTTGAAATTCTAAAAACACTTTATCGTGGTGCAGATATTTTAATTTTTGATGAACCAACAGCGGTGCTTACGCCGCAAGAAATTAAAGAGCTCATTCAAATTATGCGCGCTTTAATTAAAGAAGGGAAATCGATTATTTTAATTACGCACAAATTAAAAGAAATTATGGATGTATGTGACCGTGTCACTGTTATTCGACGTGGTAAAGGAATGGGAACTGTTAATGTTTCCGAAACAAATCCACAAGAACTAGCGAATATGATGGTTGGTCGTGAAGTCGTCTTTACAACGGAGAAAAAACCAGCTACTCCCGGTAAAGATGTTCTTGAAGTGAAAGACTTAGTAGTAAAAGAAGCACGAGGCGTTGAAAGCGTCCGTGGTTTAAACTTGTCTGTTCGTGCAGGAGAAATTGTTGGGATTGCTGGTGTAGATGGAAATGGACAAAGTGAATTGATTCAAGCCATTAGCGGTTTGACAAAAGTTTCGGCAGGCACGATTAAATTAAACGGACAATCTATTGAAAACAATAAACCGCGTAAAATTACAGAATCTGGGTTAGGACATATTCCAGAGGATCGCCATAAACATGGTTTAGTGCTCGAGATGAGTTTAGGCGAAAATATTGCGCTTCAAACGTATTATAAGAAACCAATCTCAAGTAAAGGCTTTTTAAATCATAAAGCGATGTATGATTTTGCGCGTGGTTTAATTGAAGAATATGATGTGCGCGCAAGTAGCGAATACGTGGCAGCAAAAGCCCTTTCAGGGGGGAATCAACAAAAAGCGATTATAGCTCGGGAAGTAAGTCGCGACCCTGATTTTCTTATTGCGGCTCAACCAACACGTGGGTTAGATGTTGGGGCAATCGAGTTTATTCACCGTCGCTTGATTGAGCAGCGCGATAAAGGAAAAGCGGTTCTTTTAATGTCGTTTGAACTTGATGAAATTATGAATGTGAGTGACCGAATCGCGGTTATTTACGAAGGCAAAATCGTAGCTATCGTGAAGCCAGAAGAAACAACGGAACAAGAACTAGGACTCTTAATGGCTGGCTCGAAAGTAAAGGCAGAAACGGAGGAAGAAGTTCATGAGTAAAGTCAAAAGTATGTTAAATGCACTTGTTATTCCCGTGACTGCCGTTATTTTGGGACTCATCTCCGGAGCTATCATCATGCTTGTTTTTGGCTATGATCCAATTGCTGGTTATTCCGCTCTGATTGACGGCGTTGTCGGTCAACCTTACTACATTGGTGAAACCATTCGTCAATCGACGCCTTACATTTTAGTCGGGCTTTCAGTAGCGGTTGCGTTTAAAGCAGGGCTTTTCAATATCGGAGCAGAAGGGCAAATGCTTATGGGCTGGCTAGGATCGATTATCGTAGCGCTACAATTTGATGGCTTAACGAAATGGATTCATTTGCCACTAGCCGTTATTGCCGGTATCCTTTTTGGCGCATTTTGGGCGTTCATTCCAGGGATATTAAAAGCAACTTTGCGCGTAAATGAAGTTATTGTAACTATCATGCTTAACTATACGGCGCTTTATATTTTCAACTATGTCGTTCAAAATCTCTTAACCGATGGGCTTGATAAAACCAAAACTGTTGGCGAAAGTGCTTCGCTACAATCCGCGTTCTTGCAAGAAATCACACAATATTCGACCTTGCACTGGGGGATTTTAATTGCACTTGGCTTCGCTTTAATTATTTGGCTGATGCTAAATAAAACAACATTTGGTTATGAAATTGAAGCAGTTGGTTTTAACGAAAACGCTTCCCAGTATGCCGGAATGAGCGTTAAGAAAACAATCGTTATGTCAATGGTCATTGCAGGTGGTCTAGCAGGACTTGGCGGCGTTATGGAAGGCCTTGGTACATATGGAAATGCATACGTCCTGAGTGCCTCGCCTGGTATCGGCTTTGACGGAATCGCCGTAGCCCTACTCGGCGGAAGCTCTCCGATTGGAATTATCTTCGCGGCTTTACTATTTGGTGCCCTTAAAATTGGTGCGCTCAATATGCCAGCTGTTGCAGGAGTTCCAAATGAATTAGTTAATGTCATCATCGCCCTTATTATTTTCTTTGTAGCATCTAGTTATATCATTCGTTGGACGATGGCGAAATTTAAGAAAGGGGCGAAAGCAGAATGACTGCGATTTTAGCAACGATAGTTTCCAGTACGTTACTCATGGCAGGACCACTAATTTTCACAGCACTTGGCGGCGTTTATTCTGAACGAGGCGGTGTCGTTAACATCGGGCTAGAAGGTATGATGGTCATGGGTGCATTCTCGGCAATCGTCTTTAACCTTACTTTTCAAGATGTCTTTGGTGCGTTAACTCCGTGGATATCACTAATTGCAGCGATGCTTGTTGGTGGGATATTTTCCCTTGTCCATGCAGTTGCAACGATTAATTTCCGTGCTGATCATGTTATTTCGGGTGTAGCGATTAACTTTTTAGCTACAGGACTTTCACTTTTTCTCGTAAAAGTCATTTATGATAAAGGTCAAACGGATCAAATCACCTATTATTTTGGGAAACCGGATATTCCTGGTTTAAAAGATATTCCATTCATTGGTGAAATTTTCTTCATGAATGTGCCAGTTATGAGTTATGTGGCGATTTTATTCGCAATACTCTCTTGGTTCATCATTTATAAAACACGTTTTGGACTTCGTCTTCGTTCGGTTGGGGAGCATCCGCTTGCGGCTGACACGATGGGGATAAAAGTACGCTTCATGCGTTATCAAGGTGTGATTATTTCTGGTATTTTAGGTGGCCTAGGTGGTGCTGTATACGCACAGTCCTTTACGTTAGACTTCGGTCATGCAACAATTTCAGGACAAGGTTACATGGCGCTAGCTGCCATGATCTTTGGTAAATGGAATCCGCTTGGCGCAATGGGCGCTGCTATTTTCTTTGGATTTGCACAATGTCTTGCCATCACGGGAGGCTCATTGCCATTCTTCAAAGAAATCCCAGATATCTATTTACAAATTGCACCTTACGTCTTAACAATCTTGGCACTTGTCGGCTTCATTGGTAAAGCAGAAGCGCCAAAAGCAGACGGCATCAATTACATTAAAGGAAAATAATACCCTTATAAATATGCGCACAAGCTGAGCCTCTGCATTTTGCAGAGGCTCAGCTTTTAGAATTGTACTTCCGCAGCAGTTACGCTAAAATGAGGGGTAGGGTAAAATCGGAAGGAGCCTTCAATATGGATTATTATCAAGAAAAATTAGGAACAATACATACAACATTTATTCAAACGGGAAAATTTAAATCAAATCGTATTGTATTTAAGTTTCGTTCGCCGTTAAAACGTGAAACAATTACGAAACGATCGCTTCTTGCTATGATGCTTGAAACGAATAATGCTACATATAAAACGCAAACGACCTTTAGGCGGCGGCTTGCTTATTTGTACGGCGCCAATTTTTTTACTTCGGTCGAGAAAAAAGGCAATGAGCATATCATTACGGCTGTCTTAGATATGGTGGACGGGCAGCTTGTGCCAGAAGGAGAACAACTTTTAGCCGATGCGTTTGCTTTTTTAAACGAAGTGTTTTTCAACCCAAATGTGTCTGAAAAAGCTTTTGATGTAGAAACGTTTGCTCGGGAAAAAGTGAACTTGAAGAGTCGACTTGAGAGCGTTTATGACGATAAAATTCGTTATGCGAATATGCGCCTTATCGAGGAAATGTTCGCAGATGACGTTTTTCAATATCCGGCTGCGGGCATTCTTTCAGAGCTTGAGGGTATCACCGCAGAAAATCTTTATTCTTATTATCAAGAATTTCTTCGCGAAGATACGATTGAACTGTTCATATGTGGTAATTTGTCACGTGATGAAGTAGCTCCTTTTGTGAAAAAATTAGGTTTTAGTGAACGCGAAATGAAAGAGCTAACGGTTGTCCCGTCAAAACCAGCAACTGCTGAACGTTTGATTACCGAAAACCAACCCATCAACCAAGCAAAGCTCGTGTTAGGCTACCATACGGGCGTTTTATTCGGTGACCCTGATTTTGTCCCACTGCAAATTGCAAACGGCTTATTGGGTGGCTACGCGAATTCGAAAATTTTTATCAATGTCCGTGAAAAAGCGAGTCTGGCGTATTATGCCTCTAGCCGAGTAGATTCCTTTAAAGGATTTATGCTCATTTCAGCAGGCATTGACGAAAAAAATCGCGAACAAGCAATGACGATTATTAAAGAACAAGTCGCCGCAATGAAAGCTGGAGATTTTACGGAAGAAGAGCTTGAGCAAACAAAAGAATTGTATATCAACCAATTGCTTGAAACAAGTGACGGCGCCCAAGGACTAATTGAGCTGGCGTATAGTAACGTGCTTAAAAAGAGCGATTTAACGCTTGAAAATTGGATCCGAAAAATTAGAGCGACGACAAAAGCAGAAGTTGTTGCCGCGATACAAAAAATTCAAGAAGATACGATTTATTTCTTGGAGAAAGGTGAGTGAGTTTGATGGAAAAAATCGATTTTAAACAAGTTGGCGAAAGCGTTTATCATGAACAGCTTGATAATGGTTTGAAAGTGTACTTGCTGCCCAAAAAAGGATTCAGTAAAACATTTGCGATTTTTACAACGAATTACGGTTCGATTGATAATACCTTTGTTCCACTTGGCGAAACGGAAATGAAACATGTTCCAGACGGTATTGCTCACTTTTTAGAGCATAAGATGTTTGAAAAAGAGGAAGGCGATATCTTCTTTAAATTCGGGGAAAAAGGGGCTTTTACAAATGCCTTTACATCTTTTACTAGAACCGCTTATCTGTTTTCGGGGACATCAAACATTCCGGAAAACTTAGAAACACTACTTAATTTTGTACAAGAACCTTACTTTACAAAAGAAACGGTTGAGAAGGAAAAAGGAATTATCGGTCAGGAAATTCGAATGTATGACGATGATGCTGACTTTCGCGCTTATTTCGGCGTAATTGAAAATATGTATAAAGAGCATCCAGTTAAAATTGACATTGCGGGAACGGTTGAATCCATCGCGGAAATCGACAAAGATTTGCTATATCTTTGCTACCACACGTTTTATCATCCAAGCAATATGGTGTTATTTGTTGTCGGACAACTTGAGCCAGAGGAAATGATGGCAGACATTCGTAAAAATCAAAGTGAAAAATCGTTTGCTCCGCCAGCTGAAATAAAACGTTCTTTCCCGAACGAACAAAAACAAGTGGCTATGAAGCATAGAAATGTATCATTTCCTGTGCAAGTAGCGAAAGTTTTAGTGGGCGTGAAAGAGGATATCGGGTTATTGCGTGGTTTTGAAGCAGTTAAACATGAAATGACGGCGGATATTGCGCTAGAAATTTTATTTGGAACAACATCAGAAAACTATTTAAACCTTTACAATGCGGGCGTCATTGATGACACATTTGGGTTTGATTATTCGCTACAAGACAGCTTTTCGTTTGTGATTATTGGTGGGGATGCCGAGGACCCTGATGCACAGTCAAAAGCGATTCAAGACGCTATTTTTAAAAGCGCCAAAGAAGGTGTATCAGCAGAAACGATAGAACTTGTTAAGCGTAAAAAAATCGGGCAATTTTTGAGATCGCTTAATTCACCTGAATTTATTGCCAATCAGTTTAGTCAATATATTTTAGAAGATGCCTCATTATTTGATATTCCAGAAGCACTTGAAGCGGTGACTAAATCGGACATTGATTCTTTTATCCAATCTCTGGCTGATGAGGATAAAATTACAACTTTCACCCTTTTACCTGAACAAAATTAAAGAAAAGTATAAAATCTCAAGTTTTTATGAGCAAACTCAACGAAAAAATGGTATTATAAACGAAGTCATGCTATTATGAATTTAATAGGTTTTCAGGGAGTTTTAAAATGGATAAAACATATAAATATGCTTTTATAACTGGAGCAAGTGGTGAAATTGGACAAGCAATTGCGAGGCGTCTTGCAAAGGATGGTTTCCATCTTTATTTGCATTATCACAAGAATTTCGAAAGTATTAAAGAAATTATGGCTGAATTTGCTAATTCGCAAGTCGATATTTTTCCAATCCAAGCTGATTTTAGAAATCCTGAAAGTTTAATAAACATTGTGGACTCCATTTTTCAACTTGATGTTTTTGTTCATGCTGCTGGGGAATCTGAATATACACTTTTTATGGATAGTTCAGATGCATCATTGAAACATCTTTATCAAATACATGTTGAAATGCCGCTCCGCTTAGTTCGCACTTTTTTACCCAAAATACAAAAGAGCGAGTGTGGCAAAATTCTTTTTATAAGTTCTATTTGGGGAGAAGTTGGAGCAGCAATGGAAGTTGTATACTCAACAATGAAAGGTGCACAGCTTGCTTTTGTAAAAGCGTTAAGCAAAGAAATAGCGTATACTGGAACGACCGTCAATGCGATTACACCAGGCGCTGTAGATACGACGATGCTAGAGCGTTTTTCTGAAAGTGAAAAGGCTGACTTAAAGCAGGAAATTCCGTTAGGACGACTTGCTACACCTGTTGATGTTGCAAATGCCGCTTCTTATTTGCTGAGTGATGAAAATAATTATATTACTGGACAGACTCTGGGTGTTAATGGTGGCTGGAACATGTGATAGATAAATTAAGATTTAATATGGTAGGTGTTTTATATTGACTGATTTAGGCGACAAACTGAAAGCTGCACGTCGAGAAAAAGGACTCAGTTTGGATGATTTACAGCAAATTACTAAAATTCAAAAAAGATATTTAGTTGCAATTGAAGAGGGCAACTATTCGGTTATGCCTGGTAAATTTTATACGCGTGCTTTTATTAAACAATATGCGGAAGCAGTCGATTTAGACAGCGCAGAATTATTTACTGAATTCGAATCGGAAGTTCCTTATTCGCAACAAGAAGTGGTGAACCAAGAGCAAAGTAGGGCACAAAAAAAGGCGGCGCCACTTACAACGCATTCTGTTGGCGGGTCTGCTTCAACGCGAAATCGTTTTTTTGATATTTTACCAAAAGTGCTTATTGCGCTCTTTATCCTGTTTATTCTCTTTATTATTTGGTATTTTGTTTTTGCCAATAAATCAAATGATGATCAGGTGACTTCGACGAACGATAATCAAACGGTTAAAGTTCAGGACGATACCGGTTCTTCGACAAAAAAATCAACTAATAGTGATGATGAGGCGAAGAAAAAAGAAGAAGAGCAAAAAGCTGCTGATGCTAAGAAGAAAGAAGAAGAAGCGAAAAAAGAGGAAGACAAACAAGTTACGATTACAAAAGGTGAAACACAAGGTAATGCAACAACGTATACAGTCGCAAATGCGGATAAGCTAACGATTGAATTATCAGCATCTGGTGGCGATAGCTGGGTAGGCGTTTCTACAGAAGCAGGCGCTAACATTTATAACGGTATTTTAAAAGACGGGGAAAAGAGTGAAGCCATTGATGGTGGTGAAAACAAAACCATTTCGATTGTTGTTGGTAATGCCCCTGTAACTACTGTTAAAATAAACGGCGAAACGCTCGAACTTGCACCAACGCTAGTGAAGCAAGTATTAACTGTGACACTTCAAGACAATAGTGATGACAGTACAAATAGTTCAACGACATCTAATTAGTAACATAAAAGAGGTATAGGTGATTGCTTGCCTATACTTTCTTTATGAATAATAGTAAAAGATGGGAGATGGAAGAATGAATTTACCTAATAAACTCACGGTGGCACGTATTATTTTAATTCCGATTTTTGTCATTATTTGTGTTGTGCCATTTTCATGGGGAAATGTTGAATGGTTGGATTCTACAATTCCTGTAACAAGTTTAATTGCGACAATCATTTTTGTTGTTGCGGCACTAACGGATTGGTTTGATGGGCACCTAGCTCGGAAATACAATCTCATTACCAATTTTGGTAAATTTGCGGATCCAATGGCGGACAAACTACTTGTTACAGCGGCATTCATCATTTTGGTCGAAATGAATATCGCGCCAGCTTGGATTGTCATTTTAATTATTAGCCGTGAACTTGCCGTAACAGGCTTGCGTTTACTTCTTGTTGAGGGAGGCGAAGTGCTTGCTGCTGGGCAACTTGGAAAAATAAAAACATTTACACAGATGATTGCAATTCCGTTAATGTTTTTAGACAATTTCCCATTTGCTTGGACGGGAATTCGCGTCGATATGATTTTCCTATATGTCTGCGCATTTTTCGCAGTTTGGTCGGGAATCGACTATTTTTATAAAAATCGTGGAGTTTTCAAAGGCTCTATGTAACAAACAGAAATACTTCAGCCAAGCAATTTTTGGAGGAAGTATTTTGTTTTTTCTCGTTAAATTAAAAGGGGTGTGGATATGGTACGTGCAGAAATCATTGCGGTCGGAACAGAAATTTTAATGGGTCAAATTGTAAACTCAAACGCCGCTTTTTTATCCAAAGAGTTAGCGAATGTTGGCATTTTTGTTTATCATCATACGGTGGTAGGAGATAATCCTGAGCGCCTTCATGAAGTCATTACGATTGCTGAGAAGCGGAGTGACCTCCTTATTTTTACTGGCGGCTTAGGGCCAACGCAAGACGATTTGACGAAACAAGTTTTAGCGAGTCATCTTCATAAAAATTTGGTGGAGGATGCGTTTCATCTAGATAAAATAACGAACTACTTTGCCGCAAGCAAGCGGGCGATGACGGAAAACAATAAATTGCAGGCGCTAGTCATTGAAGGTTCCACTGTCTTACAAAATGACTTTGGGTTTGCAGCGGGCATGTTTTTCGAGTTGGAAAACAAAAATTATATGCTCCTGCCTGGACCTCCGTCGGAAATGAAGCCAATGTTTCAGCAGTATGCGAAACCGCTCCTCAAAAGTTCACTAGGGGAAGCAGTTCATTTAGAGTCGAAAATAATGCATTTTTTCGGTATCGGCGAGTCAAAACTAGCTGCTGATTTACATGATTTAATTGAGAAGCAGACGAACCCGACTATCGCAACATATGCAACGGATAATGAAGTTGAAATTCGAATTACAGCTTCAGCCGCAACAAAAGAAGAAGCGAATAAATTACTTTTCGAAACGGAGCAGGAAATTTTAAAACGAGATGGTGAATTTTTATATGGTTACGGTGAGGCGTCCCTTGCAGATGTAGTCATTTCGAAGTTGTTAAAAGAAAAAATAACGATTTCTGCGGCCGAAAGTTTAACGGCAGGGCTTTTTCAAGCTGAATTAGGAGCTACAACAGGTATATCGGATATTTTTAAAGGCGGTATGGTGACATACAGCACTGAAATGAAAAAGGATGTTCTTGGTGTTTCAGAAAATATTATTGCTGAACACGGCGTAGTAAGTTCAGAATGTGCGAAAGCGATGGCTGAAAATATACGCAAGCTGTGTGATGCAAAAATGGGAATTAGTTTTACTGGCGTAGCTGGACCAGGTGAATTAGATGGACACTTACCAGGAACAGTTTTTATTGGCCTTAGTGTTGCAGGCTTCAAAACGGAAACATATTCTTTTGTTTTTGGGCGAGATCGGAATCATAATCGAAATCGTGCGGTAAAACAAGGATTTCAAATTATTAATCACTTTTTAGCGGAAAAGATGGGTTTTTGATTAAGGCGAAAAGGCTGTGAAGTACTGTAAAAAGTAAGAAACGGCGCTGAAAAAAGAGTTGGACGAACAGCTATAGCACGCGTTATAATACTTGTGTGAGAATGTTAAAAAGCGATTTTTAAAAAATGCGAATAAATGTTCGCTTTTTGCTTGATTCTTAATTTGAAATAAGGTATAGTTACTTTAGGAATTTAAATTAAGAGAATTTCAAATTGAGAAATATGACTAAGAGAGATATATAGAGGAGGCAATAACGTGAACGATCGTCAAGCTGCTTTAGACCAAGCTTTAAAATCCATTGAAAAACAATTTGGTAAAGGTTCTATTATGAAATTAGGTGAACATAGTGACCAAAATATTTCCACTGTTTCAAGCGGCTCATTAGCTCTTGATATTGCTTTAGGCGTCGGTGGGTATCCTAGAGGAAGAATTATTGAAACTTACGGGCCAGAAAGTTCTGGTAAAACGACCGTTGCCCTTCATGCCATTGCTGAAGTGCAAAAACAAGGTGGAACAGCTGCCTTTATTGATGCTGAACATGCTTTAGATCCAACATATGCGAAAAATTTAGGTGTCAATATCGATGAATTATTGCTTTCACAACCAGATACAGGTGAACAAGCGCTTGAAATTGCAGAAGCACTTGTAAGAAGTGGCGCAGTAGATATGTTAGTTATTGACTCCGTTGCTGCATTAGTTCCACGCGCGGAAATTGAAGGGGAGATGGGGGACGCCCATGTAGGTCTTCAAGCTCGTTTGATGTCGCAAGCTTTGCGTAAATTATCAGGTGTTATTAATAAATCCAAAACCATTGCGATTTTCATCAACCAGATTCGTGAAAAAGTTGGTGTAATGTTTGGTAATCCAGAAACAACGCCAGGTGGACGTGCATTGAAATTCTATTCGACAATTCGTTTAGAAGTTCGTCGCGCTGAACAGTTGAAACAAGGAACCGAAGTGATTGGGAATAAAACGAAAATTAAAGTTGTTAAAAACAAGGTGGCACCACCATTCCGAGTGGCTGAAGTAGATATCATGTACGGGGAAGGAATTTCTCGTGAAGGTGAACTTGTTGATATGGCTTCTGAAGTAGATGTAATCAATAAGAGCGGTTCATGGTACTCCTACAATGAGGAACGTATTGGTCAAGGTCGTGAAAACGCGAAACAATTCTTAAAAGAGCATCCAGAAATTCGGGATGAAATTTCAACGCGTGTTCGTGCGGAGTATGGCATTGACGCGAGTTCAGAACAAGCTAGTACACCAGATGCAGATGAAGAATTTAGTCTTTTAGAAGACGAATAAAATAAAAGTAAAGCCTAGTTTATAGTTGAATATAAACTAGGCTTTTTGTATAAAACAGGCGAAAAGGTATTTTTTCTCGTATTATTCTGCCCTTTCCTTGACAATACGTATATTCAAATATAAAATTAGATTGTATATTTTACATTTGCTAAAGAGTGATGATGGAAAATAAAACTGCTTTTTAGTAAAGTTGGAGTCTATCCAGCTAATGATAGAAAATACACTTTGTGCCAATCATTTTTGGCCACCGACATAATGATAACGAAAACTGAATAGCGAAGGAGGTGTAAGGATGAGCGTAGTAGTCGCAATCATCTCCGGTTTGCTTTTCTTAATCGTCGGTTTGGTTGTCGGCTCACTTATTTATAAAGCTAGTTCTGAAAAGAAACTGGTTGCTGCTCGTGGAACAGCTGAATTAATCGTTGAAGATGCTAAAAAAGAGGCGGAAACAACGAAAAAAGAAGCGTTGCTAGAAGCAAAAGAAGAGAGCCATAGAGTACGTACTGAAATCGAAAATGAACTTCGTGGGCGAAGAGGAGAGTTACAGAAACAAGAAAATCGCTTATTGCAAAGGGAGGAAAACCTCGACCGTAAAGATACTTCTTTAAGTAAAAGAGAAGGTACACTCGAGAAAAAAGAGGAGAATATCAGTAAACGACAACAACATATTGAAGAGAAGGAAAGCAAAATTGATGAGATGATTCAAAAAGAGCAAGATGAGCTCGAACGCATTTCCGCACTCACTAAAGAAGAAGCGAAAAAAGTCATCCTTAACCAAGTAGAAGAGGAGCTTTCTCATGATACAGCTATCATGGTGAAGGAATCTGAAAGCAAGGCGAAGGAAGAAGCGGACAAAAAAGCGAAAAACATTTTATCACTTGCCATTCAACGATGTGCGGCAGATCATGTTGCTGAAACGACAGTATCTGTTGTAACACTTCCAAACGATGAAATGAAAGGTCGAATTATTGGGCGTGAAGGACGAAATATCCGTACGCTTGAAACACTAACTGGTATTGATTTAATTATCGATGATACGCCAGAAGCTGTAATTTTATCAGGTTTTGATCCGGTTCGCCGTGAAATTGCGCGAATTGCACTGGAAAAATTAGTTCAAGATGGACGAATTCACCCGGCACGTATTGAAGAAATGGTCGACAAAGCACGTAAAGAAGTGGATGAGCACATCCGTGAAGTTGGGGAACAAGCTACTTTCGAAATTGGGATTCATTCGATTCACCCAGACTTAATTAAAATTTTAGGTCGTTTGCGTTACCGTACAAGTTACGGACAAAATGTTTTAAATCATTCACTGGAAGTTGCTAAACTGGCTGGAATTTTAGCTGGGGAGCTTGGTGAAGATGTGACACTGGCAAAACGCGCTGGCTTACTTCATGATATTGGGAAAGCAATTGACCATGAGATTGAAGGTAGTCACGTTGAAATTGGTGTCGAATTAGCGACGAAATACAAAGAAAATGATGTTGTCATTAACAGTATTGCTTCCCATCACGGGGATACTGAGCCGACATCTGTCATTGCTGTTTTAGTTGCTGCTGCGGATGCGCTTTCTGCTGCTAGACCAGGCGCGCGTAGTGAAACACTTGAAAATTACATCCGTCGTTTAGAAAAACTGGAAGAAATTTCGGAATCTTACGAGGGTGTTGAAAAATCGTATGCCATTCAAGCTGGACGTGAAGTTCGGATTATGGTTGAGCCAGACGAAATTGATGATTTAGCATCATATCGCCTAGCTAGAGATATTCGCAAACGTATTGAAGAAGAACTTGATTATCCAGGACACATTAAAGTAACGGTGATTCGGGAAACAAGAGCGGTTGAATACGCGAAATAAAGAAGAGCACTCGGAGAAATCTGGGTGCTTTTCTTTTGCCTATAAACTTGCATGGCTAGATTGAATACGTTAGAATTTTAATGAAGGAGTGAGCGGATTATGGCGGGGCATTCAAAATGGAAGAATATTCAAGGAAGAAAAAATGCGCAGGATTCAAAACGGGCGAAGGTTTTTCAGAAGCTTGCCAAGGAAATTTATGTGGCGGCGAAAAGTGGAGCTGATCCCGCATTAAATCCTGCACTCAGACTTGTTATGGATAAGGCGAAAGCGGCGAATATGCCAAATGATAATATGGAACGCGCAATTCAAAAGGCGGCTGGCAATCAGGCGGGGGAAAACTATGACGAAATTTCCTACGAAGGGTATGGTCCAGGTGGTGTGGCTGTTTTGGTGCATGCGCTTACGGATAATAAAAACCGTACGGGGACGAATGTGCGCGTTGCTTTCAATAAAAATGGCGGCAGTTTAGGGGAAACGGGTAGTGTGGCTTATATGTTTAATCGGAAAGGCTACTTAGTTGTGTTGCGGGAAAATTTAGACCTCAGTGAAGATGAATTCATTCTACTTGCGATTGAGGCGGGCGCTGAAGATATTATTACGAGTGATGAAGCGTTTGAAGTCTTTACGGCGCCAGCGGATTTTACGGTGGTGAAAGATGAGTTGGAGCAGGCAGGCTTAAAATTTGAAGCGGCAGAACTTACGATGCAACCTACGCTTTATCAGGAAGTTCCAGAAAATAAGCGCGCTGAATTTGACAAGATGATTAGCATTTTAGAAGACGATGATGATGTGCAAGAAGTTTATACAAACTCGAATAACGACTAAACGAGAGAGGTGCCGACAAAATGTGGCGCCTTTTTTAGGAGGGAAAACCATGCAAATTAGTGATATTATGGGGCGGCAAAAAGCTTATTTTGATGAGGGGCATACGAAGCGTTTTCTACACCGAAAAACAACGCTTGAAAATTTGGCGATGCTATTGAAAGAAAACGAAAAACTGTTTTTGGAAGCACTCGAAAAGGACTTGGGGAAGAGCAATTCTGAGGCATACATGACAGAGATTGGGATTATTTATGAAGAGATTTCTTTTGCTTTAAAGCATTTGAAAAAATGGATGCGTGTCGAGAAAGTGAAGACGAGCTTGACGCATGTTGGTTCCAAGGGATTTATTCAACGTGAGCCGTACGGCACGGTGCTTGTAGTCGCCCCGTGGAATTACCCGTACCAATTAGCGCTCGCACCACTGATTGGGGCCATTGCAGCTGGGAATACGGTGATTTTAAAACCATCGGAACTCGCACCTCATACAGCACAAGTGCTGATGCACGTTTTATCGCGCTTTCGTGAAGAAATCATTGCGGTTGTAAATGGTGGCGTGGACGTGACGACGGAATTGCTGGATCAAAAAATGGACTATATTTTCTTTACGGGTTCGACGCACGTTGGGAAAATTGTGATGCAAAAAGCGGCGAATCATTTGACTCCTGTCACGCTTGAACTTGGTGGAAAGAGTCCGCTTGTTGTGATGAACGATGCAAATATGAAGCTGGCTGCAAAACGCATTGCTTTCGGAAAATGGGTGAATGCTGGGCAAACGTGCATTGCACCGGATTATGTTTTAGTTCAGGACGACATTTATGATGAATTTAAAGCGGAGCTTCGAGAAGCGATAACGGAACTTTACGGTGGAAACCCTCTGATGAATGAAGCATACGGAAGGATTGTAAACGAGGCGCATTTTAAACGGCTTCAAAGCTATGTGCCAGATGCATTCGTCGATGAAGCGAATTTGAAAATGGCGCCGTACCTTTTGGAAGCGCCAGATTTGGATAGTCCTGTGATGCGGGAGGAAATTTTTGGTCCGATTTTGCCACTCATTCGTTTTGCGGAGACAGAAGATGCGATTCGGTTTATTCGTGAGCGTCCTAAGCCGCTTGCGCTTTATCTTTTTACTGCAAGTCGAAAAATCGAGCGGAAGTTTCTTTTTAAAACATCTTCTGGTGGTGTGTGCATTAATGATACGCTGATGCACATTGCTACGCCTTATTTGCCGTTTGGTGGTGTGGGTGATAGCGGCACGGGGAACTATCACGGGGAAGCCAGTTTTCGGACGTTTTCGCACGAGAAAAGTGTGCTGCGGCAGACGACTGCTTTTGATATGAAATTTCGTTATCCGAATTCGAAATATCGGGAAAAATTATTGCGTTTCTTTTTAAAATAAGTTGCGGAAGCTTCTACTTTTTTTGTAGAATAGAGAGCGTAGTGAAATAATGAAGGGAAGTAAACGAATGAAACCACGGAAAGTTATGATTATTGGGGCGGGGAACGTTGGAACTGCGGCGGCTCACGCTTTTGTGAATCAGCGTTTTATTGAAGAGCTTATTTTAGTTGACATAAATCAAGATCGTGTGGAAGGAAATCGGAAAGACTTGGCTGATGCGGCTGCGTTTATTCCGGGAAAAATGGATATTTCTGTACGTGAAGCAAAAGATTGTAAAGATGTGGATATTGCGGTCATTACGGTGACAGCAGGTGCTTTAAAGGAAGGGCAAACGCGGCTTGATGAGCAAAAAAGCACATCGAAAATTGTTGCGAGTATTGTTCCGGAAATGATGAAAGGTGGCTTTAATGGCATTTTTTTGGTGGCTACAAACCCTTGTGACATCATTACCTATCAAGTTTGGAAGTTATCGGGGCTACCTAAAAATCGCGTTTTAGGTACTGGTGTATGGCTTGATACAACGCGGCTTCGGAGGCTACTCGCGGAGCGTCTTGATATTGCGGCGCAAAGTATTGATGCCTTCATTTTAGGTGAACATGGTGATTCGCAGTTTCCTGTTTGGTCGCATTCTTCCATTTACGGGAAACCGGTGAACGAATATAGCGCGGAGAAGCTAGGCGATTCTCTTGATTTGAAAGCAATCGGGGAGATTGCACGCGATACTGGTTTTGAAATTTATCACCAAAAGGGTTGTACGGAATACGGAATTGGTGGCACAATCGTTGAGATTTGTCGGCATATTTTTAGCGGAAGTCAACGTGCACTTACGGTGTCGTGTGTGTTAGAAGGCGAATACGAGGAGCGCGATTTGGCGATTGGTGTTCCAGCGGTTCTTAATCAGGACGGCGTCAAAGAAATTATTGAGTTAAAGCTGAACGGCGAGGAAGAAGAGGCGTTCAAGCATTCAGCACGTGTCATTAAAGACTGCATTGCACAACTGTAAGACGATTGTTAGCACAAATGTTCGTAATATGCTATCATGAAAGGTATGGTATGACAGAAGGGACGAATTGACGTGTATGATTATATGAAAGGCCAAGTTGCGGCCATTACACCTGAATATATCGTTGTAGAAGTTTACGGGGTCGGCTACCAAATTGTTGCCGGCAACCCGTTTGCTTTTGCGGCGCAAGAAGGAAAAGAAGCGAAAGTCTATTTACATCAACATGTTCGTGAAGATAATATTACGCTTTACGGATTTCAAACGACGGAAGAGCGTTATTTGTTTAAAAAACTGCTCGGTGTTTCAGGAATTGGGCCTAAAAGCGCGCTCGCTATAACGGCCGCAGGAGATGCTACGCAGCTTATTAATGCGATTGAAATCGAAGACGATGTGTATTTAACAAAATTCCCTAGTGTTGGGAAAAAAACAGCGCGTCAGATTATCCTTGACCTAAAAGGAAAATTAGGCGACGTGGTGACAAGTGAGATTCCTCATTTTGTGGCTAAAAAAGAAATTACAGATGGGCTTCCGCCGCAGCTCGAGGAGGCGGTTCTTGCCTTACAGGCACTCGGTTATAGTGAGCGCGAACTGAAGAAAATCGTGCCGAAACTGCAAGATGAGATGCTTACAAGTGACGGCTATATTAAACTAGCTTTGAAATTAATGACAAATTAAGGAGGGATGTGGCATGGATGAGCGTATTGTTTCTTCCGAAAATGTGAGTCCTGAAGAAATCTCGTTTGAAACAAGCTTGCGGCCACAATTGCTTGCAGAATACATCGGTCAAGACAAGGTCAAGCATAATCTTGGCATTTTTATTGAGGCGGCAAGAAGAAGGGAAGAAGCACTGGATCATGTGCTTTTATACGGCCCTCCTGGTTTGGGGAAAACGACGCTTGCGATGGTCATTGCGAACGAGCTCGGAACAAACATCAAAACGACAAGTGGACCCGCGATTGAACGTCCAGGCGACTTAGCGACAATTTTAACATCACTCGAACCGGGCGATGTGCTTTTCATTGATGAAATCCACCGGTTATCAAAATCCATTGAGGAAGTGCTTTATCCTGCGATGGAGGATTATTGTTTGGACATTGTTATCGGAAACGGGCCATCTGCGCGGTCGGTACGCCTCGATTTACCACCATTTACGCTGATTGGAGCGACAACGCGTGCGGGGCAATTATCGGCGCCACTGCGCGACCGCTTTGGTGTAATTGACCACTTGGAATTTTATACGGAAGAACAATTGATGGATATCATTTTACGGACGGCTAAAATTTTAACGACGGAAATTAATGCAGACGGCGCGCTTGAGCTTGCTAGGCGTTCACGCGGAACCCCGCGGATTGCCAATCGTTTATTAAAACGCGTGCGTGATTTTGCTGAAGTTAAAGGCGATGGACTTGTTTCTTATGAAGTCGCAAGAGATGCGCTAACGCTTCTACGTGTTGACCCGCGCGGACTTGATACGATTGACCAGAAGCTTTTGCAAACGATTATGACATCATTTCGTGGTGGCCCAGTTGGACTTGATACAATTTCAGCAAGCATCGGTGAGGAACGCGAAACGATTGAAGATATGCATGAGCCATATTTACTGCAAATTGGTTTTTTGCAACGTACACCAAGAGGTCGGCTCGCAACACAATTAGCGTACGACCATTTTGGAATTCAAAACGAAAAAGGTGTCCATGAATGAAAGTTGAAGATTTTGATTTTGATTTGCCAGAATCCCTCATTGCTCAAACGCCATTACTTGACCGCACGTCAAGTCGCTTAATGGTGCTGGACAAAAAAACGGGGGATTTAAGCGATAAAAAATTTACGAATATTATCGATTATTTAAACGAAGGAGATGCGCTTGTATTAAATGATACGCGCGTTCTACCTGCTCGCCTCCACGGAATTAAAGAGGAGACGGGCGCACATATCGAAGTGCTTTTATTAAAACAAAAAGAAGAAAATAAGTGGGAAACGCTTGTGAAGCCTGCGAAACGCATTCGTGTAGGTGCGAAAATCACATTTGGTGAGGGTGAGCTTTCGGCGACGTGTGTTGAGGAGCTTGAGCATGGTGGTCGTATTTTGGAGTTTCACTATACGGGCATATTTTATGAGGTGCTCGAAAACCTCGGAGAAATGCCGCTTCCGCCTTACATTAAAGAGCAGCTAAGCGATCAGGACCGCTATCAAACGGTTTATGCGCGCGAAAATGGCTCTGCTGCCGCTCCAACTGCGGGTCTGCACTTTACTGAAGAACTTTTAGAGGCGATTCGGTCTAAAGGAGTTCACGTGTGTTTTGTGACGCTCCATGTTGGTCTTGGCACGTTTCGTCCGGTAGACGTTAGCGATACGGAAAACCATAAAATGCATTCGGAATTTTATCGTCTGACGGAAGAAACTGCAACGGTTTTAAATCAAGTGAAAGCAAGCGACAAAAAAATTGTGGCTGTTGGTACGACTTCCATTCGGACACTAGAAACAATTGCAACAAAATTTGACGGCGAATTAAAAGCCGATTCTGGCTGGACGGATATTTTTATTTTCCCTGGCTATACGTTTAAAGCGGTAGATGCGTTAATTACTAATTTCCATTTACCGAAGTCGACACTCATCATGCTCGTTTCCGCTTTATCCACGCGTGAAAATATTTTGCGAGCGTATCAGCATGCTGTAGAAGACAAGTATCGCTTTTTTAGTTTTGGCGATGCGATGTTTATCCATTAATTTTGTGAAAAACCTTGTTTTCTATGTTTATTTTCGTTATGCTATTTAGTAGAGTAAAAAGAAAGAGGTAACACATGACAGCTATTCGTTATGAATTAATTAAAACTGATAAAAAAACAGGTGCGAGGTTAGGAAAACTACATACTCCGCATGGTACGTTTGATACGCCAATGTTTATGCCTGTTGGCACGCAAGCAACTGTCAAAACAATGTCGCCAGAAGAGCTTAAACAGATGGGTGCGGGTGTTATTTTAAGCAACACCTATCACTTATGGTTAAGACCCGGTGAGCAATTGATTGAGCAGGCTGGTGGTCTGCACAAGTTTATGAACTGGGACCAACCTATTTTAACCGATTCAGGTGGCTTTCAAGTCTTTAGCTTAAGCGATATGCGCGACATCAAAGAAGAAGGCGTTCATTTTCGCAATCATTTAAATGGCGACAAACTATTTTTATCACCTGAAAAAGCTATTCAAATTCAAAATGCACTCGGTTCTGACATCATGATGAGTTTTGACGAGTGTCCACCATATCCAGCCACACATGAATACATGAAGCGCTCCGTAGAACGTACGTCCAGATGGGCAGAACGCGGTCTAAAAGCGCATATGAAGCCTAATATTCAAGGTCTATTCGGCATCGTACAAGGCGGCGCTTATGAAGATTTACGACGTCAAAGTGCGGAAGATCTCGTTTCACTTGATTTTCCAGGCTATTCGATTGGCGGCCTTTCAGTAGGCGAACCAAAAGACGTCATGAATGAAGTGCTTGAATTCACAACACCTTTTCTTCCAAGTGGAAAACCCCGCTATTTAATGGGTGTTGGTTCGCCAGATTCATTAATCGATGGGGTCATTAGAGGCATCGATATGTTTGACTGTGTCTTGCCGACACGCATTGCGCGTAATGGTACATGTATGACTTCAAACGGACGCCTAGTTATTAAAAACGCCAAATTCGCAAACGACTTTGGACCGCTTGATGAAAACTGCAATTGTTACACCTGTCAAAACTATTCCAGAGCCTATATTCGCCATCTAATTCGCTGCGATGAAACATTTGGAATAAGACTTACGACTTATCATAATTTGCATTTTCTGTTAAACTTAATGGAGCAAGTACGTGAAGCAATTCGCTTTGATCGTCTGCTAGAATTTCGTGAAGAATTTTTTGAGCAATATGGTTTTAACGGACCAAATGCGAAAAATTTTTAATAAATATTTTTTTAAAGGAGCTGACAATTTTTGGGTGGTTTAACAGCATTTATTCCAATTATTTTGATGATTGTCTTGTTCTACTTCTTACTAATTAGACCTCAACAAAAGCGTCAAAAAGAAGTAACAAACATGCAAAATAGTTTAGCAAAAGGCGACAAAATTATTACGATTGGTGGTCTTCATGGCGTAGTTGAAGCAATTGAAGATGGCACTGTCGTACTAAAAACTGGCAACACGAAGCTGACATTCGATCGCAATGCGATTCGTACGGTTCTTGAAAAAGGAAACGCTGCTCCTGCAGTAGCACCTACTGAGCCAGTTGAAGAAGTAGCAGAAACTGAAAAAGAAACTGAAGAAAAATAAAGAAATCGCTCTAGTTCAAACTAGGGCGGTTCTTTTTTGTTAGGAAGTACCAATTTGAACAATTAAATGTGTCATTTATGTGGATTTTTCACTTTCTGCTTTTCATTTGGTTGATTTTTAGATAAAATGGGAATAGTTGATTGTAAAATGAGGGAGGGGAAGTGCGATGTCGCACGAAGACTGGTATGAAAGTTTGGAACCAGCTATTTTAATTAAAGTGGAAGATTTCCATCTTCTTAGTTATAGAGAAATCAAACCAGAACACATTTGGTCATTTTTAACAGAAGTTAAATGGGCTACAAATCCCACTCCGAATTTGCATGAACGTGTCAATGATATAATGCAGATGAACATTGGACAATTAATGGACTTTATTACAAAAACATCTAACGAGCCAGCAATTAGCGCTAGCGCAAACAATGAAACAGAGAATTTGGAAGATAATGAAGCGACATCTTCTGAACTTTCTAAATAGCATTTCATGGTTTAGATGAGGGAGGAAAAGAAATGATTAAGAAAAGTAGGTTAGTAACCTTCTTCCTAGTCGTGGCAATTATTTTTGGGGTCGTTTTCAGCACAGGGAAAATGGTTTTACAAAATATTAACTTGGGACTAGATTTACAGGGCGGATTTGAAGTGCTTTATCAAGTAGAGCCTGCTTCTGGAAAAGGTGAAGTGACTAAACAGACACTTACGGATACTGTAAGTGCCCTCGATCGCCGGATTAACAGTATCGGCGTAGCTGAGCCTAGCATCACAATTGAAGGAAATAACCGTATTCGTGTCCAGCTTGCTGGGGTGACGGATCAAAATGAAGCACGAAAAATGTTATCGACAACAGCGGAACTTTCTTTTAGGGACGCAAACGATAAACTTATGATGGATGGTTCTGATTTAGTTCCTGGGGGAGCAAAACAAGCTTTCGATCAAAATAATCAACCGATTGTCACACTGAAACTAAAAAGTGCTGATAAATTCGCTGATGTGACGAAAACAATTTTGGCTGAAAAACCTGACAACCAACTCGTTATTTGGTTAGACTGGAAAGAGGGCCAAAAATATAAAACAGAGAGAACTAAAAAAGATCCTGCTTACTTATCGGCACCAAATGTCAACCAAGTTTTAGACACAAATAAGGTTGAAATCTCGGGTAATTTTTCTGTTGAAGAAGCAAAAGACTTAGCGAACTTGCTAAATTCGGGTGCTTTACCAGTTAAGATGACCGAGGTATACTCGACATCTGTTGGGGCACAATTTGGTCAAGATGCGCTTGATGAAACAATTCTTGCTGGAATTATCGGGGTTGCGGCTATTTTCATCTTTATGATGCTTGTATACCGTATTCCTGGGATTATTGCATGTGTAACACTTGTTGCTTACACATACATTGTTTTACTCGTTCTAGCCTTGCTGAACGCAACGCTGACGCTTCCAGGGATTGCCGGGCTGATTCTCGGGATAGGGATGGCCGTCGACGCGAACGTTATCACCTATGAGCGAATAAAAGAAGAACTGAAAGTCGGGCGATCGACGAAAGCGGCGTTTGAAGTCGGCGTAAAAGAAGCCTTCCGTGCCATTTTCGATGGAAACATTTCGACTTTACTTGTTGCTTGTGTATTGTTCTACTTTGGAACAAGCTCGATTAAAGGTTTTGCGACGGTTCTAATTATTAGTATTTTAGTCAGCTTCCTAACGGCCGTTTGGGGTTCGCGTGTACTGCTTGGCTTGCTTGTTAAGAGCAACGTATTAAACAATAAACCACGTGCCTTTAGTGTGAAACCTGATGCCATTCATAATTTGCATGATGGTATTAGCACGTATGACTTAAAAACACCATTTGATCGTTTTGATTTCGTTAAGAATCACCGGTTGTTCTTGTGGATTTTTACGGGCATCGCCATTATTGGGATTGTTGTTTTAAGTTTCTTTAAACTTAATCTGGGCATTGATTTTGCGAGTGGTACGAGAGCAGAAATTACGTCTGATTCACCGCTAACAGAACAGCAGATTAAAAAAGATTTAGATGACATTGATATGCCGTCTGATAATATTGTTTTCCAAGGTAAGGATAACAAAACGGCGGTAGTTTCCTACAAAGGTGCTCTTTCGCAAGATGAAATTGCGAAATTTAAAACGCATTTTGAGAAAGAATATAAACATGAACCAAGCATTAGCACAGTAACGCCGACTGTCGGGAAAGAACTCGCGAAAAACGGCTTGTACGCAATGGCAATAGCTTCGGTACTCATAGTTATTTATATTGCGATCCGCTTTGAATTTTATATGGGGATTGCGGCGATTCTATCGTTACTATTTGACGCCTTTACCATCTTCATTTTCTTCAGTATCTTCCAGATTGAGGTTGATCTGACATTCATTGCGGCGGTTCTAACTGTTATCGGGTATTCGATTAATGATACGATTGTAACAGCGGACCGGATTCGAGATATTGGACGCAAGATGGGGCGTTATAAGACGAAAGAAGATGTGGCATTTGCTGTTAATCACGGTTTACGTCAAACATTCACGCGTTCGATTAACACTATCTTGACGGTTATTTTCACGGTTGTGGCGCTTGTCATTTTTGGTAGTGAATCGATTTTAAGCTTCTCAATCGCTTTACTTGTTGGGCTTGTTTCAAGCGTATTCTCTTCCATTTTCATGGCCATGCAGTTGTGGTATGTCTTTAAAGCACGTCAAGTGAATAAAAAAGGACCAATTGCAACGGTTAAGAAAAAGAAAAGAAATAACCCATCGCAACCTATGGTATAAAAACGAGTAACGAAAGTCGGACGAGTTGTCCGGCTTTTGTTTTAGCATAATTTTTTGCGGGAATAAATTTGTATAATTAGAAAAAAGGAGACAGATGCTATGAAAAATCAATGGCAGGTTATTGTAGGAATTATTTTAGCGATTTTAATTGCTGTTTTTGCGATTATTAATGTTGAATCAGTTGAAGTCAATTTCTTTTTCGCAAAACTAGAGTGGCCGCTTATATTAGTTATTTTAGGCTCAGTGCTTATCGGAGGCTTGATTATTTTCTGTTTGAATATTGCTAAAGTACGAGGGATGAATAAGCAAGTCAAACAACTTCATGAAGAAAAAACAAATCTAGAACGCCAACTTGCGGCGGCGAAAGCGATGCAAACAAAAACGTCCACGATTTCAATTCGCGACACAGAAGAAACAGAAGTAGCCGATGCGAAAGTTGAAAATCAGGATGAGCAAAACTAATATTTGAATACAAAACGCAGCTCGCAAAATCAGAGTGATGCTAAACGGTAAGACTTTATTGCCGTTTAGCATTACTCTGGAGCCCAAATCGATTTTGATTTGGGCTTTTTACTATTGGTTTTTCCGATGTTTTCCGATATAATAGGAGGGTTGAAAGGTGGGGGAATTGTGATTCATTCAAAATACAGATGGAAGACCGAAGAAGTTGACGGCGAAAAAGTAGCAAACCTAGCTAAAGAGTTGAATGTGTCGCTTCCGCTTGCGAAAATGCTTGTGAAACGTAAGATTACGACGGAAGGGCAGTACGATAAGTTCATGAATCCTTCCAAATATGCGAGTTATGATCCTTTTTTACTTGCAGAAATGGAGCAAGCTGTAGAACGGATTAAGTCTGCGATTCAAGCGGGCGAAAAAATTATGATTTACGGTGATTATGATGCGGACGGCGTAACGAGCATTGCGGTGCTTTACAAGACGTTAGAAAGTTTGGGGGCACTTGTACAGTTTTATATTCCAAATCGCTTCACGGAGGGTTACGGGCCGAATCAGAACGCATTTCAAATGATTAAGAACCAAGGCTTCGATTTGATTATTACGGTTGATAATGGGATTGCGGCTCTTGAAGTGATGGATTTTGCTCAAGAAATCGGGATGGATGTCATTATAACCGACCACCACGAAATGCGCGAAACCTTGCCGCAAGCAGTTGCGGTTATCCACCCAAAGCACCCCGACTCGAACTATCCTTTTGAAGATTTAGCGGGGGTCGGCGTTAGCTACAAACTTTCGCACGCGCTGCTTGGCGAAGAGCCGACGCACTTATTAGACATGGTAGCCGTAGGGACCGTAGCGGACCTTGTTTCATTAACAGATGAAAATCGTCTTCTTGTACAAAAGGGACTTCAAGTGCTTCGTGAAAAGCCAAACACAGGCTTGCGTGTTCTCGCTTCGAAAGCAAGTGTCAAATTGGAGGAGGCAAACGAAGAAACAATTGGGTTTGCCATCGCCCCAAGATTAAACGCTGTCGGTCGTTTAGGCGCTGCTGACCCGGCTGCGGAATTGCTACTCGCTTTTGATGAGGAGGAAGCGGAATATTTGGCCGAGGAAATTGATGAAGCAAACGTCAATCGACGGAAACTCGTTAGTGACATCACCGCGAGCGCCGTTGCAATTTTGGAGGCGAAAACTGAAATTCCGAGTATCATTGTGGTTGCTGAAAAGGATTGGAATCCAGGCGTGCTAGGAATTGTTGCGTCTAGATTAGTAGAAAAATTTAATCGTCCGGTCATTTGTCTTGCCATTGATGAGGAGGCGGGGATTGCTAAAGGTTCTGGCAGAAGTGTACCGCATTTCCATTTGTATCAAGAGCTTGATAAAAACAGGGCGATTCTTGAAGCGTTTGGCGGGCACCCCATGGCAGCTGGTATGACGGTGTCGCTTCATAATTTAGCGGCGCTTGAAGCGGCTTTAATTGCGCAGGCTGATGCGTTAGATGTCACGAGTGTAAAACGAGAGCTTAGCGTGGAAGACACGTTGCAACTCGCTGACGTTTCACTGCCATTCATTCAGATGATTGAAAAGATGGCGCCATTTGGAACGGGCAATGTGAAACCAGTTTTCCAATTTGAAGAGATTAATTTGAAAGATACGAAACGAATTGGTGCGGATAAAACGCATTTGAAAACGGTGCTGACCGACCAAAACGTGCTTTTAGATGGCATTGGTTTCAATTTAGGTGACTTGGCGGATAATGTGGCACAAAATGCGCTTGTTAGCGTTGTAGGCGAACTGAATGTGAATGAATGGAATCATATTCGGAAGCCGCAACTTAGGTTGGTTGATCTTGAAGTCAATGAGTTCCAGCTTTTTGATGCGCGTAACCGAACAGAATGGCAACGTTTATTAAAAGAATCTGAGCGCGAACGGGTTTTCATCTGCTTTAACCAAGAAACCGTAACGAAACTTCCGGCGATTGCTGCGAATGTGGTGTATACGCCTGATGACAGGGAGAGCGCGCGTGAAGTGGTTTTTGTTGATTTACCGAAAGAAACGGGTCACGTGGAGGCGTTCATTAAAAAGTTCCAGCCTGAGCGGATTTATGTCCATTTCGGAGCATCTGAAAATCAAGATTTCCAGGCGCTGCCAGATAGAAAGGCATTTGCGAATCTTTTTGCCCTGATTAAAAAATATCAACCTTTTTCGCTTGAAAAGTATGGTCCTGCTTTAAATCAAAAGTTCGGTTGGAGTAAACAACAAATTGATTTTATGTCAAACGTGTTTTTTGAGCTGGATTTTGTTAAAATAGAAAGTGGCGTGATTTTACTAAATAACCTTTCAGAAAAACGAAATTTAGAAGAGGCCGAAATTTATCAATCGAAAAAACAAGAACTTGCAACACGAGAAAAACTGCTTTATGCGAGCTTTAATGAACTATTTAGCTGGATGAAGCGCATTATGGAGGCCTAGTGCCTACCCACTTTGGAGGAATAAACATGGATTTAAATGATCTTAGAAAATTTGTCGCAATCGTGGAGGATTGGCCAAAAGAAGGCATTGTATTTAAGGATATTACACCGCTTATGAATGACGGTGAAGCTTATAAATTTGCGACAGATCAGATTGTCGAGTATGCTGAAAAACTACAAGTAGATTTGATTGTTGGGCCAGAAGCGCGTGGCTTTATTATTGGTTGCCCGGTTGCTTATGCGCTTGGTATTGGTTTTGCACCAGTACGTAAACCTGGCAAATTGCCGCGTGCAACAATTGAAATGGAGTATGAGCTTGAGTACGGTACAAATACGCTAACGATGCATAAAGATGCGATTAAACCGGGGCAACGTGTGCTCATTACAGATGATTTGCTTGCAACGGGTGGTACGATTGAAGCAACGATCAAACTTGTGGAAAAACTTGGTGGAATTGTTGCTGGGTGCGCCTTTTTAATTGAACTGACAGAATTAGAAGGACATAAAAAATTGAACGGGTATGATCGCTTGATTTTGATGGACTTTTAAGTTAGAAAAAACATTTTCCTTTTGGAAAGTGTTTTTTTCTAGTGGCGCATGAAAACTACTTTCTAAAGCCACTTTAGTTGTGTATAATAGTAACTAAGAATCTATTTTAGACAAGGGGAAAAGAAGGGGGTGGATAAAATGGCGAAAGAGCAAAATTTGACAGCAGAGCAAGTCATCGAAATGGCTTCGAATTATATGAATGAAACGCATCTGGAAATTGTGAAAAAGGCTTATGAATATGCGCGAGATGCACATAGTGAACAGTTTAGAAAATCGGGAGAGCCATATATTATTCATCCAATTCAAGTAGCAGGAATTCTTGTTGAGCTAAGAATGGACCCTGAAACGGTAGCGGCAGGTTTTTTACACGATGTTGTCGAAGATACGGATGTGACACTTGAGGATTTAACAGAAACGTTTAATGCTGAAGTGGCGATGCTTGTGGACGGCGTTACAAAACTTGGGAAAATTAAATATAAATCGCATGAGGAACAGCAAGCTGAAAATCATCGGAAAATGTTCATTGCGATGGCGCAAGATATTCGAGTTATTTTGATCAAGTTAGCAGACCGACTGCATAATATGCGTACTTTAAAACATCTTCCGGTAGAAAAACAGCGCCGGATTTCGACGGAAACACTTGAAATTTTCGCACCGCTTGCTCATCGACTTGGGATTAGCCGCGTGAAATGGGAACTTGAAGATACAGCATTACGCTATTTGAATCCGCAACAATACTACCGCATTGTACATTTGATGAAACAAAAACGCGGTGCGCGTGAGCGCTATTTGCAAGATGTGATTGACGGCGTTTCAGACAACTTGGATGAATTAAATATTCAGGCGGATATTTCTGGTAGGCCGAAACATATTTATTCGATTTATCGCAAAATGTCGGAACAGCATAAGCAATTTAACGAAATTTATGATTTATTGGCGGTACGGATTCTAGTTAGTAGCATTAAAGATTGTTATGCGGTACTGGGCGTCATTCATACGCGCTGGAAACCGATGCCGGGACGTTTTAAGGATTATATTGCGATGCCGAAATCGAATATGTATCAGTCGCTGCATACGACGGTTATTGGACCGCAAGGCGAACCGCTTGAAGTGCAAATTCGGACGCATGAGATGCACCAAATTGCAGAATACGGGGTTGCCGCGCACTGGGCGTATAAAGAAGGAAAAGTCGTTAACTCGAAAACGTCATTTGATAATAAAATGACTTGGTTCCGTGAAATTTTGGAGTACCAAAATGAGTCTGATAATGCGGAAGAGTTTATGGAATCGTTAAAATTAGATTTATTTGCGGACGTTGTGTATGTGTTTACACCGAAAGGCGATGTTTACGAGCTACCAAACGGCTCGGTTCCACTTGATTTCGCATACCGAATTCATACGGAAATTGGGAATAAAACGATTGGCGCGAAAGTGAATGGCAAAATTGTCACACTCGATTATAAGCTGAAGACTGGGGATATTATCGATATTTTAACGTCGAAGCATTCCTACGGGCCAAGTCGTGACTGGTTAAAACTCGTGCAGACGTCGCAGGCGCGAAATAAAATCCGTCAATTCTTCAAACGGCAAGCGAAAGAAGAAAATGTCGAAAAAGGCCGGGATTTGGTTGAAAAAGAACTTCGGCAAATGGATTTTGAACCTAAAAAGATTATGACGAACGAAAATCTCAAACGTCTCCTTGAGAAGCTGAATTTTTCCCATGAAGATGATTTGTTTGCTGCTGTTGGATATAACGGGATTACGGCGCTTCAAGTGGCGAATCGTTTGACGGAGAAAGAGCGGAAGGAGCGCGACCAAGAGGAGCAAACGGAAAAATTGCTTTCGCAAGCGGAAGCGCGGAATAGCAATGCGGAGGCCAATAACGAGAAGCTTAAAATCAAGCATAATGCGGGTGTAGTTGTTCAAGGTGTTGGCAATCTGCTTATTCGTTTGTCCAGATGTTGTAACCCTGTTCCGGGCGATGAAATTGTGGGCTATATTACGAAGGGGCGCGGGATTTCGATTCACCGTTCGGATTGTCCGAATGTGCAGTTCATCGAAAGTGAGCGGCTCATCGGCGTAGAGTGGGAAGATGCAGATTTTCAGGCGAAAAATGATTATAATGTGGATATTGAAATTTATGGTTATAATCGCAATGGCTTATTGAATGATATTTTGCAAGTAATTAATAGTTTGACTTCAAACATTAATGGCGTGAATGCGAAAGTTGATAATAATAAAATGGCAACGCTCGTATTAACTTTGCAAATTCATAATATTAATCATTTACAGCGCGTTGTAGATAAAATTAAACAAATTCCAGATGTTTATACGGTAAGACGATTGATGAGCTAGGGAGGATGATTGGCTATGCGTGTTGTGCTTCAAAGGGTTACAAGTGCAAGTGTGACGATAGATGATGAAATTATTGCGGAAATTCCACAAGGATTCTTGCTTCTTGTTGGTTTTACTCATACGGATACAGAACGAGAAATTGATGTTTTAGTACAAAAAATTGCAAATCTCCGTGTTTTCGAAGATGAAAACCAGAAAATGAATTTATCCATTCAAGAGGTTTCGGGAAACGTGCTTAGCGTATCGCAGTTCACACTTTATGCAGACGCAAGAAAAGGGCGCCGACCAAGTTTCACGGACTCGGCACCGGGTGCGGAAGCGGAAAAGCTTTATAATCGATTTAATAAAGAGTTGGAAAAAGCTGGTTTAGGTGTAGACGCCGGGGTTTTCGGAGCGGATATGAAAGTTTCGCTTGTTAATGACGGGCCAGTCACGATTTTGCTTGATTCAGCTGATTTAATGAAATAGAAAAACCGGAAAGTAAGCTTAACACTTACTTTCCGGTTTTTTTAGTTTGCGAAATAGTTTGCGAGTCCTTCTGTTACGCCTTCAGCAATTTTTGTGCGGTATGAATTAGAATTGATGTTGGCTTCGTCAGTTTTTGAACTTAAATAGCCAAGTTCTAATAAAACAGCAGGTTGCGAGTTTTCGCGTACAACGTAAAAGTCGCCAACACGAGCACCGCGATTTGTTGTTGGAAGGGTATTGCCAAGACTCTTATTAATGCTTTTTGCGAGCCCTTTATCACTGCTATCATAATAGTAAGTAGTTTGGCCGCTTACGCTTTCGTCGTTGTTTTCAAGGCTATCAAAATGCAAGCTGACAAATGCATCAGCATTGTTTTTCGAAGCTACTTTTGTACGCTGACGTAATGAAATATATTCATCGTGGTCACGCGTCATAATCACTTTTGCGCCAGCTTGCTCTAGTCGAGCTTTAATGGCATTTGCTGTTTTTAACGTTGCTTTCTTTTCTATGGTTCCATTTTCACCTTTTGCACCGGGATCGTTTCCACCGTGGCCTGGATCAAGGACGATAGTTGCTTCAGAAAGTTTCGTCGTTTTTGATTTAGCGGGTTTTTCATTTTCATTTCCTACATCGACAACCCAGTTTGCTACATAACCAGTTTGTCCATCAGCTGTTTGAACTTGATACCAGTCACCTTGGACACCTTGAATTCCGTAAGCATGACCAGAGTTTGCTTTTTCAATCACTTCACCGCTTAAATCAGGCTTGCTTCGAATATTTGTAGAGTCATCACGAATCGTTAAACTTTGCAAATTATTTTGGTCAACTTTTGTCGTTGATTCACGAATTGTTATGTAACTCGCATTTACCCAAGCGTTTTGCCCTTTATATTGAATTTGAGCCCAGCCGTTTTGTTCACTCACAACATTGATTTGATCACCTGTATTTAATATGCCTAAAACTGTGCTATCAGTTGACGGTTTGGACCGGACATTTAAGCCGTTTTCAGAACTTACGATCGCCATACTATTACTTGCAGCGCTCACATCTGTGTTTTCAACGAGCCAGCTGGCTACCCAACCGCTATTTCCGTTATCTAAACGAACTTTATACCATTTATTTTCTTCTCCAATGACGCGAAGCACGTCACCTTTACGGACTTGACTTGTTACGTCATAAGCAAGACCTGGACCGTTTCGCACGTTTAAAACTTCCGCCTGAACGCGAACGGCATTTGCATTCGCCATCGCAATCGTTGTAATAACCCCCGCTGCAATGAGTAACGCCGATAAAACGGTGATAAATAAAAATTTATTCTTCACGAAATTGCTACACCACCTTTATAAAAACTTCTTCAGGTCATTAAAATGGTACCACAAATTAAGCTTTCATGGAACTATTAACCATAATTTTTTGAAAAAAGAAAACAATTTTACGCACTACTGAATGTTATTTGATATAATTTTACAGTTTTTCTTTTAGCTAATTGACTTTAGTCGTTTTTTTTAGTAACCTAGAAATAATTCATATTTAAACTGATGACGAAGAAAAGTACAAAGAATCACTCCCATAAAAGAGAGAATTTCATTTGCTGAGAGAAATTCATGGTGAAACTTTTTGGAAAGACACTTCCGAGGTTTTGATCGAAAACGAGTAGGTCGAAACGTAGTCCGGCGTTAACGGAAGAGTGGGAATTTCAAAAATTCCAATTAGGGTGGTACCACGGGTGAATCTACATCTCTCGTCCCTTGTTTTCGGACAAGTGACGAGGGATTTTTTTATATTCAAAAAAGGAGGAAATGTGATGAAAATTCAATTACCACGAGGCACGCGAGATATTTTACCTGAAGAGGTACAAAAATGGCATTTTCTTGAAGATAAATTTCGCGAAATCTGTGAAAACTACCGTTATGAAGAAATTCGTACTCCAATTTTTGAGCACACGGAGTTATTTGAACGTGGTGTCGGAGATTCAACGGATATTGTTTCAAAAGAAATGTACACATTTCATGATAAAAAAAATCGGAGTTTAACACTGCGTCCGGAAGGAACTGCTTCGGTTGTACGCGCGTTTGTTGAACATAAAATGTTCGGTGATGTCAATCAACCAGTGAAGCTATACTATAATGGACCGATGTTCCGTTATGAGCGGCCACAAGGCGGGCGGCAGCGTCAATTCACACAAATTGGCGTGGAGGCAATTGGGAGTGCGGATCCTGCGATTGATGCGGAAGTCATTGCGCTTGCGATGAATTTTTATAAATCCATTGGTCTTAAAAATATTTCGCTAACGATTAACAGTCTAGGGGATAAAGAAAGCAGGTTGAAACATCGGGATGCTCTGATTGCGCATTTCGAACCGCGCATTGACGAGTTTTGTTCGGATTGTCAAAATCGATTGCATAAAAATCCACTTCGTATTTTGGATTGCAAGACGGACCACGCACATCCACTTGTGGCAACGGCGCCATCTATTTTAGATTTTCTAAATGAAGATTCCCGTCTCTATTTTAGCCAAGTAAAAGGGTTTTTAGAGGCAATTGACATTCCGTTTGTAGTGGATCCAACGCTTGTCCGCGGGCTTGATTACTATAATCATACGACGTTTGAAATTATGAGTGATGAGGAAGGTTTTGGGGCTAAAACGACACTTTGTGGCGGCGGTCGCTATCACGGACTTGTGCAAGAATTTGATGGTCCAGATACTCCGGGAATTGGTTTTGGTATGGGCGTTGAACGTGTGCTTCTTGCGCTTCAGGCGGCAGAAATTGAAATTCCAAAAGATAAGGAACTTGCTTGTTATGTCATTGTAGCGAGCGAGGAAGCAGAACTTGAAGCAGTTAAAATCGTGAATCAGTTGCGAAATGCTGGTATAAGTGCTGATAAAGATTACCAAAAGCGCAAATTTAAAGCGCAAATGAAAGATGCGAATCGCAAAGAAGCAAAATATACGGTTATCATCGGAGAAGAAGAGCTTGCATCGGGTGAATACCCGCTTAAAAATATGGAAACGGGTGAACAAATTTCAGTTTCAGCTGAGGAACTTATAAGCCGTTTAACGAAATCCTAAGGAGGAAAAAACGTGGAAAAGAGAACAGCATATTGCGGAGAAATAACAGAAAAATTCATTGGTCAAGAAGTCGTATTACACGGTTGGGTACAAAAACGTCGTGATTTAGGTGGGCTTATCTTTATCGATATGCGTGACCGCGAAGGAATTGTCCAAGTCGTCTTTAACCCGGAGTTTTCCGAAGAGGCGCTTCGTATTGCGGAATCCATTCGTTCAGAGTTTGTCATTACCGTAAAAGGAAAAGTGGCCGCGCGTGATGAGGCGGTTATCAATACTAAAATTGCAACTGGGAAAGTAGAAATTGTGGCATCAAGCGTGACGATTTTAAATCGTTCCAAAACGCCACCATTTTACATTGAAGACGGCATCAATGTTTCCGATGAGCTACGTTTAAAATATCGCTATCTTGATTTGCGCCGCAACGAAATGGCAGAAACATTTAAAATGCGCCACACGGTGACGCGCGTTTTCCGCGAAACATTAAACAAACTTGGTTTTTATGATATTGAAACACCGTATTTAACGAAAAGCACGCCTGAGGGGGCGCGTGATTATTTAGTTCCAAGCCGCGTTTATCCGGGGAATTTCTATGCGCTACCGCAATCACCGCAAATCTTGAAACAGCTTTTAATGACAGCTGGATTTGACAAGTATTACCAAATTGTTCGTTGTTTCCGCGACGAAGATTTAAGAGGCGACCGGCAACCTGAATTCACTCAAGTCGACCTTGAAACTAGCTTTTTATCCAAAGAAGAAATTCAGGGCATGACCGAAGAAATGCTCGTAAACGTTGTACGGGAAGCGAAGGGGATTGAAATCAGTGCACCATTTCCGCGCATGACCTACAGTGAAGCGATGTCACGTTTTGGTAGCGATAAACCAGATGTACGCTTTGGCCTAGAGCTAATCGATATTTCAGCTCTTGTAAGCGATGTGGCATTCAAAGTGTTCACGTCTGCAATTGAAGCTCGCGGCGTTGTTAAAGCAATTAACGCAAAAGGAGCGGCTGATAAATACTCGCGTAAAGAAATTGATGCGCTAGGTGAATTTGTCGGCACTTACGGCGCGAAAGGACTGGCATGGCTTAAAGTTGAAGAAGGCGAGTTAAAAGGTCCAATTGCGAAGTTCTTTGACGAAGCAAAGCAGGCTGAATTACGCGCAGCACTTGATGCAGAAGCTGGCGACTTACTCCTTTTTGCAGCAGATACAAGCGAAGTAGTTGCGGCTTCTCTTGGGGCACTCCGCTCAAAACTTGGGAAAGAGCTGGAACTGATTGACGAAAGCAAATTCGCTTTCTTATGGGTAACAGATTGGCCACTATTTGAGTACGATGAAGAAGCAAAACGCTACGTTTCTGCACATCATCCGTTCACTTTACCAAGAGCAGAAGACATTCCTCTTTTGGAAGAAAAGCCAGGAGAGGCGATGGCGGAAGCCTATGATATTGTGCTAAACGGCTATGAAATTGGCGGCGGCTCGCTTCGTATCTATCAAAAAGAAGTACAGCAAAAAATGTTCCGCGCGCTCGGCTTTACGGACGAAGCAGCAGAAGAACAGTTCGGCTTCCTCATGGATGCGCTTGACTACGGCACGCCACCTCACGGCGGTATCGCGCTAGGACTCGACCGCATTGTGATGATTTTAGCTGGAAAAAACAATTTGCGCGACACAATTGCGTTCCCTAAAACAGGAAGTGCAGTTGACCCACTAACAAACGCGCCTGGTGAAGTAAGCAAAGCACAATTAGAGGAGTTAGGTTTGACTGTTCCTGAAAAAGAATAAGAACCATAACAATGGAGGAGAAAAACAACAATGACAACTTTTACAGCGTTCATTCCAATACTTGTGATTTACGTTCCAATTATTATTTTATTTTTCGTTCTTGTCCATCTGTACCGAAAAAAACGGAAGTCATCAAATAAATAAAAAAAGTGGTGTGAAGTTTTTAGCTTCGCACCACTTTTTTAAAATCCAGTCGTAATGGCTTCCATATTATCGACTTTAACTTTATTTACAAGTAGACCTTGATTGGCCTCGTTTTCCCAGAAAGGACCTTGTAAATTTTTAGCTACTTCTTTACTGACTTTATTTTTATTATAGAATGTCGCTTCTACGTTATAACGACTGCCCTTTTTAACGGTCTTCCACATTTCTTCAGAGAGCGGGATAGTAACTTCTTCAGTACCCGCGCCGTCAATTGTGCCGCTAACAGTATGATCTGCTGATTTTTTGGTTGGTGTAAAATTAAACGTAATATCAACTCTTGTGCTCATGTGTTGATAGTAGAAATATCCGCCACCAATTAGCAAAACAGCAATTATAGTGAAAATGGGAATCTTACGCATAAAATGAGCTCGCGCCTCCAATCTAAATACATCTCACTATCAATTATAGCTGTATTCCGCCCATAGTAAAGGGGAAAAGACAATTTCTCATGATTTTTTTAGAAAAGGAGGCATTTATTTGGTTAATTTTAATTTTCAGTAGGTGAATCTTGAAGTGCTTGGGTTCCAGTTTCGCTTGTGCTAATTTTAATCACTTCGCTAAGCGGATAAATAAAAACTTTCCCATCGCCTGGTTCTCCAGTTCGGAGTGTATTTTCGACGACGCGTAAAACGTCTTCTACAGGAACAGTACTTACGACGATTTCAATTTTCATGCGTTCATGAATATTATTTTCTTTCTTTTTGCCGCGGTACAATTCGATGAAGCCTTTTTCAAGACCTGTGCCGAGTGCTTTTGTTACAGTTAAACCGCTAACGCCGATTTTAGCCAATTCTTTTTGGAAGGCTGCAAATCGGTTGGGGCGCGTAATAATCTCAATTTTTGTTAAATTTGCCATTGTAAAACCTCCTTTTAATCCTGATAAGCTTTTTCGCCGTGAAGTGTCAAATCTAGGCCTTTGTATTCTTGTTCTTCGCTAACACGAAGCGGGAGGACGAGTTTGATAAGTACAACGATGATGATGGTTGCGATTGCGACGAAGACAACGGTTATGGAAATGGCTGCCAGTTGTTTAAATAATAACGCCGGATTTCCATAAAATAAACCGTCGGCTCCTGCCTCATTGATTTTAGTTGTGGCGAACAAGCCGGTTGCGATACCGCCCCAGATGCCACCGATTCCGTGAAGGCCAAATGCATCTAGAGCATCATCATATTTGACTTTTCCTTTTAGCCAGTAGACACCCCAGAAACAAAGCGCGCCGCCAAGAAGGCCGATGAGCATGGAAGCAGGAACGGTGACAAAACCAGCGGCGGGAGTGATGGATACAAGACCCGCGATAGCGCCTGAAATTGTTCCAAGCATAGTGGGACGCTTATTCGTTAGCCACTCGACAAGGCACCAGCCGATAATGCCGGCCGCAGCCGCTGTGTTTGTGTTGACAAATGCCGCCATTGCGACGTTATCAATTGTGAGCGCACTGCCGACATTGAAACCGTACCAACCAAACCAAACGAAGATTCCCCCGATTAAAGCAAGGGGAAGATTGTGTGGTGAAGCCGTATCGACTTCCTTTCTTCGTCCGAGCATGATGGCGAGTACAAGACCTGTTATACCGGAGCTAATGTGAACGACATTACCACCAGCAAAATCAAGCGCGCCTAGATTGCGAAGGAAACCGCCGTCACCCCAAACCCAATGTGCGACAGGGGCGTAGACGAGGAGTGACCAAAGGATAATGAAAACAAGATAGGCGGCAAAATTCATTCGTTCTGCGAAAGCGCCAGATATGATAGCGACTGTTAAAACAGCGAATGTCATTTGAAACATCATAAAGAGCAGATGGGGAATAGCATCGCTGTATAATTCATTCGGTGCGAAACCAACTTGGTTTAAAAAGCTCCAGTCAAAGCTGCCAATGAAGCCATTATTTGGTGCGAAGGCGAGCGAATAACCTACAACAACCCACAAAATCGAGATGACGGCCATCGAAGCAAAACTATACATCGCTGTACTTAAAACATTTTTTCGACGTACCATGCCACCATAAAATAATGCAATTCCTGGTGTCATAAGCCAAACTAACAATGTACAAAAAAACATAAAGACAGATTCCATATTCAACTCTCCTTTAATGTTAGATAAACTAACATTGATTAATTTCTTTATGCCACTATAATACATAAATAAATTTTAATTGCAAGAATTATTTATGAATTCTATGAATTTTGTTAGATTATCTTACATTTAGCGATTTCAATTCGGATTTTTGGAATGAATTTTAGGAGGGAAGAATGTTTTTTTAGGAAAGCGATGTCAGTTTTAATCTAAAAGAAGGGTGGGAAAATCTTGTTTGTTTATGATAAAATGAAACCATGTTGAGGAAAAGGAGCGTTTGACATGGTGAAGAGAAGTCGAGCAGAAGAATTTTTAATTACGCGCAAGAAAATTTTAGATGCTGGCCGAGATTTATTTATGGAAAAAGGATATCGGAGCGTGTCAACGCGTGAAATTGCTGTCATCGCTGGAATTACGCAGCCGGCACTTTATCACCATTTTAAAGATAAGGAGATGCTCTATCTTGAGGTTGTGAAGGAGCTTACGACGAGCATTCAAGCTGACATGAGCGAGTTAATTCGGAAAAATTTAGCGCCGGTGGATGCGCTAAATGAGATGGTTATCATGCTAATTGATAAACACCCGACCAATATTTTACTAATGATTCATGATATTTTGAATGAATTAAAAGAAGAAAATCAATTTTTACTTTATACGCTTTGGCGTGATACGTATTTGCGTCCATTTGAGCATGTTTTTAAGCAATTAGAAGCTCGTGCGGAAATTCGTGAACCTATTTCTGCAGAACGCGCTGCTCGTTTTTTCCTTTCAGCGATAAGTCCACTTTTCTCGCAAATGAGCAAGTTTGAAAGTGCTGAACCGACGGATGTTCGTGTGAAAGAAACGATTAATTTTATTTTGTTTGGGCTATGTAAAAAAGAGGTATAATTTAATATCTTTTTTTTATCGAAGCATATTTATCGATTGATAAGTGAAAGTATGCTAATCTATTTATCGACTGATAAACGAAGGGGGAAAAGATATGAGTCACTTTTTGGAAAAAATGGCTGATGGTGTTGGGGGAAAGAAAGGGCGTTTTGTGACGCTTTCCATTTGGATACTTGCTGTGATTTTGTTGCAGCTTTTCTTGCCGAGTGCGGATGAATATAAAGATGATGCGGCAAGCGACCTTCCAAGTAGCGAGCCATCTGTTGTAGCGGACAACAAAGTAAAAGAATATTTTGGTGGTCAGGCGGGAACGCCGCTTCTGATTACTTGGTATCGTGCAGAAGGTTTGACAAATGAGGACTTAGCGAGCATTCAAGCCATTAATGCGTCGCTTACAAAAACACCAGTGGCGCATCAGGAAGCCACGATTCCACTTGAGAAACTGCCACCAATTGTCCTAAAACAGCAACTTTCAAAAGACCAAACGACTTTCATTCAAACTATCTTGATGGACGAGTCTGCCACAGCAGATGAACTTAAAACGGGGATGAATGAAATAAAAACGCGTGCGGAAGGGGTACTAGGCGAGAACCCTTTTAGCCAAAAAATATCGAGTAAAGATGAGCTAGTTGCGCGGACTACAGGGCCAGCAGGTATTAGCGTTGATGCGACAGGGCTATTCCAAGATGCCGATGTTTCACTACTTATTGCAACGGTGCTCATAGTTTTAATTATTTTACTTGTCATCTATCGTTCGCCGATTTTAGCGCTTATTCCGCTTATTGCGGTCGGATTTGCTTACTTGATGATTACGCCACTACTCGGTTTTCTAGGCGAACATGGTTTCATCACGTATGGTTCGCAAGGGCTTTCCATTATGACCGTGCTCTTGTTTGGAGCCGGGACCGACTATTGTTTGTTCCTCATTACACGTTATCGCTCTGTTTTACGTCATGAGGAAAACCGCTTCAAAGCTTTCCGAACAGCGTTTAGTGGGACGTCGGGCGCTATTTTATTAAGCGGACTTACCGTCATGGTGGCACTCTTAATGCTACTTGCTGCACAGTACGGTTCATTTCACAACTTTGCGATTCCGTTTAGCCTTGCCATTTTGATTATGCTACTTTCATCGCTAACGCTAGTTCCGGCGCTTCTTGGGCTATTTGGCCGCGTTTCATTTTGGCCTTTTATCCCGCATCCGAATAAAAAACATAAAAGCGAAAACCAATTTTGGAATCGTGTTGGGAAACTTGCCACGAAACATCCAATTATTGTCACTATTGTCGCACTGCTTCTACTTGGGGGAGCAGCCATTCAAACGACCAATGTTTCCTATACGTATGACACACTCTCAACTTTTCCAGAAGATATGCCATCACGTGAAGGGTTTAAGCTAATAAGTGATCATTACGGGGCGGGGTATTTAGCTAAAGTCGAGGTGCTTGCTGAAAACCCATCTGAAGGGCTCAGGAAGGATTTAGAGAACATAAAAGGCGTTCAATCTGTTAGTTTGCCTGAAAAAAGTAGAGAGAATTCGAGTGTGGTGAAATATGATGTCGTACTCGATATGAATCCTTACAGCAATGAAGCGATGGATTTAATTCCAAAAATCAAACAAGTGGCAAGTGATGATTCAGCGAAAGCGTATGTTGCTGGTCAAACGGCTGCCCAGTATGATAGCCGCGCTGTGACGGAACATGATGAAAAAGTGATTATTCCGCTTGTCATTGCGCTTATAAGCATCTTGCTATTGACGTATTTGCGTTCGATTACAGCGACTATTTATCTTGTCTTGTCTGTTTTAATCTCGTATGCGGCGGCAATTGGATTAGGCTGGCTCATTTTGCATCACGGTTTTGGTGTAACAGCCATTTCAGGGCTCATACCGCTTTATGCGTTCGTATTTATTGTGGCGCTAGGAGAGGACTACAATATCTTTATGATTTCAAGTATTTGGAAAAACGCAGAAAAATGGCCGCTACGAAAAGCGGTTCAAGAAGGCGTACACCAAACAGGCGGGGTTATTACATCTGCAGGTGTCATTTTAGCCGCAACCTTTTTAGTTTTAACAACGTTGCCAATTAATCTGCTCGTCCAATTTGGACTCATTACAGCTATTGGTATATTACTAGATACATTTTTAGTTCGGCCGCTACTCGTTCCAGCAGTTACAACACTGTTTGGCAGATGGGCATTTTGGCCAGGTAAGAAATATAAAACGGTATCGAAAGATTAGAAAAATAAATAAAAGTAAGCAAAAATCCAGTAAAGCTCATTTTTTAAAGATGGCATTATTACTGGATTTTTGTCTATCTATTTTTCTTTTATGTCCTTTTTTTAAAAAGCTCACAAAATCTACATAGGCAGTAAGAAAAGTAACATGCTCTATTAAAATTGTAAGAAAAATACATAAACTGGAGATGAGTTTCAATTAGAATGCCCTGCCTGAATTGCGCGACCTTATGGCAAAAGCGTACGTAAGAGGGAGGTTGTTATAACGCTACAAACACAAGAACGGCTAGTGTGGGAGGAAGAGTAAGACCAACAAAATTGGGGGTTTTAATTTTAAAAGAGAGTTTCTTGTTGTATACTATAAGAGGTGTTTTTTATATAAATAGAGAAAAGGGGTGTAACCATGAACGGGAAAAAAATAGCGATTTCCATTATTGGT
>NZ_FYBS01000013.1:0-60990 GCF_900186185.1 Listeria sp. ILCC797
TTTCATTGTCTGGTAGTTATGGCGAGAAGGTCACACCCGTTCCCATCCCGAACACGGTAGTTAAGCTTCTCTGCGCCGATGGTAGTTGGGGGCTTCCCCCTGTGAGAGTAGGTCGCTGCCGGGCAATTTGGAAGCACTTGGAATTATATTCCAAGTGCTTTTTGTTTGTAAACTTATTTGGGCGTGGAGCTTGCTAGAAGGGGCATTTTTCGTGTATAATTAAAGTCAATTATAGTCAAAGTCAATTTGGACGGCTGGGAAGGAGTATTCGGATGAGAAATATTTCTGATATTATTGAGGCCTACTTGAAGCAAGTTTTAGAATCGAATGAAGCTGTGGAGATTAAGCGGAGTGAAATTGCGAGTAAATTTGAATGTGTTCCTTCGCAAATTAATTATGTTATAAATACGCGTTTTACGATGGAACGTGGCTATATTGTTGAAAGCAAACGTGGCGGAGGCGGTTATATTCGGATTATTAAGGTTCGGATGAATGATAAGGTGCAGCTTTTGGATGCGATTATCGGGATGCTTCGAGATAAGAAGGTGTCACAGGCTTTTTCGGAGGATGTCATTTTACGGCTGTTGGAAGAGGATGTTGTGACGAAAAAAGAAGCGCGTATGATGGTTGCTGCTCTTGATCGCGAGGTTTTAATTATTCCACTACCAGATCGGGATATTTTACGGAGTCGTATTTTGGAAGCGATGCTAGTGGCGTTAAAATACGATTGATTGGGGCGGATGTTGAATGCTATGTGAGAAGTGTGGCAAGAATGAGGCGGTTACGCGAATTCAGGAGTTGCATGCTGATGGGACGATGAGTGTGTATTACTTGTGTGAAGACTGTGCGATTGAAGGTGAAATGGGGCAGTTGGATACTATTAATGATCTTGCGTTAGAGTTTTTATCCCTACTGGAGGAAGTTGCTTCTAAGCATTGTGCGCATTGTGGTTTGGAGTATGCGGCTTTTCAGGAGTCGAAACGTCTTGGTTGTGCGGAATGCTATGAGAGTTTTGCGGAACAGTTGGCTCCGACTTTGAGACGGGTGCAAAATGGGCATGTACGGCATATTGGGAAGGTTCCGAAGATTTTTCAGGAGGAGATGGATACGGCGGTTGTGCTATCTGAACTTTCTGAGCAGCTCCAGAAGATGGTTGAGATGGAACGGTTTGAGGAGGCTGCTAGGCTGCGGGATCAGATTCGAGATTTGAAGTCGAGGAGGGAGAATTTGAATGGGGAAAGCGAATAAGATACTTTTGCCGGTTCTGAGTTCTTGGCTTGACTTGGATGGGGATGATTCGGATGTTGTGATGAGTTCGCGAATTCGAATTGCTCGCAATTTGGCGGAGGAGAAATTTCCTGCTGCGTTTGAAAGTGAGGCGCTTATATCACAGGTTGCTGGTGTTTTAGATGATGATTATGCGCTTTTTAAAATGGCGGACTTGTCGCTTTTGGAACGGGCGCTGCTTGTTGAAAAACATTTGATTAGTCCGTATTTGATGAACAAGAGTAAACTAGGCGCGGTTTTCATAAATGAAGCGGAAAATACAAGTGTGATGATAAATGAGGAGGACCATTTGCGAATTCAATGTATGGAACCGGGGCTTAGGCTTTTTGATGCTCTTGAACGGGCTATGCGTATTGAATCCGAAGTGGAGGACGTGGTGCCCTTTGCGTTTAATCCGGAACTTGGGTTTTTAACCAGTTGTGTGACAAATGTTGGTACTGGGCTGCGTGCTTCGGTTATGGTGCATTTGCCGGGACTTGTTTTGACGAAGCGATTTGGGAAAATGGCGGAAGCGATTAGAAGTGTTGGTTTTGTGGTAAGAGGAATATACGGGGAAGGTAGTGGCTCTCTCGGGCACATTTTTCAGATTTCGAATCAGGTGACACTTGGTAAAACGGAAGAAGAAATTGTGATGGATTTGACGCAGATGATGGAGCAGGTCATTATGCAGGAGCGTGTGAGCAGGACTCATTTGAAGCAGAAATTCCATATTACACTGGAAGACCGTATTTTTAGATCTTTTGGTTTGTTGAAAAATGCGCGTATGCTTACCATGCTGGAAAGTGCGAGCGCCATTTCTGATTTGCATTTAGGTATGGAGCTTGGTATTTTTGAGCATATTACTCGCCAAAAGATAAATGAATTGATACTATTTTCCCAACCAGCTTTCTTACGAAGGGCTGCAGGGCAAGATATGTTAGAGTTAGAAGAAAAAGTTATTCGTGCTTCTGTTATTCGTGACATTTTGCAAGACGTCTAACGGGAAGTGCCTTAAGGAGGAAAACGATATGATGTTTGGCCGGTTTACACAAAGAGCACAAAAAGTACTTGCTTTGTCACAAGAAGAAGCTATGCGTCTAAATCATAACAATTTAGGCACTGAGCATATTTTGCTTGGGCTTGTTCGTGAAGGTGAAGGTATTGCTGCGAAAGCGTTATATGAACTAGGCATTAGTGCTGAAAAGGTTCAACAAGAAGTAGAAGGTTTAATTGGTCAAGGTGAAAAAACAGTGACGACCATTCAATATACACCGCGTGCTAAAAAGGTTATCGAATTATCGATGGATGAAGCGCGCAAACTTGGACACACTTATGTAGGAACAGAACATATTTTACTTGGTTTAATTCGTGAAGGTGAGGGCGTTGCGGCGCGTGTACTTAGCAATTTAGGTGTGAGTTTGAATAAAGCGCGTCAGCAAGTCTTGCAACTTTTAGGCGGCGGGGATAGTGCGGCGTCTGGACGGCAGACGAATACACAGGCGACGCCGACACTTGATAGCTTGGCGCGTGATTTAACAGTGATTGCCCGGGAAGAGAACTTGGATCCGGTTATTGGTCGCGCGAAGGAAATTCAGCGTGTGATTGAAGTATTATCAAGACGGACAAAGAATAACCCCGTTTTAATTGGAGAGCCGGGGGTTGGTAAAACAGCGATTGCTGAGGGGTTGGCGCAGCAAATTGTGCGAAATGAAGTTCCGGAAACACTTCGCGGAAAGCGTGTGATGACGCTTGATATGGGGACTGTTGTTGCGGGTACGAAATATCGTGGTGAGTTTGAAGATCGTTTGAAAAAAGTGATGGATGAGATTCGTCAAGCTGGCAATGTGATTTTATTCATTGATGAGTTGCACACACTGATTGGTGCTGGTGGAGCGGAAGGCGCGATTGATGCTTCGAACATTTTGAAGCCACCTCTTGCTCGTGGGGAGCTCCAATGTATTGGGGCGACGACACTTGATGAGTATCGTAAATATATTGAAAAGGATGCGGCACTTGAAAGACGTTTCCAACCGATTAAAGTGGATGAGCCGAGTGTTGAAGAATCGATTCAAATTTTACACGGCTTGCGGGACCGTTATGAGGCACACCACCGTGTGGCAATTACGGATGAGGCGCTTGATGCGGCTGTTCGCTTGTCGGATCGCTATATTTCCGACCGTTTCTTGCCGGATAAGGCAATTGACGTGATTGATGAAGCAGGTTCGAAAGTGCGTTTAAAAGCGTATACGACACCTTCTGATTTGAAAGAGATGGAGCTTGAACTTGCGGAGCTGAAGAAGGAGAAAGACGCCGCTGTCCAAGGTCAAGAGTTTGAAAAAGCGGCATCATTCCGCGACCGTGAGCATAAACTTCGGAAAGCTTTGGAAGAAGAAAAGCTTAGTTGGAAGGAAAAACAAGGCCGAGATAACAGTCAAGTAACAGAAGATGTGGTGGCGGAAGTTGTAGCGAGCTGGACTGGAATTCCGGTTATGAAACTAGCGGAAACGGAAACAGATAAGCTGCTAAACATGGAAAAATTACTGCACGAACGTGTGATTGGGCAAGACGAAGCGGTTAAAGCTGTGTCACTTGCGGTTAGACGTGCTCGTGCAGGGTTAAAAGATCCGAAACGCCCAATTGGGTCATTTATTTTCCTAGGTCCGACTGGGGTTGGGAAGACGGAATTAGCACGCGCGCTTGCTGAATCGATGTTTGGTGATGAGGATGCGATGATTCGCGTGGATATGTCGGAATACATGGAGAAATTCTCGACGGCACGATTAGTTGGGGCACCGCCTGGCTATGTCGGCTATGAGGAAGGCGGACAATTGACGGAAAAAGTTCGTCAAAAACCGTATTCTGTTGTTCTTTTAGATGAAATTGAAAAAGCGCATCCAGATGTGTTCAATATGTTATTGCAAGTTTTGGATGATGGTCGTTTAACAGATTCGAAAGGTAGAGTTGTTGATTTTCGTAATACGGTTATCATTATGACTTCCAATATTGGAGCGCAAGAAATGAAAGTGGATAAATCGATGGGCTTTAACGTTACTGATGTGACGAAGGACCATAAGGCGATGGAACATCGGGTCTTGCAGGAACTTAAAAAGGCGTTTCGCCCAGAGTTTATTAATCGGATTGATGAAACCATTGTCTTCCATTCGCTAACGGAAAAAGAATTGAAGCAAATTGTAACGCTGTTAACTGGGCAGCTTACAAGCCGGTTAGCGGAGCGTGACATCCACGTAAAACTGACAGACGGTGCGAAGTCTAAGATTGCGAAGGAAGGCTATGATCCGGAATACGGGGCGCGGCCGTTAAAACGTGCGATTCAAAAAAGTATCGAGGACCGCCTTTCAGAAGAGCTTTTGCGTGGTAATGTTCAGGTTGGGGATACAATTGAGATTGGCGTAAAAGATGGTGAGTTTGAGGTTCGTAAAAAGGATGCTAAAAAGAAGAAGGTAACAGCTAAAAAAGCAAAAGTAAAATAAGGCGTAAAGGCTTTTTTCGCGGGGAATCCGTGAGAAAAGCCTTTTTTTGAGGTGTCACAAACTTGAAAATACTTTTTTCACCAAAAAGAATATGCGTTCGTTTGTTCTATGTTACAATGGATTAGGTGGAGGGTGAGAATTATGGCAAAAGCGAGAAGAACAACTAAATTTGTCTGTGGCTCTTGTGGTTACGAGTCGCCAAAATGGATGGGGAAATGCCCAAATTGCGGAGAATGGAACCAAATGGTGGAGGCGCTCGAACCATCGAAGAAAGCGACAAGACAGACGTTTACACATACGGGTGAGGCGTCTAAGGCGACTAAAATTACGGATGTTGTGAGTGAACTGGAGAAACGCGTGCAAACGAATATGCCAGAGCTAAATCGTGTGCTTGGCGGCGGTGTGGTCGTTGGCTCGATGGTTTTAGTTGGCGGGGACCCTGGAATTGGGAAATCAACGCTTCTTTTGCAAGTTTCGGCGGCACTAACTTTGGCTGGAAAACGCGTGCTTTATATTTCTGGTGAGGAATCAGTTAAGCAGACGAAGCTTCGTGCAGAACGGCTCCATGTTTCAGGCGACAATTTATATGTATACGCGGAAACGAACTTGGAAGCCATTCAAGAAACGATTAATTTTATTGAACCGGATTTTGTTATTATTGATTCCATTCAAACGGTGTATCATCCGGATGTTACGAGTGCGGCGGGTAGCGTGTCACAAGTAAGAGAATCAACGGCCGCATTAATGCGGGTTGCGAAATTGCAAAATATTACAGTGTTTATTGTGGGGCACGTTACGAAAGAAGGCGCAATAGCTGGGCCTAGACTTCTTGAACATATGGTAGATACGGTGCTTTATTTTGAAGGTGAACGTCATCACGCTTACCGAATTTTACGCGCGGTCAAAAACCGGTTTGGCTCTACGAATGAAATTGGGATTTTTGAGATGCGTGATGTGGGGCTTGTTGAGGTTCAGAATCCTTCTGAAGTGTTTTTGGAGGAGCGGCTTGAGAATGCTTCTGGCTCTACAGTTGTGGCTTCCATGGAGGGAACAAGGCCGGTTCTTGTGGAAATTCAAGCACTTGTGTCTCCAACGATGTTTGGGAACGCGAAACGAATGGCAACGGGGCTTGATTACAATAAAGTGTCACTTATTATGGCGGTTCTTGAAAAACGAGTTGGTTTGCTTTTGCAAAATCAAGATGCGTATTTAAAAGCGGCGGGTGGCGTTAAATTAGATGAGCCAGCTGTAGATTTAGCTATTGCGGTAAGTATCGCTTCAAGCTATCATGATCGTCCGACAAACAGTACGGACTGCTTTATTGGGGAGCTTGGACTTACGGGTGAAGTGCGCCGTGTTGCACGAATTGAGGAACGTGTGAAGGAAGCGGCGAAGCTTGGATTTAAACGCATTTTTGTGCCAGCGAATAACCGTTTGGAAATTAAAATGCCGAGTGGTGTTTCAATTATTGCAGTTGAAACGATTGCAGAAGCGTTAAAGAAAGCCTTGCCGAAATCTTAAGCTTTCTTTTAAGGAGAAAATTTGCGGGTTGTCTGTTTCATGGTGTAAAATGAAAGATGTATGAAGCAACGCACAAATATGAAATGAAGGGAGGAAAAAAGATGCTGAAATGGGTAATTAGAGCTTGTTTTGTTTTACTTGGTGGTACAGCGGGTGTTTTTATTTTGCCAGCCGTTTACGCGAAAATGGGTTTGGCAGACCACTTATGGCTTAATAATCCTTATGCCAATGCTTTTGTTGGTGCAATTATATTTTATCTTATTACTTTTTGGGCGGTGAAATATATAGAAGCCGCACTTAATTGGCTTGAGGAAAGATTAACAAAGATTTCGAGTGTGACCATTGTATACGGGGGACTAGGCCTGATTATTGGGCTGGTTATTGCATTTTTTGCAGGCAATGCGTTCAGTCAAACAAGGATTCCAATTATCAATTCGGTTGTGCCGATCGTTTTAACGCTTGTTTTGGGCTACCTTGGTTTTCGTGTGGGGATTAGTCGGCGGAATGAGCTAGGGACGCTGTTTTCTGGGAAAAATGTACGTAAGAAAGCGGCGGATTCGGCTGGTAGAGAAACTCAAAATAGCGACTCGATGGACTATAAAATTCTAGATACGAGTGTTATAATTGATGGGCGCATCGCGGATATTTTAATGACAGGATTTTTAAATGGCGTGATTGTGATACCGCTGTTTGTTTTGGCAGAACTGCAACATATTGCTGACTCCTCGGATACGTTAAAACGGACTCGTGGTCGCCGTGGGCTGGATATTTTAAATCGTATTCAGAAGGAAGATAAGATTAAAGTTGAAATGTATGAAGGCGACTTTGAAGAAATTCCGGAAGTGGACAGTAAACTGGTTAAGCTGGCTAAAATAATGGGTGGCACGGTTGTAACGAATGATTACAATTTGAATAAGGTTTGCGAATTTCAGAATGTACCGGTGTTAAATATTAATGATTTGGCGAATGCGGTTAAACCGGTTGTTTTACCAGGCGAAAAAATGACAGTTCTTGTCGTGAAAGATGGCAAGGAGCATAATCAAGGCGTGGCGTATTTAGATGATGGCACGATGATTGTTGTGGAAGACGGGCGTAAATTTATGAATGAAACGATTGAAGTTGAGGTTACAAGTGTACTTCAGACGTCGGCAGGAAGAATGATTTTTGCAAAACCAAATTGATATTTGGATATTAGGCAGGAGTTAGTGTGAATGAACTATGAACTGATTTTTTTAGCGGCTGGGCAAGGAAAACGGATGAATGCCAAGCGAAATAAAATGTGGCTAGAGTTATTTGATGAGCCGATTTTTGTGCATGCTTTAAAGCCGTTTTTGGCTGATAGCCGCTGTAGTCATATTGTAATTGTTTGTCAGGCGGAGGAAACGGGTTTGGTGAGCGCGGCGCTTGGAAATCTTGAGTTAGCTGATACGTTTGTTGAAGTTGTGGCTGGGGGAACTGAACGGCAGTATAGTGTCAGGAATGGGTTAGCCAAATGTGACGCGGAGCAAATTGTTCTTGTCCATGATGGTGCTAGACCTTTTGTGACGCTTGATATTGTGGACCGGTTGCTTGATGCAGTTTCTGAAAAAGATGCTAGCATTTGTGCGGTGAAGGTGAAAGATACGGTGAAACGTGTTTCGCTTGGCCTAGTTCGAGAGACGGTTGATCGGGAAAATCTTTGGCAAATTCAGACGCCGCAAGCTTTTAAGTCATCGCTTTTAAAAGAGGCGCACGAGAAGGCGTTCGCGGAAGGCTTTCTTGGAACAGATGAAGCGAGTCTTGTTGAGCGTCTTTCTGCCCCGATAAGTGTTGTGGAAGGTAGTTATTACAACATTAAGTTGACAACGCCTGAGGATATGCCGCTTGCGAAGGCGATTTTTGGTGAGATGGGAGGGAATGTTAGATGATTCGAATTGGTCAGGGCTATGATGTGCATCAGCTTGTGGCGGGTAGGAAGCTGATTATTGGTGGGATTGAGATTCCATATGAGAAGGGCTTACTTGGGCATAGTGATGCGGATGTGTTGCTTCATACGGTGACGGATGCGATTATTGGTGCTGTGGCTAGGCGTGATATTGGGCATTTCTTCCCGGATACGGATATGGCTTATAAGGATGCGGATTCGGCTGAGCTTTTGCTTAAAGTGTGGCAAGAGGTTAAGGCGGAAGGATACAAGTTATCCAATTTAGATTGTACGATTATTGCTGAGAAGCCAAAAATGGCGCCTTATGTGGATGCTATGAAAATACGGGTTGCGGAGCTTTTAGATGCTTCGCCGTCAGATGTGAATGTGAAAGCGACGACGACGGAAAAATTAGGTTTTACGGGTCGTGGCGAAGGAATAGCGAGTTTAGCGGTTGTACTGCTTGAAAAGTAAAAGGAGTGAATAGTTTTGGTTGAAAATAAGAAGGTTCGTGTACGGTATGCGCCAAGTCCAACTGGTTTTTTGCATATTGGGAATGCGCGTACGGCACTTTTTAATTATTTATTTGCAAGACATAATGATGGGGACTTTGTGATTCGTATTGAGGATACGGATTTAAAGCGTAACGTCTGGGACGGCGAGGAAAGCCAACTTAGAAATTTGAAATGGCTTGGGATTGACTGGGATGAAGGCATTGATAAGCCAGGTAAGTACGGACCGTATCGCCAGTCGGAACGTAAAGCGATTTATGATCCACTTTTGGAACAGCTTTTAGAAGAAGGTAAGGCGTATAAGTGTTATTGTACGGAGGAAGAACTCGAGGCGGAACGCGAGGCGCAAAAAGCACGTGGTGAAATGCCACGTTACGGCGGGAAATGTCGCCATCTAACTGATGCTGAACGTGCTGAAAAAGAAGCAGCAGGGCTAAAACCGAGCATTCGTTTTGCTGTGCCAGAAAATGAGACGATTACATTTAATGATATGGTAAAAGATGATGTTTCTTTTGATACGAATGGCATTGGCGACTTTGTTATTGGGAAAAAAGATGGTATGCCAACGTATAATTTTGCGGTGGCTGTGGATGACCACTTGATGGAAATGACGCATGTTCTTCGCGGTGATGACCATATTTCCAATACGCCGAAACAAATTATGATTTATGATGCGTTTGGTTGGGAAGCACCAATTTTTGGTCATATGACGCTGATTGTTAATGAAAGTAGACGCAAACTCAGCAAGCGTGATGGTTCAATCATTCAGTTCATTGAGCAGTATCGCGACTTAGGCTATCTTCCAGAAGCGCTATTTAACTTTATTGCGATGCTTGGATGGTCGCCAGAGGGTGAGGAAGAAATTTTCTCGAAGGAAGAATTTATTAAAATTTTCGACCCGAATCGGCTTTCGAAATCGCCGGCACTCTTTGATACAAACAAATTGACGTGGGTGAACAACCAATACGTGAAGAAGCTACCGCTAAACGATGTGGTCGAACTTTCTTTACCACACTTGCAAAAAGCGGGCGTGGTGCCTGAGCAATTGGATGCGGAAGAACTAGAATGGGTACACAAATTGGTGTCGCTATATCATGAACAAATGAGTTATGGCGCGGAAATCGTGGGCTTGACGGAAATGTTCTTTGCGGATGCTGGCCAATTGAATTTCGACGAGGAAGAACAGGCGGTGCTAGCTGAGGATACGGTGCCGGTTGTCATTCGTGCCTTCGCAAATGAGGTGGCAAGTTTGGATCCGTTCGTGGCGGATGAAGTCAAAGCGGCCATCAAACGCGTGCAAAAGGAAACTGGTGTGAAAGGAAAAGGCCTCTTCATGCCGATTCGTATTGTCGCAACTGGTGAGATGCACGGCCCTGAATTGCCGCTTGCGATTGAAGTTTTGGGCAAGGAAAAGGTTTTAAGTCGTCTAAATGGCTGGCTGAAAAAATAAACTGAAAGGACGTTGTGAGGCAGAAGCGCCTCCGCGTTCTTTTTGCTTTATTCCCAAATAATAATGGTTGCGATTCTCGTTTTTGTTGTTATAATAGAAGTACTATAGTTGTCCGAAAACGGTGATGGGAAGAAGTACGGAGTTGCGCGCTTACAGAGAGAGCCATGTTGCTGCGATTGGCTTAGCTCAACAACTCCTGAAATGCATCCCTGAGTTCTAGTGGGAAATGCGAAGAGTATCACTAGACGTCAACAGGTCGTTACCCCTGTATACAAGGTGGGGCTTGATATTTCAAGCCCAATCAGAGTGGAACCGCGCAAGACGTCTCTGTATGGGGGTGTCTTTTTGTTTGGGCTCTTACGGGCTAAGCCCGTTAGAGCCCAAATATAAGAACGAGCAAAGCGAGTTGTTAATCCAAGGTTTTAACCTTACGGGCTAAGCCCGTTAGAGCCCAAATATAAGAACGAGCAAAGCGAGTTGTTAATCCATGCAGTGAAACTAAAAGGGCTAAGCCCGCATGAAGACTACACGTGCATGAGCGAAAGCGAGTTCAGACCCACAAACGCCCCCAAAAAAATCCCAACCCAATGGAGGAACTGAAAATGGCAAGGAAATTTATAGAGGATTTAGATACTGTCATCAAAAATGACCCGGCGACGCGCAAAAGAATCGATGCTTTTTTCACAAATGCAGGGGTCCACGCTATCTGGATTTACCGTGTGGCACACTTTTTCTATCAACATAATATGATTGTGTTGTCGAAGATGCTATCACAATTTGCGCGGTTTATGACAAATATTGAAATTCACCCTGGGGCTGTGATTGGCAGACGCTTGTTTATTGACCACGGGGCGGGGGTTGTCATTGGGGAGACGGCTGAACTTGGAACGGACGTGATTTTGTTTCATGGCGTTACACTTGGCGGGACGGGAAAAGATACAGGGAAGCGGCATCCGACGGTTCGAAACGGGGTGCTGATTTCAGCGGGCGTTAAAATACTTGGGCCTGTTGAAGTTGGTACGGAAGCAAAAATAGGGGCTGGAGCTGTTGTTTTAAAGGATGTTCCACCGTGTGCGACAGTAGTCGGAATTCCTGCAAAAGTGGTGCGGCTAAACGGGCGCACAGTGGCGCATACAGAGCCAAACTTGGAAAGCCTTTTTGAAAGAATCGAACAGTTAGAAGAAAAAATAGCGAAATTTGAACGAGGAGCTGGTGAATAAGATGTCTTTGCAAATTTATAATACGTTGACGCGTGAAAAGGAGATTTTCAAACCGATAAATGATGGGAAAGTAAAAATGTATGTCTGCGGACCGACTGTGTACAACTATATCCACATTGGGAATGCGCGGCCGATTATTGTGTTTGACACGGTGCGCCGGTATTTCACGTATCGCGGGTATGATGTGCAGTTTGTATCGAATTTCACGGATGTGGATGATAAGTTGATTCGCGCGGCGGAGGAGCTCAAGCTTACGGTTCCGGAAGTGGCGGATAAATTTATTGGCGCGTATTTTGATGATGTCGACCAGCTAAACGTGGCGAAAGCGACGGTGAATCCTCGTGTGACGGAAAATATGGATGAAATTATTGATTTTATTTCGGCACTCATTGAAAAGGGCTTTGCGTATAAGTCTGGCGGGGACGTGTATTACCGCACGAAAAAATTTGATGGCTACGGGAAATTATCGCATCAGCCGCTGACGGAGCTTCAGATGGGCGCGCGAATTGAGGCGAATGAATTGAAAGAAGACCAGCTTGATTTTGTTCTTTGGAAAAGTGCGAAACCAGGCGAGATTTTTTGGGAGAGTCCGTTTGGCAAGGGGCGTCCGGGCTGGCATATTGAGTGCTCGACGCTTGCACGCAAATATTTAGGCGACACGATTGATATCCACGCAGGCGGTCAAGATTTGATTTTCCCACATCATGAGGATGAAATTGCGCAATCGGAAGCGTTAACGGGCAAAACTTTTGCGAATTACTGGATGCATAACGGCTTTTTAAACATTGATGGGGAAAAAATGTCGAAGTCGCTTGGGAATTTTATTACGCTACATGACGTTTTAGAGGACCATGACCCGAATGTGATTCGGTTTTTCATGCTTTCTGTTCATTACCGCAGACCGATTTCGCTTAGCGATGCGACACTAAATGATGCGGAAAATGGGCTTGAACGCCTGCGGACGACGTATCACAATTTGGACTACCGGATTCAGTCGGTGGAGGAAGATTTTAGCGACGCGGAGCACAAAGAAGAATGGCTTGAGCAACTTACGGAGCTAAAAATGCAATTTGAAGATGAAATGGACGATGATTTCAATACGGCGAATGCGATTACAGCTTTTCATGAGCTTGCTAAACGCGCGAATATTTATTTGACACGTGACCACGTTTCGGTGACTGTTTTACGTGAGTTTTATAGCATGATGCGTTTGTTTGCAGAAGTTTTAGGGGTTCGCCTTGCGGGAACTTCGGCAGCCACGCTTGATGACGCTGAAATTGATGCCCTCATTGAGGAACGCTTACAAGCACGAAATGAGCGAAACTTCGCGCGCGCCGATGAAATTCGTGATTTGCTCAAAGAAAAAGAGATTATTTTGGAAGACACAGCACACGGTACGCGCTGGAAACGAGGGTAAGAAATGGCGAAGGTGAAAGACTACAAACAGCTGAACGGCCTTGCGCTCGCGTACATGGGCGATGCGGTTTACGAGCAACATATTCGGCTCTACTTATTAAAACTAGGGAAAACAAAACCCAATCAGTTGCAAAAAAAAGCGACGGAATTTGTTTCGGCGAAAGGGCAGGCAAAAGTTTTAAACACGCTCTTAGAACGCGGCTTTTTAACGGAAGACGAAACGGCTGTTTATAAACGTGGTCGCAATGCGAAATCCTACTCGCTACCTAAAAACACAGATGCGGCGACATACAATTTATCGAGCGCATTTGAGGCGGTCATTGGTTATTTGTATTTGGGTGAGGAAGAAAATCGGCTTATGGAATGGCTAGATGCGGCAGTTCAGATTATCGAGGAGGGGAACTAATATGGAACAAAATGAAGAATGGATTGGCGGCAGAAACCCTGTACTCGAAGTGCTCCGTTCAGGTCGCGACATTCATAAAATTATTATTTCAGAAGGCTCGCAAAAAGGAGTCATGAAACAAATTATTGGCCTTGCCAAAGAGCGACACGTGGAAGTGCGTTTTGTCCCAAAAGCAAAGGTTGATAAAGTAGTACCGGGTTCAAATCAAGGTGTGGCGGCGCAAATTGCGGCGTATCGCTACTTTGAGTTAGAAGATTTATTTCGCGCAGCGGAACAAAAAGATGAGTTGCCATTTTTCATTATTCTTGATGAACTGGAAGATCCACATAACTTGGGCTCGATTATGCGTACAGCTGATTCTGTAGGGGCGCACGGGATTATTATTCCGAAACGCCGTTCAGTAAGCTTGACGCAAACAGTGGCGAAGGCTTCAACAGGTGCGATTGAATATGTTCCCGTTGTGCGCGTGACGAACATTACGAAAACGATGGAAGACTTGCAAAAAAGAGGTTTATGGATTTTTGGTACGGATGCGTCTGGCAGCAGTGACTACCGCACGATGGATGCGGATTTGCCGCTCGCGTTTGTGATAGGCAGTGAAGGCCGCGGAATGAGTCGCCTTGTGCGCGAAAAATGTGACTTCCTGATTCACTTGCCAATGGTCGGAAAAGTAACGTCTTTAAATGCATCGGTCGCAGCTAGTATTTTGCTCTATGAAGTTTATAGGAAGAGAAATCCACTGGAATGAACCGCGTTTTGCTGGTTGATGGCTATAATGTAATCGGTGCATGGCCTGAACTTGCTCGTCTAAAAGATTATGACCTCGAAGCAGCCAGAAATACTCTTATCGCCTGGATGGCGGAATACAAAAGTTATACAGGCTACCGCGTAGTAATCGTATTTGATGCACAATATGTGCGCAAAGTGGAGCGGAAAATAACACGAAATAAAGTAGAAATTGTTTTTACAAAAGAAGATGAGACTGCGGACGAATATATTGAACGAAAAGCAATTGAATGGAAAAACGCTAAAACGCAAATTATGGTCGCAACAAGTGATTATACGGAGCAGTGGGCGATTTTTGGGCAAGGCGCGTTACGAATTTCCTCACGCGAATTGCTTTTTGAAATTCAAGAAATGAGCCGTACAATTGACCGGAAAATGAAACGGATTCGTGCCGAAATGCCAAAATCAAAGCTGGATTTAGATTCTGAAACAATAAAACGCTTAGAAATGTGGCGCAGAGGCGAAAAATAAAGGTTGACGATGCGGGAGTGAACTCTGTATAATAAAGCAAAATCTTTAGCAAAGGAGCCAAATCGAATTGACGAAAGAACAAAATCAGGAAATGGATTTGCTGACACTTGCTAGAGGAGGAAACACGGAAGCGCTTGAATATTTCTTTGATAAGTATCAAAGCGTGGTTTACTGGAAAGCGACCCAATATTTTTTGCAGGGTGCCGACCGTGAAGATTTAATTCAAGAAGGCATGATTGGGCTTTTTAAAGCTATTCGGGATTACAATCCGGAGAAAGCGGCTTCGTTTAAATCATTTGCAGAAATTTGTATTAATAGGCAGCTTTTATCGGCGGTCAAGCGCGGGGCACGAAAGAAAAATAATCCGCTTAATCAATCGATTTCTCTTGACACACCAATGAGCTCGGACGATGAGCTAGACTGGACGCTCATCGATGTCATCTCGGAAAAGCAAGCGGAAACCCCGGAAGATTTTTTAATCAAAAATGAAGATTTTACAAATGTTGCAAAGAAGCTCGAGGCGCTCACGAGTGAATTCGAGCGAAATGTTTTGAAGCAGTATTTAGAGGGAAAAAGTTATCATGAAATGGCGGTAGCTTTTAAGGTGAAGGAGAAAGCAATCGATAATGCTTTGCAGCGCATCAAACGAAAGATGACGAAAGACTTATGAACGGCTTTATGGCGGTTTTGTCACAAAAATTCGTTTGACTTGAACTTTATGAGATGATATATTTATAGAGATGCAAAGTCTTCTAATAAGACTACGCAAATGAGAGTAGCGGAGTTGACAGAAGCATATGAAGAAAAAAACATCACTTGCTTGTAGCGAGTGCGGTTCAAGAAATTATTCAATTAGTGCCAGTGGTTCGCATAAACAAGTTCGTTTAGAGGTTAAGAAATTTTGCCGGCACTGTAATAAACACACTTTACATCGAGAAACAAAATAGTTTTAATTGGAGGTTTAAACATGTCTGCGATTTCAAGATTTTTTAAAAACGTGACGTCTGAAATGCGAAAAGTGACTTGGCCAACTAGAAAAGAATTGACAAGTTACACGGTAACAGTTGTCATTACGGTTATTTTATTTGCTGTATTCTTTATGCTGTTAGACTTTGGAATTGAACAGCTTATTCAACTTATTCTGTAATGCTGGGCAATTTTAAAAATTAATGGTATAATACTACTTGTGATGAAACCCGAGTGAATCCGGGTTTTTTGTTTTGGCTGAATCGAAAACAAAGGAGGATGGTGACAAAAGGTGTCGCCAACTAACAAATGGAAAAAAATTGGTATGTCGTCCACACTTACTCGGGCTATGAAAATAAAGTAAAAGCTAACTTGGAAAAACGTGTTGAATCAATGGGCATGTCGGATAAAATCTTCCGCGTTATTGTCCCAGAAGAAGATGAAACAGAAGTGAAAAATGGTAAAACAAAAACGATTAAACGTAAAGTATTCCCAGGTTATGTGCTTGTTGAAATCGTGATGACAGATGACTCTTGGTACGTTGTTCGTAATACACCGGGCGTTACGGGATTCGTTGGTTCCGCTGGTTCAGGCTCAAAACCAACAGCCCTTTTACCTGAAGAAGCTGATCGCATTCTGAAGAGCATGGGCATGATGGATAAACTGCTTGATGCTGACTTTGAAATTGGTGAAACGGTTATGGTTAAAGAAGGTCCGTTTGCTGATTACTCTGGTAAAGTCGACGAAATGGATATGGATAAAGGTAAAGCAAAAGTTATGGTCAACATGTTCGGTCGGGAAACTCCGGTTGAAGTTGATTTCAATCAGATTGAGAAAATTTAATTGGAAGGCGCAGTTCCGTTTTGGAGCTGTGTTTTTTTGTTAAAAAATAATGTTTTTGACGTAACCGTGAAAATTTATGAAAAAATTTTCTAAACTGTAGTTTTTTTATCGAAAATTAGCTAAAAAAGTTTTTGCAATCCGTTGTAAGATTATTTGTGAAGGTAGTGAATGAAAAAGGAGGGAAATAAGTTTTAAAGGAGTTCACTAAATAATTTTTCGCAATCAGGAGGAGAAAATGAAAAAGAAACAAATTTTGAAAAAAGGTGCTGTGGCGCTTGTTGCATTTAATGTATTAGCGTCTACAGCTTTAACAGCAATACCAGCAACTGTAAGTGCGGCGGAATCTACTAGCCCGCAAGTACGCTCGACAGTTGTTACACCAGTGAATATTCTTAAAAACCCAACTTTTACAGCGAATGCAATAGGATTTGATGACTGGACGCCTGCGTATAATGATCAAGTTATTACAGGTGGCATGAGTAAAGATAGCTCAGGATCATTTATTTTTGAATCTGGACAATCGACAGTAAAACAAATTACTGGTGGATTACGCTTTTGGTCGTATGGAGGTAAGGGAACACTTACACAGAAAGTTCATGTTATTAAAGGTGAAACATATCGTTTAAGTGCAATTGTTAAAGATACTGGTAGCATATTAGATGCAGGAGCTGACTTTTATTATAAAGTTGGTGAAACAGAAGTTCATAAAGCAGCTAAAGAAATCGGGACATTTAATTATGACTATACTGCACCTGCAACAGGTGACATTGACGTGATGATTGGGATGGCACGTGGTGGAAATATTGGTGTTAATACCGCAAGTATGTCATTGACTGATTTATCATTTAAAAATACAGATGTTACACCACCAGAAGTACCGACAATTAATCCGATTTATACAGATGCCAACCTTGCGACAGGTAAAGCAGAGCCAAATACAACAGTCATTTTAACAACGGAAGATAATCAAGTTGTTAAAGGTGATGTAGATGCAGATGGTAACTATTCCGTTCTGTTACCGCGCCAAATTATGGGACATGTTGTCACTGTTGCAAACCAAGATATTGCAGGGAATATTAGTGATGTAACGACTTCCTTACCTGTACGACAAGGGGAATTAAGTAAGCCAATCATTAATGCGGTGACAAATGATACTACGGTTGTTAGCGGGGAAGCTGATTTAGCTGTTAATGTAAATGTTAAAGTTATTAAAGAAGATGGTACTGAAAAAGCATACGTAGGAAATACAGATAATAGCGGACATTACTCAGTAGAAATTGCTAAACCTGAATATGGTGATAAAGTTCAAGTTGTGACTTCAGGAAATGGTAAAGTAAGTCCTGTAGGAGAAACGACTGTTATAGATGCGATTAAACCAGCCGCACCAATTGTAGAAGATGTTTATACAGATACTGTTGAAATTAAAGGTCAAGGAACTTATGGTAACAAAGTGGAAGTTACGTTACCAACAGGTGCACTAGATCCAGTTTCAGTTTCAGCTGATGGAACATTCAACATTGAAATTCCAGCACAAGCTGAAGGTGCTAAAATTAGTATTGCTCAAATTAAACCATCTGGACTAAAAGGTGATGCGACAGTTAAGACTGTTCAACCTGGTGATTTACCGCAACCTATCATTAGTGAAATTACAGATCAATCTACAAAAATCGAAGGAACAGCTACACCAAACGCTGATTTTAAAATTATTGTAAAAGATCAAGATGGTACTGCTGTTAAAAATCCGTACATTGGAACAGTGGATTCAACAGGTAAATTCTCAATTTTGGTAGATAAATTATTGCCGACATATACAGTTACAATGACATTATCGAAAGGTGAACAAGTCAGCAAAGAAAAAGTTGTACAAGTTAAAGATGTGACAGCTCCAGCTACTCCGGTAGTGAAAGACATTTCAGCAGATGATAAAACGATTACTGGTACTGGTGAGGCTGGTACGACAGCGATTGCTAAAGTGAATGGTCAAGAAATTGGACGTGCTACAGTTGCTGAAAATGGACAGTTCCAAATTGCAATCTCTCAACAAGCTGAAAATGCGGTTATTAGTGTAGTGCTTGAAGATGCAGCTAGTAATGTTTCGCAAGCAGTAACAAAAACAGTGACTCGTTCAACTAAATTTGATTTAACGGTTCCAGAAACACTAACTGTTGGAACAAGCACATTTAGCGGAACATACGGTGCTGGTATTTCTAAAGTGCGTCTATTTGTTAACGGCACAGTTGTTTCACAAGCTACGACAAGTAATGGTACTTATACGTTTAATAATATTGATAAATTTATTGTGTCTGCAACGGATATTGTGGAAGTAGTCGGCGTAGATAGTAAATATGCTCCAGTTAAAAAAGTACAGGTTGCACTAAAAGGAAACTTAATTAAAGTCCTTATACCGGATACTTACAGCTACGGGGCAAGTCAATTAACAGGTCAATATGATGACAGTGCTTATAAAATCCGTCTAATTGTTAACGGAGAAATTAAAGCGCAAGCGACAGTAGATGCTTCAACACATAAATTTACTTTTAATAATGCTTCAAGCTTAATTACAAGCCCATCTGATACTGTTGAAGTGGTGGCTGTGAATAAGCAGTATGCAGAAATTTATCGCGCGCCGGTCGATGTGGAAAATTCGACAGCGAATGCGCTGACTGTAGAATCTTACGAAATGGGAAGTACTACTTTAGCGGGAACATATGGTTCAGGAATTTCTAAAGTACGGCTTGCTATTGACGGGAAAATTGTTGCACAAGCTATTAACAATAATGGCACATACACATTCAATAATGTAGATAAACTGATTACTTCTAACCAAGCTAAAGTTGAAGTGGTAGCAGTCAACTCTCTTTATCAAGAGGTTAGCCGTAAACCAGTTGAACTAAAAGGGACATTATACACGTTAACAGCTAACACATACAATGCTGGTGATACAGTGTTAAGTGGAACATACGGGGAAGGCATTTTGAAAGTGCGTTTATTTGTGAACGGTGTAGTGAAGGCACAGGCAACAATGGATGAAGCAACACATAAGTTTACATTTAACAATGCAGGAAGCTTTATTGTAGGTCCATCTGATAAAGTTGAAATTGTAGCGGTTAATTCGCAATATGTTGAAGTGAAGCGACTAACAGTAAACGTTGTTAATGCGGCTGAATTAAATGCGCTAACAGTTGATAGTGCATATAAAATTGGTGCAGATACATTAACAGGAACATACGGGACATTAGGCTCTAAAGTACGTCTGTTTGTAAATGGAGTTGTGAAGCGCCAAGCGGATGTAGCGGACGGAAAATATACTTTTTCTAACCTAAAAGCCCTAGGAATTGCTTCTGCAGATAAAGTTGAAGTAGTTTTAGTGAATGCGGCTTATCAAGAAATTAATCGCGTTACAGTAAATGTTGTAGAATAAAAGAAGAAGGATTCCTTAACCCTTTTAAATCGGGGATGGGAATCCTTTTTTATTTGGAAATTATTAATGAAACGCTAAATGATTTTTCTTCATTTGAAATAGTGTAGTCCACATTGCTGTATTTGTGAGCAATCTTTTGGAAGATATATAGGCCTCGCCCTTGGTGGCCTTTTTTACTTGTTCTCCCTTTTTGAACCAATTGGCTTGTTTGGAGTATGTGCGTATCTGAAGTGGAATTTGTTAAATTAACTTCTAGCGCATCAGGCTGGGCAGCTAGACGGAGCTTGATTGTGGGATTTTCAGCATGTTCCGTCGCTTCGATGGCGTTATTGAATAGGATAGAGAGCACCCTAAGAAAATCGATTGTGTTTATGATGGTACGCTCGACTGGATAGGGAATATCTAGTTCGATGTGAATGTTTTTTTCTCGAGCTCGCGAAAGGTAATACATGATGGAGCTTTGTACGCTAGGAAGATAGATTTGCTGCACTTCTGTAAATTGTTGGTCGGGTGTATGACTTTTGATGTACGTATGCAGATTAGTCGTCATTTCTTTTACCTTGACCAAGTCGCCTTTTTCAGCGTGAATTTGAATAGTGAGCAGCAGTGCTTCGAAATCGTGGATAAAATCAAGTGCGAATTCGGTTTTTCGATGTTGTTCTTCGAGGTAAGCTAAATGTTGCGTTAAGAATTGGTAATCTCGGGCGGTTTTCGTTAGTTGAATTAAGAACAGCAGCAAGATTACGAAAAAAATCGAATTGATTAAGCCGAATATGGCAAAGAGGAGGCGGTTGTCTCCGAAAAAAACAAGACGAATTGTGTTAATGATAAAAAGTGCAGGAATAACAATTATTACGGACAACTGTGTTAAGCGGCTTTGCTTATTATTGACTAATATGTCAATCCAGTGAAACTTTTTATTTAAATATAAAAGGAGTAGGTCTATAGCGATAATGATGATGATGAAACTAATACTTAAAAGTAAAAAATATTTTTCTTCCCATAAACCAGCAAACGTCATGATTTTAACCTTAATAAAATCGAGCGATAGGGAAAAAGACAGTATGATGGTGAGAAAATTAATGGCGATAATAATCGCAGCTGCGAACAAATTATTTAGACGGCGGTAAGCGAAATAACAATGTGGGAGTGTGAGTAGAAATGGTACAAGCCACATTGCTGAAAGTGTAACTAAGGTGTGATTTGAAATAATAAAAAACATGCCAAGAATCATGAGGATCATAAAGCCGACCAATTTGAAAGCATCGCGGTAGCTTATAAATAAAGGAGCATTAAGCAGCAATAAATTAACAAGTAGTCCTGAATAACCAGCAATTAGAATAATGTAATCAGATAAAATAAACATGGAGTGGCTCCCCCTAAGAATTCAAATGTTTAAGTAGTTTATCGATGATTTTTTTACTGGCATATAGTTCATAACCATAATTGAAGTGAATAATACCGAGCTTTCGATCAATGGAATTTATTTCATTTGTATTAATAATGAATGATTTTAAATTGGTATAAAAATTATTGTCCTCACATAGTAATTTTAAAGCACTAATTGGATAGCGTACGGAAAGACTACGGTTTTTACAATTGATTTCGGAATAGTTTTTACTACCCGTTAATGTTTGAATAAAAACAATATCTTTTTTTCTTAAAAAAAGTCGTTCTGACCCATTTTTTAAAATAATATCGCCTGTCAAAGCTTTTTTGGCTTCTTTTTCTTTAATGTCCTCGAAAATTTTTTGAATTTGCGCTGGAATGGAATCTAAACTATCAGATTTTTTGATGAGGTAACCGGAAGGGAGAATATGTCGATTGATAATTTCTAAACTTTTATTCTGATAAGATGTGATGAAGTAAAGATAGCAGTGGGCGTTTTTGCGGCGAATTAATTCAGCGATGTCAATGCCAGACATGGCTTCCTTTAAAGCGATATCAAGAAAATAAATGTCGTTATCCATAATGGGAAGTGTTTCAAGCTGATTTATAAAGGAATTGATATTGGAAATGATATGCATATCGGAAACAATGTCAAGTTCTTGAGTGGAAGTCAAGATGCAATTTTCGATGAATTCTCTATGGAGAAAATCATCCTCAACCAGGAAAATATTCATTTTATCCATACTCCTTCCTCCAAAGTGCCAAAAATAGGTCACAAAGGAGTTAAAAAAACTATTAATTGCTTTATCATTATATTTGTAACACGTTAAATGTTGAAAAACAATAGCTAAGATCAAGTTTACATTAATTTTAAAGAATAAGATAGATGTAGAACGAATATTCTTTATTATATTCAAAAATCCGCATGTATATAAAATATACATTTTTGTAGCAAAAAACAAAGCGAAACCATAAAATTTCACGAAAAAAAGCGTATATTTGCACTAAAGTTGACATTTTCGTAAAAAATTGACCGTATCTGCAACTTTTATTACACTTTGGCCTATTCTTCCTTGAAAAGATTTTAGATACAATAAATTGGGAGAGGAGGGGCGTCATGGACTTTCTAAGTCTGCATGAGAAAATAACTGAGCATCAAAATTTATCGTTATTTCTGTTAAGTAAGTTCAAATATAAGAAGACAGAGTTGAAAAAGAATATGGAATATCGTGTAAAAGAAAATGAATTTATTATTGTGCTAAACGGATTATCGATAAAAAAAATTAACAATCGGATTACAGGGGAATATCAGTATAGCTTTAATTCAGAAGGCGATTTTATTTTTATGGTAGAGGATGATGAAACTTATTATTTAAGCAATATAAAAAAATGTCATATTGCAATCCTAAATAAAGACGCTATTTTTGACACACTCGAAGAAGACGGCTTACTTGTACATCTTTTTTTGGAACAATATTTGAAAGTTGAAGAAGAAATGCATTTCTTAAATTTACAGCTTTTAAACTCAAATAAGCGGATTATTCACTATATATTACAAATTTCTAGACTCAATCAACAAGCTTTTAAATTGCCATATCTGTTGTTTCCTAAAGAAATTACTGTAACAAGCTTAGCGAAATACTGCAATTGCAATCGAATAACGGCTTCAAGGCTGTTAAGTAAATTAAAAGAGAAAAAGTACATTTTTCCAGAAGAAGAGGGCTTTATGATTCCTGAGGAAAATGTGGAGTATCTTTTAAATATGTAAGAAGGAGAGAATTTTATGAAAAAAGTTGGACTTATAATGAGCTTAACGCTCATGCTGCTTAGTCTAATGGCCTGTGGCAATAATGCGGAAACGACAAAGTTGGAACAGAGAAAAACGGCATCATGGCAAATCACACCCACAAAAATTGTGCAGCAAGATAGTTCGGAAAAAGGTAAAAAAGAATTGGTGATTTCATACAAAGTAAAAAATATCTCGAAAAAAGAGCAAGGAATTGTGGCTGCTGACTTTTTCTTAACTGACAATGATGAACATTATTTTTATGCAAAAGGTAGTTTGAAAAACATAAATGAAGTTGTGAAACCGGGTGACGAGAAAGAAGGAAAAGGATATTACATTATTCCAAAAGACTTGAAAAAAGCAGACTTAATCTATAGCCCAATTAATTCAGAAGAAAAAACTACTTGGAAAAATCTATCTATTCAAAACTAAGTATGGAAAAGGATGACGGGCTATTGAATATCTTGTATTTGCATCAATATTTTGCAACACTATCTTCCTCGACCTCCATTAGAAGCTTTATTTTTTCACAGAAATTGGTCGAAAATGGACATCAAGTTACCGTTATAACGACAGATGCGTTCATGAAGCAGGAAGAACCTTACAAAATTACAGGTGATGTGAAATATTATCATATCGAAGGCGTAGAAATTTTGGCGGTTCATAGCGATTATAGTAATTTTTTAGGGAAAAAAGCTCGGATTATAGAGTTCTTAAAATTTATGCGGAAAGCTGAACGCGTTGGTAAGACGTTGCCCAATATTGATTTAATATTTGCTACTTCTACACCACTTACAATTGGTATTACCGCGATGGGATTAAGTAAAAAACTGAAGGTGCCTTTCGTATTTGAAGTTCGTGATCTATGGCCAGAAGCGCCAATTCAAATGGGCTACATAAAATCTAAGCCCCTTCAACATATATTACGACGAATGGAAAAACGGATTTATGAAAAAGCCGCACATATTGTCTGTTTATCACCAGGCATGGCGGACGGCGTGCGACTAAGTGGCATTTCAGAAGATAAAATTTCGGTCATTCCTAATTTGGCAGATTTAGAACTATTCACTGATGAAAATATTAATTATTCGCTGAAACAGGAAATTAAAGAAAAATGGAATTTGGAAAATCAATTTATTATTTCGCACATTGGCGCGATGGGAGAGGCAAATGGCTTACACTATTTGTTAGACGCGGCGGAACGAATTAGCAAGCAAAATGTGCCGGACATTCAGTTTCTTATCGTAGGCAGTGGGAAAACAAAACCAGAACTTGTTTCTGAATGTGAAAGGCGGAATATTCAAAATGTTATTTTTCTAGATATGATTGAAAAAAGAGATGTGCCAACATATTTAGATTTGGCGCATATCACAATAACGAGCTTTTTACCTAAACCGATATTAGCTACAAATTCGCCAAATAAATTTTTTGATGCATTAGCAGCTGGAAAACCAATCATCGTGAATTCTGATGGCTGGACGAGAGAGATTGTTGAAAAGCATAAAATAGGTTACTACGTTGATGCTAGAAACCCGCAACAATTAGCTGATTTGTTAATAGAGCTAAAAGATAACAAAGAAACTTTACGAGGTTTGAAAAAAGAAATTAAGGCTGTGGCGGAAGCTGAATTTAGCGCTAGACGTGCAGCTAAAGACTTACTTGGAATTTTAGAACAAGTTGCGATGAAGAGGGGGCAGAAATATTGAATATTGCGATTGTAGGAACAGGGTACGTTGGATTAGTGACAGGTGTTGGTTTGGCAGCAATTGGTCATAATGTGACCTGCATTGATATTGATCAAACGAAAATTCAGAAGTTAAACAATGGGGTTTCGCCGATTTATGAACCGGGCATTGAGTCGCTCATTTTAAAAAATATTGCGGAAGGAAGACTAAGTTTTACATCGTCTTTTGCTGAAGGTGTTTACTTGGCAAATGCTGTTTATTTAGCGGTTGGAACGCCTACTGGAAGTGATGGGCGAATTGATATGACTTATTTTAATCAGGCTGCTAGCGCAATTGCTGAGGCTATTACAAAGCCAACTGCTGTGGTCATCAAAAGTACTGTGCCAGTTGGGACGAATAAGGAATTACAATGCTTGATGAATCAACAAGCGGGTTGCAAAGTTACGGTAGTTTCAAATCCGGAATTTTTACGTGAAGGAATGGCGCTTCATGACATGTTTCACGGGGACCGAATTGTGATTGGCGCGACTGATGAAAAAGTGATTCAAATGATGGAGGAAATTAATTCACCTTTTGAAATTCCAATTGTGACAACGACACCGAAAAGTGCGGAATTAATTAAGTATGCGTCGAATGCTTTTTTAGCTACTAAAATTAGTTTTATTAACGAAATTGCTAATTTATGCGACCGAGTTGGTGCTGACGTGCAGGAAGTTAGTTTCGGAATGGGTCTCGATAAACGGATTGGAAAGAAATTTTTACAAGCAGGTATTGGTTACGGGGGCTCGTGCTTCCCGAAAGATACACTTGGTTTATTGCAAATTGCGCATGAAGCGGGTATGACATTTCCATTACTTCAGGAGGTTATTCAGACGAATGCCGAGCAGCAGCGAGTGCTTGTAAGTAAATTGCTTGAAAAAATGGGAGCAATTCGGGGTAAGAAAATCGCGATTCTAGGAATCGCTTTTAAACCAAATACGGATGATGTTCGTGAAGCGCCAGCGCTTAGAATTATAGATGAGCTTGCGAGTTACGGAGCGCTCATTTCTGCGTTTGACCCGGTTGTGAAGGCGGAAGATGTGGCAATGCCTGAGAACGCTAAGCTTTCTAGTTCTATTCGGGAGACACTTGAGCAAGCGGATGCGGCGCTAGTTGTGACGGAATGGGATGAAATTAAAGCGATTCGAGCGGAGGATTTTAAAGAATGGATGAGTCAGGCGCATGTGTTTGACGGTAGAAATTGTTTTAATCCAGACGAAATGTCTAAGCTAGGCGTTTATTATGAAGCGATTGGTCGCGGAGGAGAAATTAAAGAGTTGGTTGCGAAATAAAGGAGGGGAGCGTCATGGAAGGCAGGCGTTATTTGCGGCTAAAAGCGCTGCTGGATTGTCTAATGGCAACAATTGCTTTGCTAGTAGTAGTCATTCCCTTTATAATACTTACTTTATTTTTAGCTTCTTATTATCGGGGGAATCCATTTTACATTTGTGAGCGTGCGGGGCTCTTTGGACGACCGTTTAAACAATATAAATTCAAATCGATGTTTGATGAGACGACAGGAATAGAAACGGGGGAACAAAATCGGATTAGTCCAGTCGGGAAATTTCTGCGGGAGTGGAGTATTGATGAAATTCCGCAACTTATCAATATTTTAAAGGGTGATATTAGTTTTATCGGCCCGCGTCCACTTACTTGTGATTACATCGCTTTTTATAATGACAATGAAAAAAGGCGGCTCGAGGTTAAACCGGGTCTAACGGGGCTTGCACAAGTGAACGGGAGAAATACAATTAGTTGGACGGAAAAATTCAAGTTGGATGTGGCATATGTCGATCGCTTTTCCTTAAAGCTTGATATGAAAATTTTGCTTCGAACGGTCCGAGTTGTTCTCACACGAGAGGGGGTTAATCAAAATGAATCGATTACAGCAGAGCGTTTCAAAAGATGAGCGGCCATTAGTGATTATCGGGTGTGGCTCGCAAGGTCGAATGTTGCGCAATATCGTGGAACATTATAATCTAGGCTACAAATTTGTCGGCTTTTTAGACGATCAAATTACGGATTTCAGAGGAATAGACGGTGGATTTGAAGCGCCTGTTAGTTATAGTCAATCACTCCTAAGCGAAGAAGTATTTTTCATTTTAGCAATTGGGAATGTGGATAATCGGTATAACGTGGCTAAAAGGTTAACGCATATTCCAGAAAATCGCTATGCTACGATTATTCATCCGCATGCTTACGTGGATCATACTGTTGAAATTGGCTACGGGACATATATTTCCGCGAGCGTAGCGATTATGCACGGGGTAACGGTTGGCAGTCATACGAGCATTTTGACAGGGAGTGTCATTGAATACGAGTCCCAAATTGGCTCATTTGTAAACATTTCGCCGAACGCTACTTTATGCGGGAATGTTCGTGTCAACGATATCTCTTTTGTGGGTGCTGGGGCATCGATTATTCAAGGCATTACACTTGGGGAAAGAAATCTGATTGGTGCAGGTGCTACAGTGATTCATGATGTTGCTGCAGACTCCCTTGCCCTCGGTACCCCTGCGGTAGTAAAGCCGCGTAAAAAAGAAATGACACTATCCAATGTGTTTATGTAAACGAGGAGATTGTGATTCGATTGATGAGAAATAAATTAACGAATATCTTCTATGGCGTCATTATTTTCACAATGAGTATTCAAATTTTGTCGATGTTACGGACCGCGTTATTAGCTAAACAATTTGGAGTTTCGAGCGAAATGGATGCGTTCAATCTTGCGAATTTAATGATGGTCGCCATTGTGAACATTGGCGGGGCCGCAATACCTACAGTTGTCATTCCTTTTTTAACGACAATGCCAGAAAATCAAATGGCGAATGCAAAGCGGATTTTAAATTCCTATGTAGTCACGATTATGTCAGCAAGTCTATTTTTTCTTATTGTTGTCTATATAGCAGGGTTTGTTGGGATGGAACATTTTCAGTGGCAAACAAATCGTCCTTTTTATTACATGACGTATTTGCTCACCTTTATTATGGGGGCTGGTCAGCTATTTAGAATGTATTCATGGCTTCAAACTTCATATTTGGAAGTAGAAGGAAAATTTATTTGGATAAAAATTGCGGGCTTAGTTGCGGCACTTTTAAACTTCTTGTTTCTCCTATTCTTTATTACGCACTTAACGATTTATCAAGTGGCGCTTTCTGTAGCGGTTTCCTTTCTCATTGAAACTTGCGTGCTTGCCGTCTTTAACCGGAAGTGGTCCTTTCGCTTTTCCTTTGATTTTCATTCTCCTGAGTATTTGCGTTTAGTTCGGTTGACGATTCCTTCGCTTTTAGGGGCCATCATTTATCAAGTGACGATTTTACTTCCGGGGATGCTTGGCAGCTATTTTGGGACAGGCTACATTTCGACAATGACTTACGCCAATCAAATTGTAAGTATTTTTCAGGTGTTGCTCATTACGAACTTGCTTTCCATGGTATACCCCAATTTAAGCAGAAGCTTTCATGAATCAATGCAATATGGTCGCGAGAAATTTGTGCAATATTTGAAGCTGTTTTTTATGCTCGTCATGCCAGTTGTTGCGGGTATGATTGTGCTCGGGCGAGAGGTGATTGCGCTGCTATTTGAACGCGGGAATTTCGATAGCGCTTCTAGCAATCAAGTTTTCATCTTTCTGCTGTTCCTGTTGCTCGCGCTACCGTTTACTGTGTTTAAAGAGCTCACATTTAAAATATTTTATAGCATAGGTGACACTGTTACCCCGGTCGTGAATAGTACTTTAAGTATCGCGTTCCAAATTTTATTTTTGATTGTAGGTGTTTTTCAATTAGGCGTCATCACGCTCATGATTTCGCCGCTCGTTGTTGCACTTTTTGCCGCCATATTAGCGATTTTTACTTTAGTTAGAAAGCTAAGTTTTAAACGCGAATTTATTCTCATCGCTAAAGAACTAGCCAAAGCGGTAATAAATGCTGCTCTAATGGCCTGTATTGTTTATCTCGAAAAAATCACCATCGTGACCCCATCCGAAATTGTTAGTTTGCTGCTTTACGTTATAACAGGTGTTGTTGTGTATGGCTTGCTCACAGTAATAACGGATTATAAATATGTGCGGGGTTTCTTGCCAAATAAAAGAAGGAGGGACTAAATGATGTCTATTAAAAGATGGATTCCACCACAGTTCAGCAAGTATTTAGCATTACAAAAAGTGCGACGGAAATTTCCAAACAACCGTATTATGTCTGGTTCCGTATCTACAGAAGTTGAATTAGGACGTGGGTGTTGGATTAACTATGATGTCCATGTTGGAAAAGGCGTGAAGCTAGGCGACTACTCATATGTTAATAAAGGCGCGATTATCGCTTCTGGTGAAATTGGCAAATATTGTTCGATTGGTGCTTACAGTTTTATTGGCTTAGATGAACATCCACTTGACCACTTTTCAACCTCTCCTTTTACGTATCAAAAAGGGGACTTGTTTGGCACGAATCAGCCGTGGAATTCTTTTTCAGCGCCGCCAATTATTGGGCATGATGTGTGGATTGGCAGTACGGCCGTTGTACTTCAAGGCGTTAAAGTTGGAACAGGCGCCGTTGTTGGAGCGGGAGCAATTGTGACAAAAGACGTGCCGCCATATGCGATTGTAGGTGGAAATCCAGCAAAAATAATTCGTTATCGCTTTCCAGAAGTGACTCGCGGGAAACTTTTAGAACAAGAATGGTGGAACGTGCCACCAGAGGAAATGCCTACTTTTATCCGAAAATTTGAAGGAGGAGATCCATGAAAGTATTATTTTTTATCTCAAGTTTCCCGAAACTGTCTGAAACCTTTATTTTGAACCAAATTACAGGGTTTATAGATAGGGGGATGGATGTTGAAATTCTTGCCTGGAATCAGGCGGTAAATGAAGCGGATCATCAGGCGGTTGCTAAGTATGATTTGCTTGCGAAAACAACTTTCATTCGCATTCCGAACAGCAAGATAAAGCGATTCCTGAAAGCCATTTTCTTATTTGGTAAATTATACCGACAAAATCGGCAAGTCGCGATTGAAACAATGAAGTGGCGCAAATATGGCCAGATGTCGTCCTCGCTGCGGTTGCTCTACAGCGCATCCTACTTTTTATCCAGAGAGAAAGCGAATGCGGTCGTCGTTCATTACGGGCCAAATGGAAATATCGCCAATTTTTATAAGAATTTAGGGCTCTTGCCAGAGCGAACAATGGTGTTTTTCCACGGTCAAGACATTACCTCTTTTGTGAAAAAATGGGGAAAGGACGTTTATCGCGATTTATTTGCAAGCGAAATCAGTTTGCTCCCAATTAGCGACTATTTTGCTACAAAGTTAGTTGAATATGGTGCAAATGAAAAATGTGTTTCCGTCCATCATATGGGGATTGACACTAAGGAATTTAGTTACCAGCCTTCGAAACAGCAACCAATCATCCGTTTCTTAACAATTGGAAGATTAACGGAGAAAAAAGGGATTGAAACGACTATCGAAGCAATGGCGCTTTTGAAATCCCGCCTAGATATGCCTTTCCACTTAGATATACTTGGGGACGGCGAACGAAAAGAAACGCTTTTAAAACTAATTGCTAGTTTGGACGTTCAAGATGTCGTGACGCTTCATGGCGCTAGGACACAAGAGGAGGTAAAACGCGCTGTTAAGAAAGCGACGATGGTTATCCAATTAAGTAAGACTGCTGAAAATGGTGATATGGAAGGGATTCCGATGGTGCTTATGGAAGCTATGTCTCGTGGGAAAATTGTCGTTTCAACCTATCACAGCGGTATTCCAGAGCTGATTGAAAATGGTAAAAATGGCTTTCTAGTGCCAGAGAATAATCCTATGCAAGCGGCGGATATTATCGAAACGGTGTTGAAAAACAAGCTCATTTCTTGGCCGCGAATTTCTGCATCAGCTCGCGAGACGATTACGCGCGATTTCAGTTTAGATACATGGAACGATACTTTAGTAAAACGGTGTAAAGGAGAAAAAATTTGAAGAGAAGAGATCCGAATAAAATTTTTATGTGTAGCTCTGTGCACGTTTGGTCTGACACGCGGATTTATTTTAAGGAAGCTAAATCACTTGCTGCTGCGGGCTTTCAAGTTGAGTTTTATGCACTGAACTTCGGCGGAGAAAAAGAAGAAATTCCTAATTTGATGATGCACTATCTTCCTGTTTTGTCGCGCAAAAAACGGTTTCGCCATATACAAACTTTGCTGGAAGCTTTTGCTGAATCAGACGCGAGAAATTTTCATTTCCATGACCCAGAACTCCTTTTTTTAGCCAAAAAAATAAAGAAAAAATACGGTGATGAAGTAAAAGTGGTTTATGATATGCACGAACATTTGCCGGCAGCGATTTTAACGAAGCAATGGATTCCGCGTTTTAGTCGTCCGTTTGTGTCGAAAGCTGTTGCGACTGTTGAGAAGTCCTTTTTAAAGTGGGTGGATGCGGTCGTTTTTGCGGAAATTTCGTACAAAGAAAATTATCGTGCGATGGACTTAAAAACGGTGGATGTGTTAAATTATCCCGTCATGCCACCTGAAAGAAATGAGATGGTTTCAAAAGTATTCACGCTAATTTATGTGGGTGTGTTAACGGAACAGCGCGGTTTGTTCAATATGTTGGAGCTCGCAAAAAAGCTGCGTGAGAAAGGTTGCGACAATTTTAAATTAAAATTAATTGGACCAGTTTTTACAAATGAAGAAGCATTTACGGAATTTATTATCAAGAATCAGCTTGAAAATTATGTGGAGCATTTGGACCGAATGCAGTATAAAGATATTTGGAGGCATTATTATCAGAGTCATGTTGGTTTGTGTTTGCTTCATCCGACGCCGAACAATTTAAATTCACATTCGACGAAGTTGTTTGAATATATGGCGGCCAAATTGCCAGTGGTGGCGTCTAATTTTCCAGATTTTGAACGGATTATTTCAGAAGCTGGTTGCGGCTATACGGCTGACCCATTTGACTGCGAAGAAATCGCTCACTTAGTCATCAGGTTGAAAGAAAACCGCGATGAAATTTGGGAACTAGGGCAAAATGGTTTTGAAGCCTTCCAAAAATTATATAGTTGGCAGCATGAAGCGGAAAAATTACTGACATTATACGAAAGTTTCGGGAAATCGAAAAATTGAGGTTGGGAATTTATGAATATAAAAAATATAACAGTGCGCAGTTTGCTGCAAACGGTCAGAAAAAATGTGCTGTGGATTGTGTGCATCATTTTTATCGCACAAGCTGGTGTGTGGATTTTTCAAAATTACATTCATAACGATGAATACCAAGCAGAAACATCGCTGTTAATTAACGTTGAACAAAAAGAAAATAACCTTTATACGCAAGAGGGCATACGGAATAGCATTCAACTGATTACTACCTACTCTTCTGTTTTAAAAAGTAGTAAGATTATGGATTTAGTAAGCGTAGACGAAAAAATAGGTGGACAAAGCAGCAAGACGCTAGCTAATCAGTTAGTTATTAGTTCAGATCAAAACTCATTAGTTTTTCATATTTCCTACACGGATCAAAATAAGAAACAAGCGGAGCGTGTCAGTAAAGCATATGTTAAAACTGTCGAAAAAGAAATCCCAAGACTGTTTAAAGGCAGCACGGTAATTGTCCTAGAGCAACCAAGTGTTCAACTCGTTACGCAAGGTTTGTCCATGAATTTGATTGCGTTTTTTGTCAGCCTCCTGCTAGTCGCATTATTTATTATGCTTATGACTTTTACGGATAAGACGATTAAAACGAAAGAGCAAATTATGAATTTAAATATTACTTATTTAGGGGATGTCCCCGTTATGAAAGAGTAAGGAGCTACTTTATAATGGAAAAAAATTCGAACGAGAACCAGATGTCCATGAACCGTATTGTTCAGGAAAAGTTTTCAGCCATTCAAACGAATGTTCAATATATGCATAGTCAAGACGATGTGTTTCGAACGATAGCGATTACTTCTTCTAATAAAGGCGAAGGAAAAACCTTCTTTAGTACAAATTTCGCCAAGACCTACGCGAATTTTAAACAAAAAGTGCTGCTCATTGATGCGGATTTTTATTCGCCAAGTTTGACTAGGCAATATCAATTGAAGGGACGGAGCGGTCTGTCAAACGTTTTAACAGGACGTGCTACGCTACAAGATGCGATGTACCATTTTACGGACAATCTAGATATTTTAGCTGTTGGCGCGATTCCGCCAAATCCACTCGAATTGCTTCGCGTTCAGGGGCTCTCTAAACTTATTGAAGAAGCAACTAGGCTTAACTATGACTATATTATTTTTGATTGCCCACCGATTAACTTGTTTACGGACTCGCGAATTGTCGCTTCTGCGTGCGACCTAGGAATTTTAGTTGTCAATAACAATAAAACAAAAGAAGAAGAACTCGCTGTTGCCAAAAATCTGTTGGATAATTCAGGCGTGAAAGCTGTTGGAGCGGTGTTAAACAATGTTAAATACAATAAAAAGAAATACGACTACTATGGCTATTAAAAAAGCTTTTTTAGGCGCATCATTTATTTTAATTAGTCTTATTGCGGCTATTTACCCACTCATCATTGTCCCCGTTTTCATCATCAGTGTTTGCGTCATGCTCATGGATATCCCACTTAGTCGGCTGACGCATTTTTTATTCTACGTTATTTTAGTTAGCGCGATACTAGGCCCCTACTTAAGTATTCCCGGACTCGGTGGTTTGTTTTTGTTCCGTATCGCGTTACTACTCCATTTTTCTTTCTTTTTGTTTGAAAAAAAGGATTGGTCCGAGTTTTCGTTGCTGAAAATCCCGCTTATGGGTTTTGCTTTATGGATTTTAGTAGCCACTCTGACGTTGATTTGGAGCGGAGACCTCAGTTTAAGTATGCGCGCCATCTACTTTCAGCTAGAAAGTTTCTATGTGATTTTCCTTTGCGTTTATTACGTTCGAAGCATTGCTGACATTAGAAAAATGTTCATGTGGATTATGCCGCCATTTATTTTATCAGTTGGTGTCGGTTGCTATGAAATGTTAACCGGCAAGCATTTATGGTATTCCAGTTTAAAAGAAAGCGGCTATTTAGACTATCGTCCGACTGGTTTTCTTACAAATACAAATGATTTTAGTTCTTATTTATCTATCTATTTTCCAGTATTTATTTACTTGGTGCTCCAAAAAAAGACAATGTGGCGAACTTTAATCGCTTTAAGTAGCGCTATCGTTCTATTTTTGCTCGTCATCGCAACGGAATCCAGAACGGGGTTACTGGCATTTTTAATGACAGTCGTTTTCATGGTTTGGAAGCTTTACTCCAAGCAAATAGCGAGTTTTATAATGTTTGTCGGGGGATGCTTAGGCGGGATTTATTTCTTGATGATGAAGTTTTTTGAGACGCAGGAATTTAGTTACTTTGTTGGCAAGCAAACTTCGACGGATCAGCGGCTATTCATTTATGAAACAGTATTAAATGTGGCGAAGGAAAGCCATTTTTTAGGTGTCGGCATCGGTGTCATTCCGAAATTTGTTTTTGAAGCGTTGTACGGAACCGTTAATATTCCAACAGATTTGCAGCAAACGATGAGTGCGCATAATTTCTGGCTTGCCACTTTAGCTGATGTAGGAATTATTGGTTTGGGCTGTTTCGCACTCTTTTTTGGCTGGCTTTCTTTTCAAGCCATCAAGCTGTTTTTGACAGAAAAAGGGATGTTAGCAGGGTTGCCATTATGTATTATTATTGCTTTTATTGCGATTTCAATTGGTAGCAGTAGCATTTTTGAAATGCGTGTTGTTTGGCTAGGCATAGGCCTAGCGCTGGCAATCATCCATTTAAACTTAAAGGAAAAGGAGGGGAATTTATGAAAAAAAAGCTGGTTGGGCTTTACTTCAAAATGATGAGCAAAACATTCCGAGCAAGTGCCGGTGTGAGCGTTCGTTATGCGTTAAAAAAGAAGCGCGCACACGACACATTAGTTATTGTATTTAGCGCGTTTTCACGACCAGGGATTCCTGCGACTTACAATTATATGGCGACAACAAAAGAGATACCAGCTGACCGTCTTTTCATTTTAGACGACTTTGGGTACAACAAACAAGGCGGCTACTACTTGTTTCACGAGGGATCTAGGGCGCCCGAGCAAGCTGTCACTGAACTGATTGAACATGTCATGGAGCGGGAAAAATATCGCCAAATTGTTTGTGTTGGAACGAGTAAAGGGGGCTATGCAGCGCTATATTATGGCTTGAAAATGAAGGCGAATGCGGTCGTTGCTGGGGCGCCGCAATACTTCTTAGGTAACTATTTAACGGATATTCCTGAAAAGAAACCGACCTTTGAAGGTATGGTAGGGGGAAAAGAGAAATATTCTGTCGCCTATTTAAATCGCCTATTGACGGAAAAAATCAAGGAAAAACCTCGATTTCCCATCCAATTTTATGTCCACTATTCGAGAAATGAGCACACGTATGAAGAGCATATTACCGATTTAATTAAGGATTTAAAAGCGGGTGGGTACAAGGTGATTTTAGATGAGCAGAAGTATTTGAAACACCAAGAAGTGGCATATTATTTTCCGCCATTTTTACAAAAAACGTTGAAAGAAATCGTGAAGGGGTGAAGGGATATGGTGAAAAAAATTGGTGTATTAGGGACTTGTTTTAGTCGTAACTTCTTAAATTCTAGCACGTATTTTAATCCGGATTATAAGTCGCATTATGAAGTTGTATTTACGCAATTTCACTCCTCATTTATCGCGCTGATGACGGATTCATTTTCCTTCCCAATTGCAGACTACGAAGATATTCCTGTTGAAAAAAAGCAATTTGTTGTGACTGACTTTGAAAAGACTTTTTTTCAGGCGTTAAAAAAGGAGCGACCAGACTTTTTGCTCATCGATTTATATGCGGATGCGCTTAAGGAAACTGCTTTCGTTGGGCACAATCAGGCGATTACTATATCTCCCATCATTGAGCAAAGCGTGATTCGTAAAAATTTGCCCGTTACGAAAATTATTAGCCAAACAAATTGGCCGCTTTTTTTGGCTCACTGGACAGACGCCGTACAGCGCTTTAAGGAAGCCATTTCGCCATATTTGCGTGAGGAACAACTGGTTTTAAATCGCTGCCAACTCACAACACGCTATTTGGATGAAAAAGGGGATGTGCGATGTTATGCTAATGTGCCGAAACTTGAACAGTACAATGGGATTTGGCGCGAGCTAGATCGCTGTTTTTTAGCTATTTTTCCAAAAGCAAAGGTTGTGAATATGTTGGAAGAAAAGTATGTTGGGGATGTGCGCTACCCGTTCGGGCATTCTGTTTCGCATTATGAGTCAGGTTATTATAAAACGTTATACACTAAGTTTAAAGAAGTGACGGAGGGTGGAGGATGATAAAGTCAGTTTTATGTGTGGGTGCAACGTTTCCCGGGGCAAATAGTTTATCTTTGTTTCACGGTTTTCGTGCGCTTGGTTTCCAAGTGATGACGGTTGCGACGGATATTCCGTTTTATAAATATTCGCTTGCCGAACGTGCATATATGCGTCTAGCTGGAAAACCATATCCACATAAATATCAGCAATTTAATGATGAAATTATCCGAATTTTAAAATCGCAAACGCCACAAATCTTGTTCGTTGTAAAAGGATTGTGGGTTAGTGTGGAAACGATTGAATACGCAAAAAAACTTGGTGTAAAAACGATTCACTTCCATCCGGATTTTTTATTCGATGACCGGTACCATACTTCAAAAGTGTTAAATGATGCGATTACTGCGTATGATGTGGCTGTTACACCAAAAATGACGGAAGTTGCGAAGTATCGCCAGCATGGTTGTGCGCATGTTTTGCAAGTTCAATACGCATTTGATCCAGCTATCCATCGCCCGGTGACACTAAGTGATGCGGATAAAAGTCGTTACGGGGCAGAATTTACTTTTGTTGGGCGCATGGAAGAGCAGCGTGCCTTCTGGTTAAATGAAATGGCTAAGCAAGATTACGATTTGAAAGTGTGGGGGACAAATTGGCAGAAAATCCCCTCTAATGCGGAGTTAAGGAACTATTGTACTTTTCAAGGCGTCTATACGGAAGATATGGCTAAAGTATTTGGCGCAAGCGGTGTGGCGCTTGGTTTTTTAACACATTTATCAAGTGAACAACATACGGCTCGGACATTTGAAATTCCAGCTTGTCGTGGCTTTTTGCTAACGGAACGAACGGAAGAACAGCAAGCCTTATTTAAAGAAGGAATAGAAGCTGATTTTTTTTCAGATACAGAGGAACTGCTAGAAAAAGTCGCGTTTTATCATGCTAAGCCAGAACTAAGGGAATCAATTCGGCAAAAAGGATATGAAAAGGTGCTGCAGCTCGACGCCACTTATGCGCGCCGTATACAGGAAATCTTAGCTTTTTAACAAAAGAAAATGGTCTTGCAATTGTGTTTTTAAAGTGGTATTATGTATAAGTACGTTTTTGCGTATGTTTCACGTGGGAGGGGAAATCTTAATCCCCATTTAACCACAGCACGGACTTAAGGAGGTATGTCTCGTGGCTAAAAAAGTTATTAAAGAAGTTAAACTTCAAATTCCAGCAGGGAAAGCAAATCCTGCACCTCCAGTTGGACCTGCACTAGGTCAAGCTGGTGTTAATATCATGGGATTCTGTAAAGAGTTTAACGCTCGTACAGCCGATCAAGCTGGTCTTATCATTCCTGTTGTAATCAGTGTATTTGAAGACCGTTCGTTTACGTTCATCACGAAAACTCCACCAGCTGCAGTATTGCTTAAAAAAGCTGCTAAAGTGGAAAAAGGTTCTGGTGAGCCTAACCGTAACAAAGTTGCAACTGTAACTCGTGCTCAAGTACAAGAAATTGCTGAGCTTAAAATGCCTGACCTAAATGCTGCAAACGTTGAGTCTGCAATGCGTATGGTTGAAGGTACAGCTCGTTCTATGGGATTCGTAGTAGAAGACTAAGAAAAAAGCAATTTGAACAATAAGGAGGAAAAGAAATGGCTAAGAAAGGTAAAAAGTATCAAGATGCTTTGAAAAAAGTAGATACAACAAAAGCGTATTCTGTTGAAGAAGCAGTAGCGCTTGCTAAAGAAATTGATTTCGCCGGTTTCGATGCAACTGTTGAAGTAGCATTTCGTCTTGGCGTAGACCCTAAAAAAGCGGACCAACAAATCCGTGGTGCCGTAGTATTACCAAACGGTACTGGTAAAACACAACGCGTTTTAGTTTTCGCTAAAGGAGAAAAAGCAAAAGAAGCTGAAGCTGCTGGCGCTGACTTCGTTGGAGATGCTGAATTTGTTGAAAAAATCAACCAAGGTTGGTTTGACTTTGATGTTATCGTAGCTACACCTGATATGATGGGTGAAGTTGGTAAATTAGGTCGTGTCTTAGGACCAAAAGGCTTAATGCCAAACCCTAAAACGGGTACAGTTACTATGGACGTAACAAAAGCTGTTAATGAAATTAAAGCTGGTAAAGTGGAATACCGTGTTGATAAAGCTGGTAACATTCACACTGCTATTGGTAAAGTTTCGTTTGACACTGATAAATTAATTGAAAACTTCCGTACTGTAAATGATGTATTACAAAAAGCGAAACCAGCTGCTGCCAAAGGTACTTACGTGAAAAACTTAAGCGTAACAACTACTTTTGGACCTGGTATCCAAGTTGATCCATCTTCTTTATAAAACGTACTTGACGACCTAACGAATCTTTGATAAGATATGATAGGCTTAAAAAGTGAATATCCTTACCGTAGACAGCAGGTACGCATTTGCGTTTAAATACGCCCGCCGAGGATTTTAGATGAACAGGACATTTTTGTCTTGTGATTTAACCCTTGCTGTTACGGTGGCAAGGGTTTTATTATGTAGCCATTTTGGCGTTTAGACTATGGACGGAGGTGTAAAAATGAGTAAAATTTTAGAAGCTAAACAAAGTGCAGTTGATGAAATTTCAGCTAAACTTGCAGATAGCGTATCTACAGTTATCGTGGACTATCGTGGACTAAATGTATCTGAGATTACTGAATTACGTAAGCAATTACGTGAAGCAGGCGTAGAATTTAAAGTATACAAAAACACATTAGTACGTCGTGCAGTAGAAGCTAAAGGTTTTGAAGGACTTCAAGAAGTGCTTACTGGACCAAACGCTATTGCTTTCAGTAACGAAGACGTTGTTCTTCCAGCTAAAATTTTGAATGACTTCGCGAAAGATCACGAAGCGCTTGAAATTAAAGCAGGTATCATTGAAGGGAATGTTTCTTCTCTTGATGAAATCAAAGCTCTTGCAACACTTCCATCTCGCGAAGGTTTGCTATCTATGCTTTGCAACGTATTACAAGCTCCTGTTCGCAACCTTGCTCTTGCTACAAAAGCAGTTGCGGATCAAAAAGCTGAACAAGAAGCTTAATTACCGGGTGTTAGCCCAATAAAAAAATTAAAACAATAATGGAGGAATTTTAAAATGGCTTTAAACATTGAAGAAATCATTGCTTCTGTAAAAGAAGCGTCTGTATTAGAACTTAACGATTTAGTAAAAGCAATCGAAGAAGAATTTGGCGTAACTGCTGCTGCTCCTGTAGCTGTAGCTGCTGCTGGTGCTGCTGGTGGCGCTGCTGAACAAACTGAATTCACAGTTGAATTAGCATCTGCTGGCGATTCTAAAATCAAGGTTATCAAAGTGGTTCGTGAAATCACTGGTCTTGGCTTAAAAGAAGCGAAAGAATTAGTTGATAACGCTCCTAAAGCAATCAAAGAAGGCGCTTCTAAAGAAGAAGCTGAAGAAATCAAAGCGAAACTTGAAGAAGTTGGCGCTGGCGTAGAATTCAAATAATTAATCGAAAGAGGCTGATTTGATTATCGGCCTCTTTTTTAGCTTGTTTTTAGGAATAGGCTTTTTTTAATTGTATTTTGTAAGTAAGCCGTGCTACTATTGAAAAGTAGAAAGTTTTTTGGAGGGCTATGTATGCATAAAAGTGTGTCTAAATCTGAGCTAGAGGTCATGAAGGTAGTATGGAGTTTTGGTCGAGCAGTTCAGTATGCTGATGTTGCCGAAAAACTGGGAGAGCAAGGTTTTGAATGGAAGAAAAATACCATTTTAACCTTTCTAGCACGATTAGTGGAGAAAAAAATAGTCGGTGTGAAAAAAGTCGGTAGAAAAAATGAATATTATGCACTTATGAGTGAGGAAGAATATTTAGGGAATCAAACGGAAGCGTTTTTAGAAAATGTTTATGAAGGCGACGTAAGAGGTTTAATTACGAATCTCGTCCAAAAGGATTTAATTTCGCCAGACGAAATCGATAATTTACAACAATTTTGGAAAAGGAAAAAATCAGACGAATGAGTGAATTACTTAAAATAATTTTGTCCATGTCAATAACATCAATCGTTTTAATACCTCTGGTTTGGCTTTTTAAAAAAGTATTCGGCCAATTTTTAACTAAAAGAAAGAGCTATTACGTTTGGCTCGTTGTGTTTTTCTTTTTGGTAGTGCCGTTTGCTTTTTTCTTTGTGCAAAAAAGTAGCGACTTTTTGTGGGCGACGCCTGGTGAGTTTGACGGGCTGACGTCCATGGTGATTGGAGAAGATGGTATTACGGTGGGGCGCGACACAAAAACAATAGTCATCCGTTTTATTTTGAATTATCTATGGGTGGCTTGGCTTATTGTTGCAGTCATCTTTTTAGTTTACCGGATTGCCTCTTATCGGAATTTTAAGAAATATGTTATGTCGGGTGCGAGTTTTCTTGATGATCCGGAGAAACTTGATATTCTTTCGGAAGCGATGGAGGAAGTTCAGATTACAACGCCGGTTGAAGTAGTGGTGAATCCAATTATTTCGTCGCCTATTTTTTTCGGGATTCGTCGGGGAACAATTGTGCTGCCGGGGACCTCGTTTTCTGACAAAGAGTTGTGGCATATATTTTTGCATGAATTGATTCATTGTAAGCGTCGGGATATGCTTTTTGTGTGGATTACGCAAGTTTTCACTTGTTTGTATTGGTTTAATCCTTTGATGTACTTTATGAATAAGCAAATGGAGCGGGACCGGGAGCTGGCCTGTGATGAGGGTGTTTTGGCTTGTTTGGCTGAGGATGAATATTTAGCCTACGGGGACACTTTGCTTCGATCGGTTGTCAAATCGGGAAAGTATAAGGAATCTTATGCGGCGGTTTCTTTGCACGAAAATGCGAAGACGCTTAAAGAACGACTTATTTCGATTGCGGCGTACAAAAAAGAGCGCGCTAGTTGGCTAGCATTTCTTTGCTTGGTTGGCACATTGTGCGTTGTTGGTTTGCTCGCTGATACTTTTCAGGCGAAGGTTTTTGCTTACGCGAAGGATAGTGGCATTGAAATCACGCGTAAAGATACTTCTGAAAAGGGCACGTTTTCTGCGATTGATTTGCAAGAGGCCGAGCAAAATGTCACGATTAAGAGCGGGGACGAGGAGTCTTTTGATGTGAGGGATTATGATGACGAGGCAGAATTAGTTGTGAAAAATGGCACATTAACTTATAAAAAGCCGAATCCTGAAACGCATGCGGATATTGAAATTACTTTAAAAAAAGATAAGGTTTATAATGGGATTCACGTTAAAACTTCTGGAAATACTGTGAAAATTTCGGATGTTCAGGCAAAAAAGATTAACGTTGAGGGGGCTGGCCTGTTAAATGAGTTTGATAATGTAAAAGCGGACACTCTTTTAGCGACAACTGATTCTGCAAACGTGAAGATAATGGGGGGACAGATCAAGGAGACTGTGCGCGTCCAGAGTAATCGTTCTTTTGTTCAAATTGGGAAATCACATGTAGGAAATCTTGACTTGTCGACTTTTTCAAACGCTGAATTAAATGAAACGGATATTACAGGTAAGTTTGCCATTAGTGGTGGAACCTTACTAGATGTTCAGAATGTAACGGCGAATGAGCTTGAGTTGACTACTAAGAGCGGCGGGAAAATGGGATTCCGAAATATGGTAGTTGAGAATGCGGCAAAAATAACGAATAATGAAAGTGCGCTCTTGGATTTTAATGGTGTCTTAAACGGGGATACTGTCATCTCTGTTGTGAGCCCTTTTGATACGAAAATTACGATTCAAGGAAGTATAAATGATTATGCGATAAAAGCTCAGGCGAGTCAGGCGGATACGTTTATTTTGAACGGCAGTCCGGTGAGCTATCCTTTTGAAAGCAATTTGGCGGCGCGAAATAAGATGCAAATCACGAATGATTCGAGCATTAGCAATCAATTTAAGTTGTTTTTTGCGAAATAAGTTTTCCACCTAGCAAATTTGTTAGGTGGATTTTTCTTTTTGGGTATTGACAAATTAAACTACGGATTGTAGAATTATAAATGTTCATAAAATCAAAAGAGGGTGTGCAGAATGGGATTATTTAGTAGAAAAGCAATAGTTGTTCCAGAAGAGTATGTAACTTTCAACAAATTCTCAGCAGACAAGGAAAAATTATTATGCGTAGGAGGCGCGACTACAGAGTGTAAGCACAAGGTGGAAACGAAATTAAGTGGTTGCAACAAAGATTTAAAGCTGTACTATCCAAAAAATCAAGCTGCGAAAATAATCAAATATTGGTTACCGATGTTTGAGATTTATGATGGTCATTCAGCGATGAGTCTCATTTCTAACTGGATTGAGAAAAATAACTATGTGAACACGGTTTCGGATAAGACAACTTTAGCTGTAAAAAAGGATATAAATCGAGCGGCGCAAAAGTTTAATTTCGATGCGACTTCGCTACTTCAATCCGCTGATAAAGTTAAAATATACGGAGCTTTTGATTTAGAGCGTCTTGGCTATATTGTGCGTGTTTGTTTTTCGGTAGGGTTTTTAACGGAAGATCAAGCGTGGAACTGTCTGGAGCAATTATGGGAAGATTCGACGGAACATTTTGAAAATTGGGATGATTATATGGTGAGTTTTCTAAATGGGCAAGAAGAACTTGATACAAACTGGTATAGCGATACAATTGTATCATATGTTGAATTAAAACAGAATCAAGCAAGTTTAATAAATCGCTACAAACTAACATAAAAGAGGAGAACAAACATGAAGAAAATTTTAAGCTTTTTAACAGTATTATTAGTAGCTCTGGCGCTATCCGCTTGTGGTAGTGGAGATAAAAAAGCAAATTTGGAGAAAGATACATATGTTGCTGAAGTTAGTGGAGCCAATCTAGAGGCGACATTTACTCATGATGGAGATAAGTTGAAGAAAGTCGAACAAACAATGGAATATCCGCTTAGCTATTTCGGCCTTGCTGAAGGTGAGAAACTAGATGATGCAACGAAAAAAGAGTATGAAGAGAAAGCGAAAGAGCAGTATAAAGAATATGAAGACGGAAAAGGTACTTCTTTAAAAGCAACATTTACGGATGAGGCACTTAAACTTGAAATGTCTATTGACTTAGATAAAGTTGATGCAGATAAAGTAGGCGCATTACTCGGTGGAACAACTAATCCGAAAAATGTGAGTTATAAAGATACAGTTGAACAATTTGAAGCGCAAGGTTTTAAGAAAAAGGACGCGTAAATATCGCTCGTTTTGTATGAATAGATAAGTTTTAAGCCCGAAAGAGTAGATCTTTCGGGCTTTATTTATACTAAAAATTCCATTTCGATTAGCCTCACTTCATGTGGTTTTAAGGCTTGCTGGACGATGTAAGTGTCTGTGACTTTCGCTGTATATTGAATGACTTTTGGGTGAGTAGAAAGTTTCAATTCATCAATTTGTCGTTCGGTTAAGTCTTTTTGCGCGCCGTTTTGAAGCCAAATATCCATTGCAGAGCCGTATTCGCGAGAAAGAATATGTTCGGTCACGCGATATGAGCCAGCCTTTAAATTTTGCAGTTCCAGATGAATAGCTGCCATTTTTTCTTCGGGGAAAGCTTGGTACGGGTCGTCAAACGCGATTTGTCCTTCTTGAAGGAAAATAGAATGGAAATGCTGATAATGATAAGTTAAAATCTGGTAACCGGTTTGACTTTTCGTGACAATATAACGTTCGCCTTGCGATAAAATTCTAGAACCGAGTTTCTTTAAAAAGGAGAAGGCGAAAAAACCGCTTTTTTTAATGCCATTTCTTGTAAATAAGCCGAGCCCGCCGTGAAATTCCTGTTTAGGGGCGCGAAATTCTTCGTGGAAATCGCTTAAAAGCCAGTAACCGAAACTGTCGATGTGGACGTTGTTTTCAAGAATGTTTTTAATAATAAAAGGCGCTTTATAGGCGGAATCATTCGTTAAGTCGGCGTGACTAGGCGTGCTGTTCCACTCGGTTAGATGCCATTCTTTTATAGAGAGGTCAGAAAAAAGCGTTTTAACCATTTGAATCATAGCACTTAAATAATGCAAATTGCCGCTCGAATAGGCAGGAAGCTGGGCGGACTGAGCATGATTAGTTGGCAGATTATCTGTGTAATAGCAGTGAAAGGAAACGAAATCAGGCGTTATTTTTTTGTTTTTTAGAAAATCGGCGAATTTTTTCACTGTGGGATTTTCAGGTTGGCTTGGGAAAGGAAAGATGCCCGGCGTCCCAATTTTGTAGTGCGGATTGATTTCGCGAATGGTTTGATAAGTTTCGGCGTAAAAGCAATTGAATGCCTCTATGGAATCCTGCCAGAAAATCGCAATATCAGGCTCATTCCAAATTTCAAAATACCAGCTAGCGACTTCTTTTTTGCCGTAGCGTTTTTCGATATGTAGGAAAAAATTTTTGACGAGAAAAAGCCATTTTTGCATGTCATTTGGGTAGGAAAGATAGCTTTTCTTGTGAAAATGATGATGCTCACTAGAACGTAGCTTTTCCGGCATGAAACCAATTTCGATAAAAGGTTTTAACTGATTCTTCAGCAGGAAATCAATGAGCATGTCGACATACGCAAAATTTAGTAGGGGCTCGCCTGCCGAATTTTCATCATAAACGTGCATCGCGTCATCGAAAATCCCGTGGAAACGGATGTACTCAAAACCAATTTCCTGCTGCGTTTCTTTCAACTGCTCTTGAACGGGGGCTAAAAAAAGCTCTTTTGCTTTGCTCACGGTAATGAGTTTTTGAAAACACCAATTGGCGGTTCGACCGGGTTTGTTCATGGCAATTTGCGTAGCGGGAAGGGTTGTGTGGATAATGGAATCTTGTGGGTTGATGGTCTGATTTAAAAAGGGTGCTAAATGCTGATAAATCTCGTTCATATCAATTTCAATGTACTGCTTTTCGATGCTGTTGTTAGTAAAGGAAAATGCGGGTGTGCTTGTGTCGTTTTTCCGGTGTTCAGTTGGTGAAGCAGAATAAATTTCTTTGAAGGCTTTTACAAAGGCGGTTTCGCTTGGGAAGCCCGTATCAATTGCAATATTTTTAACAGAGTGATTGGTTGTCATGAGTTCTTTTGTTGCGGCGTTTAACCGAATTGAAGTTAGGAGCTGTTTGAAGGATTGTCCGGTTTGCTGGCGAATAAACTTGGAGAGATGGTCTTTGGACAGAAACACATGGCGCGCGAGTTCTTCGAGTGTTATGTTCGTTTGGAAATTTGTGTTCATATAATTTAAAACGTCGGTTAGCCTAGCGATATGTTTTTCTTTTGGCTGGTTGGAAAGATTATCAATTGGTGCAGAAAATTGATGGACAAGTGTGAAAAGGAGTTTATAGTATAAGCTTGTCAAATTTAAATAGCTGTCACTGCGTTCTTTGCACACTTCTTGAATCATTTCGGCAAAAATTTGCCGAATCTGGTCAAATGAAGCTTGTTCTTCACTTGAAAATTGGGAAGATTGGCAGTGAAATGTAAGGTGGTCGATATTTGGTATGCTTTTTTTGGCTTCGGCGAGAGGGATTTGTAGGACGAGCAACGTGTTGGATTCATTACCATGCAGTGCATGAATTTGGTTAGCATTAACGAGAAAAATGTCGTTTTCAGATAGCTGGTGCGATTTCAAATTGGTATAGAGCGAAATGCTCCCCTTTAAAACAAAAATAATCTCGATGCTGTCGTGCCAGTGGCTTGAAGTAGCAGTTAGACGGTGAATTAGGAGTCGAAAAGGAAGTTTGTCCTCAGTTTGAATCATCTCATATGCTTGTATCAAGCGGCTCACCTCAATAAATTTAGTTAATTTCTTAATTATTATAGCATATTTCTTTTTTTGAGAAAGCGTTATCTTTCTATAAAAAAGAAAATTCTGACTACTTTGATTTAAAACTGGATTATGGTCACTTTCGACTTCAATATGACTGTTCGTTCTGATTGGCGTTCTCTATAATGAAAGCGTAACCAAGTGAGGAGGGAAGACAATGGAATTAACTGAAGAGAAATTGCCGCAAAGTACGACGAGTGTGAAGCTCTCTGTTCGGGAAAAAGTAAGTTATGGCTTGGGCGACACGGCGAGTAATTTAGTTTTTAGCATGATTACGATGTACTTAATGTTCTATTATACAGATGTGGCGGGAATTAATATCGCCGCTGTTGGAACATTGATGCTTGTCGCAAGAGTTATTGATGCTTTTGATAGCCCAATTTTTGGTATACTAATTGATAAGACGAATACGAAATGGGGGAAATCTAGGCCGTGGTTTTTATGGCTTTGTGTGCCATTTGGGATTTTTGCCGTCTTGGCGTTTTCTGTACCCGACACGGGGGACTCTAGCAAGCTGATATACGCCTATGTGACGTACATCGTTCTTGGAATTTTATACGCGGGAATTAACCTTCCGCTCGGCTCGCTTTTGCCGAGTTTAACGACGGATCCGCAAGAGCGAACCGTTGCCAATACATGCCGCATGATGGGTGGACAGTTCGGTGCCCTCATCGTCGCTTTTGGTGGCTTATTTTTAGTGCAACTTTTGGGCGGGGGAAATGCGCAACGAGGATTTACCTTAACGATGGTTCTGTTTGCAAGCGCTGCCATTTTGATGTTCCTCACTACATTCGCGAATACTAGAGAACGTGTCAACATAAACAATGGTGCAGCGGTGCCGTTTAAGCAAAGTATTAAAGCACTCGTTCCGAATAAGCCGTGGTGGATTATTACGGCGCTTATGTTTATTACATGGACTTGTACATCGGCGAAAATGGCGAATACGGTTTATTTCTTAAAATATAATCTAGGAAATGAACAAATTGCGGGGATTGTGAATGGTTTAGGTACAATTGGGATTTTAGCTGGCCTTTTCATGGTGCCGATGATTTCTCAGAAAATGAAAACGCGTGATATTGTGATTTTAGGAAGTGGCATTGCCATTTTCGGACAGCTCATTCTATACATTTCGTCGCTATATAGTTCTATTCCAATTGTAATAATTGGGACGATTATCGGTTCCATTGGGAGCGGTTTGCCGGCGGGAATTATGGGCGTTATGTTGTCTGACACAATTGATTACGGGGAAGTGAAGTTTGGCGTTCGGGCCCAAGGACTCCTTTCAAGCGCGGTTGCTTTTGGCGTGAAATTTGGAATGGGTATCGGGGCAGCAATTAGTAGTTTGATACTTGGTATGGCGGGCTATACGGCCAATCAGGCGCAGGCAGGTGGGGCACTCCGGGCGATTGAAATGAATTTCGTTTGGCTGCCGGCAATTGGGTTCATTCTCATCATTTTAATCGTATTCTTCTATAAATTGGATGATGAACGAGATGCGATTCGAATGCAAATTGAGGAAAATCGACAACAGGAAGGATTGAAGGATATTGAATAGAGAAGTAGATTTAAGGAAGGCACCGTATTCGTTAACAGAGGAGGCCATCAATTGGGTGGAGGAAACGCTCGCGAATATGGACGAGGATACGAAAATTAAGCATTTATTTGCGCCCATTGCGATGAGTACGGATCAGGCGGAACTTACGGCGTGGGTGCAGGAATTTAAACCGGCTGGAATTATGTATCGCCCTTCGGCTGCGGCAGATATTCAGGCGGCGCATCGCATTTTGCAAGAGAATAGCGACATTCCACTTTTAATAGGTGCCAACGTGGAAGCAGGTGGAAATGGCTTGGCGTTTGAAGGTACATATGTTGGAAAACAGCTCCAAATTGCGGCTACAGATAATGTGGATTATGCTTATCAGCTTGGGAAAATATCAGGCGTGGAAGCTCGAGCGCTTGGATGCAATTGGGCATTTGCGCCAATATTAGATGTTGACTATAATTTTAGAAATCCAATTACAAATGTACGGACGTTTGGTTCTGACCCGGAGCGCGTCGCAAAAATGGCGAAAGCCTACCAAGCGGGATTTGAGTCGGAGGGTGGTGCGGTTTCAATTAAACATTTCCCAGGTGATGGCGTGGACGAGCGCGACCAGCACTTGCACTTAACGCACAACTCGCTTTCTATCGAAGAATGGTGGAAGAGCTACGGCAAAATTTATCGCACGCTTATTGAGTCGGGCGCGCACACGGTGATGGCGGGGCATATTTCATTCCCGGAATACAGCCGCTCGAAAGGGCTCGCGGACGAAGAAATCATGCCGGCTACGCTGTCAAAAGAGTTGCTTTCGGACCTGCTGCGAGATGAACTTGGTTTTAACGGCATGATTGTTACGGACGCAAGCGTTATGGGCGGGTTTACGATGATGCACGAGCGCGCTTTCTCGGTGCCTTACTCGATTGCCTGCGGTGCGGATTTGTTCCTGTTCAATCGCGATTACGCCGAGGATATTGCTTACATGAAGGCTGGGATTAAAGCGGGTATTCTGACGATGGAACGCGTCCATGATGCCGTAAAACGCACGCTAGGTGTAAAGGCGTCAATTGGGTTGCACAAACAAAAAGCTGAAGGTCGTTTAGTTCCGAGCGCTGCGGCACTAGCCACAATTGGTACGGCAGAACACGAGGAAATAGCGCGCGAAATAGCTGACCAAGCTATCACACTCGTGAAAAATAAGGAAGACATTTTGCCGATTAATCCGCAGAAGCGAAAACGAGTTTACTTGCAGGCGCTTGGCGTAACAGAGGAAACTGAAATTTACCGATATTTTATCCAAAAGTTAGAAGAAGTTGGTTTTATTGTTGATGTGAAGCCAATTGAGGGCTGGGGCTTTAAAGATATGAGCATTTCGGTTGAACAGGTGAAGGCGGACTACGATTTAGCGATTTTTTATGCGAACGAGGCGACGATGAGTAATCGCACGCAAGTTAGGTTGAACTGGGGCATGCTTGGATTTAATATTCCGTGGTTCTTGAAGGAGCTGCCAACGATTGTTATTTCAACGTCGAATCCGTACCACCTAATTGATGTCCCGCAAGTGAAAACGCTGATTAACGGCTACTCAGACAGTAAATATGTTATTGATGCCATTATTCAGAAGCTCATTGGCGAAAGCGAATTTGTTGGCATTAACCCTGTAGATCCGTTTTGCGGTGACCGTTGGGATTTAAAACTATAAGAGGTGAGAAAGTGATGTCAGACTACAGAAAAGATTTACAGTTTCTAGGTAAATATACAGATTTGGAAAAAGAAGATGGAATTGAAGTTTATTTTAAGAAAACAAGAAATCAAAATCCCGGAGAACTAAATCCGTATCTTGCAGCGGATATGCGTAAGGCACAAGAAGGCGGGACGAATCAGGCGGTGGGCGAAATGCCGCAAGATGTGGACTTGTCAAACGTTGAGGCAGCATCGATGGCGGCGCTTGCGATGCGCCAAATGATGGGGAGCGCCAATGTGGACTTGTCAAACAATATCGATGTCGCTGAGCATACGATTAAAACTGCAGAAGGAAGTTTCCCTGTCCGTGTATACCGTCACATGAATCAGAAAGACAAAGCGCCCGCAATTATTTTCTATCACGGCGGCGGCTTTATTGGTGGAAAAATGGACGTTGTAGAAAACTTCTGCAAAGGGCTATCGGAAAAGCTTCCAGCCGTCGTCATTAACGTGGGCTATCATTTGGCACCGGAACATCCCGCCCCTGCCGCGACAAATGATGCGTATCAGGCGGTGCTTTGGGTCGTACAAAATGCCGACATGTTACACGCAGATGCTTCGAAAATTGTCGTTTCAGGAGATAGTGCAGGTGGCACACTTGCCGCAGCCGCCTCCTTCATCGACCGTGAAAAGGGCACTAACTACATCGGCATGCAGGCGCTACTTTACCCATCGCTCACACTTTTAGATGAGGAAAATCAAAAATATGCATGGCCAATCGAACGCTTTCACTTTGAAAAAAATTTAGAAAAACAAATGGGTGACGCGTTTAATTCAATGGGAGGCGCCAATGTTATTTTGCGGACGGCTTACGTGAGAGACCAAGATCCAGCGAGCCCAATTTATTCGCCGCTCTCGGCAAAAGACAAATCAGTCTATCCGCCAACACTCCTTGTAAGCGCCGAATTTGACTATTTAAGACCATTTGCAAATGTGTTTGCCAAAGAACTAGAAGAAGCCGGCGTGAAGACGAAATCAATTTGCTACGTGGGAATGATGCACGCCTTTATTGATAAGTATGGTATTTTCCCGCAAGCAGAAGATTGTGCAGAAGAAGTCATAAAAATGATGCAAGAAGTTTTCCAAGACTGACCTTTCCAGAATTTCTTCCCCTATGTTATATTTAATGGTGAGAGAAATGGGGGAAGAAATTTGACGAAGCATTATTTTTCTAATAACGATGATTTAAAACATGCGCGGAAATATTTGAATTTTGTTCTTCGGGGAAATGAATTTAAATTTATAAGTGATGCAGGTGTTTTTTCAAAAAATGCGGTAGACTTTGGTTCGCGTATTTTAATAGAGGCGTTCCAGTTAAACAAGACAACAGGACGCATTTTAGATGTCGGTTGCGGTTACGGGCCAATTGGCCTCGCTATCGCGAAAAGCTTTCCAGAAGCTACGATTGATATGGTGGATGTCAATTTACGCGCGCTAGAACTTGCGAAGGAAAACGCGGCTTTAAACCACATTCAAAATGTGCAAATTTTTGAAAGCTCCGTGTATGAAAATGTTTCTAAAACAGACTATCAGGCGATTTTAAGCAACCCACCGATTCGTGCCGGAAAAAAATTGGTCCATGCGATTTTGGAAGAAGCTCATGGCTATTTAGCGGACTTCGGGGAGCTATGGATTGTAATTCAGAAAAAACAAGGCGGCCCTTCGGCGGCAAAGAAAATGGAAGAAGTTTTCGGAAACGTCGAAACAGTTGTGAAAGAGAAAGGTTATTTCATTTTTAAAAGCACAAAATAAAGCGTAGTGCCTGTTTATAGCGTTTTTTGGTGAAGGATTCTTGTCTGTATGATGGCGAGAATCCTTTTTTATCCGTGTAGACTTGAGTAGCTAAATTATATATTTCGTCCTTTTTTATCTATGTTTTGTATCTTTTGAGAAATTTTTTCTTTCGCTAAAATAAAAGTACACGAGAAACTGTTTTTCAGAAGAAAGGGAGAGAGTCATGAAGAAATTGGGACGCGAATTTATGAAAAATAAAGCTTTTCTGGCAATGTGCTTGCCGGGATTTGCTTGGCTAATTGTGTTCTTTTATATTCCAGTTTTCGGAAACGTTGTCGCGTTTAAAGACTTCCAGTATGCAGCTGGCGGCTTTATTGACAGCTTGAAAGCAAGCCCTTGGGTCGGCTTTGATAACTTTAAATTTCTATTTAGTTCGGACAATGCTTATTTGATTACACGAAATACCGTGCTATACAATTTAGCGTTTATTGTGCTAGGACTTATTGTGGCAGTAATGATTGCGATTATAATGAGCGAATTGCGTTCGAAAAAACTTGTTAAAGTCTATCAAACGTCGATGCTATTGCCTTACTTTTTATCATGGGTTGTTATTAGCTATTTTGTTTACGCTTTCTTGAGCCCAGACAAAGGGCTTTTAAACAGCATCATCGTTGCAAATGGCGGCGAAGCGATTAGCTGGTATACAGAACCAAAATACTGGCCGTACATTTTGGTGTTCATGGGAATATGGAAAGGCGTCGGTTACAACAGTATTATTTATTTTGCAACGATTATGGGAATCGACCCGACTTATTATGAAGCAGCACAAATGGACGGTGCAAGCAAGTGGCAGCAAGTAAAAAACGTTACGTTACCACAGCTTGTCCCACTCATTACCATCTTATCCATTTTAGCAGTCGGGAATATCTTCCGAGCAGACTTCGGTTTATTCTACCAAGTTCCGCGAAATTCAGGCGCACTTTATGAAGTAACTTCCGTACTTGATACATATATTTATAACGGTTTAACAAGTACCGGAGATATTGGAATGGCCGCCGCGGCAGGGCTTTACCAATCATTAGTTGGATTTATTCTCGTAGTTGGAACAAATCTGATTGTCCGCAAATATGATCCGGAATCCGCACTTTTCTAGGAGGGAGTAAACAATGGCAGAGAAAAAAATCAAAATTACAGAAGTAAGGCACCGCACTTTTGGGAAAAAAACGAATTTACTCTTCTCCATTTTAATAGGTTTATTCGCCTTTACGTGTGTGTTTCCGCTCGTTTTTGTTATCATTATTTCTTTGACGGGCGAGAATGCCCTTGTAACAGAAGGGTATCAACTTATTCCTTCTGAGTGGAGTTTCGATGGTTATCGCTATCTCTATGAAATGAAAGACCAAATTTTGCAATCGCTATTCGTAACCGTCTTTGTAACGGTTTTCGGAACAATCATCAATGTAAGTTTCACATCTACATATGCGTACGCGATTTCAAGACCGAATTTTAAATGGCGCCGTTTCTTAACTATTTTTGCGCTAATTACGATGTTATTTAGCCCAGGAATGGTACCAAACTATATCATCATGACAAACTTACTCCAACTTAAAGACACAGTTTGGGCACTAATTTTACCAATGGCATTAAGTCCATTTAATATTATTGTCATGCGAACGTTCTTTAATCGTTCTGTATCAAATTCAATTATTGAATCCGCACGAATTGACGGGGCAAGTGAAATTCGTATCTTCGTTAAAATCGTATTACCACTTGCCGTTCCCGGAATTGCGACAATTAGTTTATTTGCCGCATTAGGTTATTGGAATGACTGGTTTAACGCCTTGCTTTATATTCAAAGCGACAATCTAGTCCCATTACAATATCTACTTATGAAGATTCAATCAAATATCGATTATATGGCTCAAAATGCCGGAATGAGCGGCAACATGGCAGGTGGCCTTGCGACAATTCCACGTGAAGCAACTCGAATGGCGATGGTCGTTATTTCCACACTACCAATTGCTCTAAGCTATCCATTCTTCCAAAAATATTTCGTCAGAGGAATGACAATCGGTGGCGTAAAAGAATAAGGCCTTTCAGGGAGCAGTTTATTCTGCTTCCTTTCTGGCGTTTTTAAAAGGAGAGAGAAGCATGATTGGACGCGCGATAGAACAAATCTTTATACGGTGCTACACCGTCATTAAATTAAACCTCATTTTTGTCGGCCTAATGTTTTGCGGCGGCATTATTTTAGGGGTCGGCCCAGCGTGGTCGGCCATCACACAACTCGCTTTTGAACAAGGATTTTCCTACAAAGAAATAACTTGGAAAAGAGCTTTTGCACAGTTTAAAGCAAGTTTTAAACGTGGGAATGCATTGTTTTACTTGTTTGCAGGCGCATTTGCACTCCTTGCCTACAATTTATTTCTAGTCGTCCAAATGAAGGGCCTCGTTTTCTTTATCATTACTTTCGTACTCGCGTTTTGCCTATGCGTGCTTTTTTTAGGCTACTTCTTCGTACTCATAACCGATGCGCGCTACGAAACAACTGTGAAAAATATTTTAAATCTATCTGTCATGGCGTTTTTCAGCAATTTTTTCACGCTCATTAAAATGGCCTTAGGCTTTTTCGTTGTCGGTTTTTTGACCTTTAAATATCCTGCACTACTATTATTCGGTGTGGAAGCAATCGCAATCTTTTTTGCCCTATTTATTACCCGTGGAGTTTATGAGATGATAAACAAGAAGTTTGAACTGGAATAAGAGGATGTGGGAGTTTTGTGAAAAAGAAAAATGTTTTCATGTATTTGTTAAAGTGGTATGCCGTCATCTTAATTGTTGGCATCACTATTTTTTCAGCGTTTGTAAGTTACTTTATTTTTGAGCGCGACGAAAAGATTGCGCAAACTGCAACGAATCAATCCGCCGGACATGTAGCAGACATTATCTCGGGGAAAAATTCTAAATTAGAGTTGATTACACGTGATTTACTCAGCAATCAAGCAAAAGTAGATAGCATGCATCATTTTTTTGATATGAATAGCGAAGATTATTTGAATTACAGCCTGCATGCCGAAACGAGTACAGAATATAATTATTTACCACTGCGACTGCGCGAAATTTATTATGATGATGAAAGCGTTCAGTCCATTGCCATTTCGCTCGAAGACGAAAAGCAAGTGCTCTACTCCGATTTAACGAATAAAAACGGCTACTTAGTCGATGCTGTCCCAAAAGAAGAAAACGGTATTCGTTTGCAGAAAAATTTGTTAAATCCGGCGACACTTGAAAAAATGGGCGACTTCTATTTAACGCTCCGCCCAGACGAGTTTAAGGAAACGCTCTCGACATACGGAGAGGACTTGCCAGTTTCGCTCTATATTTTAACCGAACAAGGAAACCTTGTATTTAATTATCAAATGGATAAAAACGATCAAAGTAAGGAAACTTTAGATGCCCAACTACCAAATGGCATCGATAAAACTTTAAGCGAACTAAACAAAAAATATATCGTCAAGCACGTGACATTAGCAAACGGCTATCAAGTCATCACGCTGATTTCCAATCAAAATGTATGGTACTCCATGCAAAGTTCACTTATCTTTTTATGGGTAGGCGTATTTTTACTTAATTTATTACTTATTTCAGCACTCTATAAAATTTTTTCAAAATATAATAGGCAAGTAAAAGGCATTCTTTATTCCATTCAAGATGTTTCAAATGGGGAGCTCGCAGCACGAATTGATGAGGGCAGTAAAGAAGGGGAACTATACGCGATTTCACACGGGATAAACGCAATGCTCGACAGTATTAATCAATACATTACCGATATTTATGAACTAGAAATTGCGCAAAAAGATGCCAATATGCGGGCGCTCCAGTCGCAAATTAATCCGCATTTCTTGTACAACACGCTCGAGTATATTCGGATGTATGCGGTAAGCCTTGAAGCAGATGAACTTGCAGAAGTCGTATACGCGTTTGCTGCGCTACTTAGAAATAATATTTCACAAGAGAAAACAACGACGGTCGCCGCTGAACTCGATTTTTGTGAAAAATATTTTTACTTGTATCAGATGCGTTATCCCGATCGTCTGGCGTATTCTTTTTCGGTCGCGCAAGAAGTGCGAGATGTGCGAATTCCGAAATTTATTATTCAGCCGTTACTTGAGAATTATTTTGTTCACGGCGTCGACTACACGCGAATTGATAATGCCGGTAGCATAAAAGCCTTTTTGGAAGAGGAAATGGTCGTCATTATTGTGAAGGATAATGGCATGGGCATGTCGCCTGAGAAGCTAGTCGAATTGGAGGAAGATTTACTTAAAGATAATTCTCTTGAAGAAGGAAAATCAATTGGCATTAAAAACGTAAATGAAAGAATGCGCGGTTTTTTTGGAAGTTTGTATCGTATGCGAATTATGCAAAACGAAACGGGTGGCGTAACGATTGAAATTCGTTTTCCTTTAAAAAAAGAGAGGAGTGAATCCTAGTGTACCGAGTTCTTTTAGTAGACGATGAATATATGATTGTAAATGGACTGAAAAAGCTAATTTCTTGGCAGGAGTATGGCTATGAAGTTGTGGGAACTGCTGCCAATGGAGAAGAAGCGCTCAACTACGTTCGCAAAAACCCAATTGATTTAGTCGTTGTTGATGTCAACATGCCAGTTCTTTCGGGAATTGAATTTGTTGCGAAAGCGAGAGAGGAAGGGATTCCATTTCGCTTCATCATGCTTTCTGGTTATCAGGAATTTCAATATGTGAAAGATACGCTGAAACTTGGCACGGAAAATTATTTGCTGAAACCGGTGAATAAAGCGGAGATGATTGAAACGCTACATGCCGTAACGAAAGCGCTAAAACAAGATGAACAAGACGAACGCGATCAAGGGTATTTGGCGGAATATTTCATTCTCAGTTGGATTCATGGCGACATCATTTATAGTGATTTAAGCACGTATTTACTAGAAAATAAGATTGACGTTTTAACGGAAAACTACACGGTTATTTTTATAAAACGCGGGCCAAATGAGACGCGGATTCAAGAGTATTTAATTCTAGAAAATCAGCCGCTCGTTCATTATGCGCTAGAAATTGATATGTGGTTGCTTATTTATCTGGGGGATAAAATGCCGCTTAAAATTTTTACTGGGAAGATGAAATCGGCGCTTGGTTTAAGTGATGCGGATTTAGTTGTCGGGGAAACGGTTGTCGATATGAAAGATGTGCCGTCAAGTTACGACAGCGCACTTAGTTCCAGTAGGCTACATGAATTCTACGATTTTAACGGTCTGAAAAATAGCGATGTGGGCGATGTGGATGCGCGCGGGGCGCTACCGAGTATTTCTTTTGTTGAATTTAATAAAGCTTTATCGCTGCGGGATTTTGAAACGATTCAAGGTGAAATTGAAATTATCTTTGCAAAATTACGTGCAGCAGCCGCAAAACCAGATTACACCCGGCATATCATTTTCCTGATTTTCATTGACCTATATCGCCAATTCGAAGGTTTAAGTGAAACATTTTACCAAAATCAGGCGGAAAAGATTACATCGGGCCTTAATTTTGAAGAACTTGAACCGGTCATTTGGGACACGATAGAAGAAATTAGAAGTAGTAAAGGTCGGAGAATGTATTCGCAGCACGTGCAAGACGTTATCGAAATCGTCCAAGAGGAATATCATCTTGCACTGTCGCTGAAGGAAATCGCTGGCAGGATTCACATGAACACGATGTACCTCGGTCAGCTTTTCAAAAAAGAAACGAACAAAAGTTTTTCCCAGTATTTGCATCAATATCGCATTAAGCAGGCGCAAAGTTTCTTGGTGGATACGGGCATGACGATTAGCGAAATCGCGGAAAAAACGGGTTATACGAGCGCGGGCTACTTCTATAAAAGTTTTAAGAAGATTTGCGGCATCTCGCCAAAGGAGTTTCGTGAGGAATATCAAGCGAATTTCGACCCTATCGAATAGGAGGAAAAAGCGTGAAATACAAAGAAAAATATTTAACAGGCGAATATCTTTCGTTTAAAAAGAGAGCGTTTAAATTACGCTTGGAAAGCCGCTTCATTCGCTTCGGCAAGCCAGTAGATGTGCCGTACGGAATGAAGAACCCGAGACACTTATTTGACATTTTGCCGGGTGACACGGAAGAAATGTGCGATTTAAGACTGCGTCACGTTTTTGACCGTGGGATTCTAGGCGATGGCTTTAGACTTGAGGTTGACCGGGAGCTAGTGACCATTCACGCGTCTTGTCGGCGCGGCCTGAGATATGGAATGGAAGCGTTTATGGAGCACATTGTGATGCGTGCGGATACGATTTTTGTGCCACTTGGGGGCAATTAGTCACTCGGCGTCCTTGCCGATGCGCGGCATTGTTGAAGGCTTTTATGGCAGACCATGGCAGCACGAGGACAGGCTAGAAGCTCTCCGTTTCATTCGTGACCATAAGCTGAACACATATATGTACGCGCCAAAACATGATACGCTTTCTCGCATGAATTGGCGTGAGTTTTATCCCGAAAAGGAACTTGCTCTTTTTGAAGAATATGTGCATTTTTCGGCCGACTGGGACATTGATTTTTACTATATGATTAGCCCGGGAAATGATATTGATTATACGTCAGAGGCTGATTTAAAGGCCCTTTTTGCGAAATTAAAGCAGCTAATTGATGTTGGTGTGACGCGTTTTGGTTTGTTGCTCGATGATATTGACTATATTTTGAAAGGCGAAACAAAAAAGCGCTTTGCGACGCCGGGCGTGGCGCATGCCTATTTAGTTCGCGCGGTTGATGCGTTTTTGCGCGAGACGCTTGTTCATTACGAGCTTGTCGTCTGTCCGACCGAATATGACAATGGCTTTGATTCGCCGTATTTGGAAGAGCTCGAAAAACATACGCCGCCTGAAATTCCGTTCTTTTGGACGGGCCCCGAGACGCTCGCGCATGCGATTACAACGGCTGATATGCAGCGCATGCGGGACGTGTACGGGCATCCCATTATTGTTTGGGATAACACGCCGGTCAACGACTTTGAGGACGATAAGAAGCAATTTTTTCTTTCTCCTTATGAAAATCGGACGCCGTATTTGGCGGAAAACGGTGCAATTGGGCTTGTCGCAAATCCGATGCCCGCACTGGAACTCTCCAAAATCACGCTTCATCATATGAGCCAGTTCGCCTGGTACAGTGGCAGCGAGGATTTTGACGCGGTCCTCACCGAATTTGCAGGCGACTTCCTGCCAAGTTTTCGGATTTTCATAGCGCACAATCAAAATACCCGCATCCAGTTTGGCTTGTCTTTGCATCATCAAACGTTACTTCATAAAAAAGATGCCAAAGGGATTTGTGACGAAGTAGAAAAACTTGTTTTGGCGCTGCGTGAGCTAGGAAAGCTACCCAATTCGCGCTTTCAAACTGAAATCGCACCGTGCCTAATGCGTGCGGAATGCGAACTCGTTTTAGCCCAAGCGCTTGTCGAAAACGATCTACCAAAAGCAACTAAAACTGCGGAGGAGCTCGCCGAAATGGACTACCAGACGAGTTCAAATTTACCTTATCGATTATACAAAAACTATAGTTTATAGCTTTTTTAATATGATTTATACCTTTTTGGAAGTATGGACAAATAGTATAATTTTTTCTAGAAAGCGTTTTCTTTATTTGGATTAAACTATATATTTTAAAGAGGAGTGGAAGGAAAAATGAAAAAGTGGATAAAGGTATTAACAACAGGAATTCTCGCAACAGTCCTTCTTGTTTCACTATCGGCGTGTGGTTCATCTGATTCTGCAAAAGGCAGCGATAAAGATACAATTGTCATGTATCAAATCGGAGATAAACCAGAAGGCTTCGATAAGTTGTTAGCAAAAGCAAACGAAACAATTGAAAAAGAAACGGGCGCTAAGCTTGATATGCGTTTCATTTCTTGGGGTGACTACGACAAGAAAATGTCCGTTATGGTATCCTCAGGTGAAAACTACGATATCGCCTTCGCAAATAACTATGTCATCAACGCACAAAAAGGCGCATACGCTGATTTAACGGAACTTTTACCGAAATATGCTAAAGAAGCTTACGATCAACTAGACCCTGCTTATATAAAAGGGAATTCGATTAATGGGAAATTGTACGCGATGCCTGTAAACGGCAATGTGTTCGCGCAACAAGTTCTAACATTCAACAAGCAATACTTGGATAAATATAATTTAGATGTATCAAATGTAAATACGTATGCGGATTTAGAACCACTTCTAGCGACAATTAAGAAAAACGAAAAAAGTGTTATGCCGTTAGCCGCTGGACAAGGCTTTAAAGTAGAGGCAGAATTAGAATATCCAATTGAAAATGGCATGCCATTTGCCGTAGACCTAAAAGGCGATACAACGAAAATTGTGAACCAGTTTGATACAACAGAACTACGTGACAATTTACGCGCAATGCATGGTTTCTACAAAAAAGGCTATATCGCACAAGATGCTGCAACGAATACAACGGAATACCCATTAGACGGGGCAACTTGGTTTGCTCGTCAAGAAACACAAGGTCCATATGATTACGGTGATATGTTACTTACGCAAGTTGCCGGTCAGGAACTTGTATCCCGTCCAATTACAAACCCATCTAAAACAAATGCGCAATCTCAAATGGCAAACTTTGTCGTTTCAAGTAACTCAAAAAACAAAGAAAAAGCAGTTGAGGTTCTCGGCGTTTTAAATTCTAATCCAGACGTGCTAAACACACTTGTTTACGGTGAAGAAGGTAAAAGTTGGGAAAAAACAGATAATGGTCACGCAAAAATATTAGATGGCTACAAAGCGAACAACCATTTATCTGCTTGGAACACAGGAAATAACAAAATTCTTTACCCAACTGCAAACATTACGGATGACATGATTAAAACACGCGATGATTCTATTGCAAACGCAACACAGTCACCACTTCTCGGTTTTAACGTCAAAACGGATTCCATTAAAACCGAGCTTTCAAACATTGCTAACGTAATGAATCAATACATCGATGGTTTAAACACAGGAACTCTTGATCCAGATAAAGCAATCCCAGAAATGAACAAAAAACTCGAAAAAGCTGGCTACGAAAAGGTTAGAAAAGAACTACAAAAACAATACGATGCTTTTTTGAAAGAAAATAAATAAACGAATACAAAACGAGGTGGGAAAACATTTTCCCACCTCGTTTTTTATTGAAGGTCCATAAAGCTGTTTTTTGGGTGTATAAATGCCGGAAAATTTCACAAAGTAGTCACAACTCACCTCCTGTTTGAATGGTATACTAGAACGACAGGTCAAACATCAGGAGGAACAAACATGCGGGAAATTAAATCCAACGAAGCCGTGTTCAGCGAGCACGTGGGAGAGATGGGTAAAATGAAAGACAAGGCTTACTTGCCACTTCGAGAGGTCAAGATGGAAGAAACATATGCGAATTCAATCAACACGCTTCGAAACAGTTTAATTGATCTGGTCCTTTCGGTTGAGAAATTCGGGCAGGTGTCGGGTCAAGACGTGCGTCGCCTCACAGAATTAGGCGCAGCCTTCGCGAAACAGGACCAAGCTTTAAGCCGAAAAGGAGGTCCTTTAGGTGGATAAAAGGAGCGCGGCGATCGAACAAGAACTGATGCACAATCGCGAAAAACAACGAGAAACCGAAGACAAATTGCGTGACTTGTGGCGCACGAGCCAAGAGGAAACCGAGTGCGCAGAAGATTTTCAAGCGGTGTATAAGCAGGAATTTGATATGCTTGAGAAATGGCGTGACGCTTGGCGCGGGAGTGCGGCGAACGGATTTCATCGGCTACTAGAGGAGGAGCAGGCGCGTGATGCCAAGCTTTGGCAACGCGCTTTACAAGCACGCGAGGCGGAAACACAGGAAGCGATACAACGTGAAAAGCGCGCCTTGTACGCCTTAGAGGAAGACCAACAAGCTCTACAGAAGAGGTGGCGCACATGAGTCGGATTGCGATTGCCGAAGTGGAGGATTTTCTAGAAAAACTGAAGAAGTCCAATACGGAGGCGAGTAGGTGGCTAACGGACTTTCAAAAAGCGGTGATCGCCTATACGAATGAATCACGCGTGTCAGGAGAAGCCGTCGACCGGTCGAAAGCGTATTATGAAGTAAGTTACGTGCCGCTTGTGGAAACGGTTCTACAAGCGATGACAATGAGCGAGGAGCTCCTCGCGCAGTACATACAAGATTTTTATAGTCAAGTGGACGCCACGCCAGATATGTTCATCAATGCCGAGCGGTTACAAGACGTCATGGAGGACGTGCGGCGATTAGAGCGGG
>NZ_FYBS01000010.1:0-121407 GCF_900186185.1 Listeria sp. ILCC797
GTTAATCCATAAAAGAAAATGACGCTTTAGCGTTTAGAAACGCAATATAAGACCGAACGGAGAGAGGTGTTAATCCATAAAAGAAAATGACGCTTTAGCGTTTAGAAACGCAATATAAGACCGAACGAAGAGAGGTGTTAATCCATAAAAGAAAATGACGCTTTAGCGTTTAGAAACGCAATATAAGACCGAACGGAGAGAGGTGTTAATCCATAAAAGAAAATGACGCTTTAGCGTTTAGAAACGCAATATAAGACCGAACGAAGAGAGGTGTTAATCCATAAAAGAAAATGACGCTTTAGCGTTTAGAAACGCAATATAAGACCGAACGAAGAGAGGTGTTAATCCATAAAAGAAAATAACGCTTTAGCGTTTAGAAACGCAATATAAGACCGAACGAAGTCCATAAAATCCCCCCGCGCATCAAGAGCTGCCATTCAGACGGCTTTCTCACCAAACTTAACCTTCTGCCCCTCCCAATCACTCCCATACGAATCAGTCCTAAGACGGATAAGCCATACTTTCCTAGACGTTGGAAAATAAACGTTAGGTCAGCTATAATTATTTTATAAGCAAAAATTTTCAGTTAACTATTTATTGGCGTTAATTAAATTACAAGAAAGGAGCTTTTTTACAAAAAAATAATTGTAAATGAATGGTAATTAAGGTATGGTAAAGGTATAGCAGTTGCGCATGACCTTGATGAAAGAGGGTGACACAAATGACGCACAATTTTTCAGAAGACGAGCTAGTATACGGAGACTCTTGGGGACTCGTTCATCGTGGCGTTTTAGAGGATAAAGAAATTGAAAGAATGAAAGCGCTACGAGATAAGGTTTATGGAAAGTCTGGTATTGCTGTGACAACGATGAAGCCGATTGGGCGTGTTGAGATTGAAGGCAAAGTATATGAGGCGAGACTTGAAAATGGTTATTTGGACGTTCGGACGCCAATTATAGTAGTTGGAATTGATTTTGGCTATTTGCTTGTAGAAGAACTAAAAATGGAGGCGAAGTAGATGATGTATGCAGGACCAATTATTATTGCAGTACTTATTATTCTAGTTTTAATTATTTTCTTTACACTAGTACCAGTGGGGCTTTGGATTAGTGCAATCTCCGCGCGAGTGTCGGTAGGGCTTGGAACGCTTATCGGAATGCGCTTACGTCGTGTTGTTCCGTCGCGAGTTGTGAAACCACTTATTAAAGCTGTAAAAGCTGGACTTGAACTTGAAGTTAACCAATTGGAAAGCCACTATTTAGCAGGTGGTGACGTTGATAATACGGTTGATGCCCTTATTGCGGCTCATCGCGCAAATATTGAGCTTGATTTTAGTCGTGCGGCTGCCATTGATTTAGCAGGTCGTGACGTTTTAGAAGCGGTTCAAACTTCCGTAACGCCAAAAGTTATTCGTACACCTGAATTTACAGGTGTAGCGCAAAACGGGGTTGAAGTAAAAGTTATTACGCAAATTACGGTGCAATCTAATATTGAACGTATCGTCGGTGGTGCCGGTGAAGATACTGTTATCGCCCGTGTCGGTGAAGCAGTTGTATCAACAGTCGGTGAAACGCGTGAACATACAGATGTTTTAGAAAACCCAAATAGCATCTCGAAAAAAGTTCAGGAGCAAGGGCTTGGAGACGGGACAGCATATACAATTTTATCCATTGATATTGCGGAAATGCGTATCGGGGACAATATTAAAGCAAAACTTGATATTGAAAAAGCAAATGCTGACATGGAAGTTGCTCAGGCGGCGGCTTCGAAACGTAAAGCGGAAGCGATTGCGCTGGAACAAGAAAATCGTGCAGCCGTTGTGGCAGCAGAAGCCGAAGTTCCTAGAGCGATTGCAAGTGCTTTTGAGGCAGGAAAACTAGGGGTCATGGATTACTATAAGATGGAGAACGTTCAAGCGGATACAAGTATGCGCGAAACAATTGCCGGCGACGACAAACCAATCGGTTGATAGGAAAGTAGGTGCCTAATATGTCTTTTGATCCAATGGATTTCATTAGCGACTTGATGGGCTTTTTACCACTGATTATCATGGTAGGTGGCGTCTTGCTTGCTAGGCATGCTAAAAAAGAGGCTGAAAGTAAGCGGAAAGCTGGAACTGGAAAAGCTCCGCAAAGTAAGATGAGGCAAGCAATGAATGAGGCGCGGAATGAATATCGTGATGCGATGAAAACTCATTCAAAACCGAGCCCGAAAGCAAAACCCGCTGTAACAAGTGGGACTTATACAAGCGCACCGCAAGTTCAAACGGCGAAAGTAGATGTTGCGGCTAAAAAACAAGCGGAGCGTGCGCGAAAACAAATGGAGCGCGAGTCGACTATTGAAGATATTAATGTGACGAGAAGTGGATTTGAAACGCATCGTTCACATCGACAAAAACTTTCAAGCATAAATTTGAAGCGTGCCATGATTGCGAAAGAAGTTTTAGACAAACCAGTGTCTCTTCGTGATCATTCATCTTGAAATTTGCTTTAGAAACGTGTATAGTTGTAGTTAAGTTCATAAGAAAATCCCGCTTAAGGGGAGTAGCAGTCATAGCTATGTCGTCAATCCGGATTTTATGCCCGGCATAGTTAGCAATTTTAAATTGTTTGCAAGACCTTACGTTTATTTCGTAAGGTCTTTTTGTACGCAAAAGAAGGAGGAAGAGTGTGAAAAAATTAGTTTCTGTATTATTAGCAGCTGGCTTAATCTTTACGCCAGTAGGAGGTACGATTGTTGACAACCTAGTTCCTGCACAATATTCGCAAGTGAAAGAGGCGGACGCAAGGGGCTACCGCTCGCCAGTTAGATCGTTTAAATCAAATAACAACGGAATTAATCGTTCAAATGTAAACCGCTCGCAAACGAATGCGAATGCTGGTAAACGAGGGTTTTTTAGCGGCGGAGGACTTATGGGCGGCTTAATGATGGGCGGAATCGCTGGTTTATTATTTGGCGGTCTGCTTTCTGGAATGGGCGCATTTGGAAACATTTTAGGTTTAATGATTAACATTCTAGCGATTATTTTAATTATTCGTCTAGTAATGATGTTGTTTAGTAAACGAAAAAATCGCCATGCGGAACCAGTGGTGGAGTCTAGTCGCGGCAACCATGCCGATGTTCAGCATGAAACGATTCAAGCAGGAACAACTACGCGAGAAGAAATCCTTGATGAAGGAAATATTTCAAACGCGGTTATCGCCTTCTTCACGCACGAAAAAGGTTTAACGCTCGATGATGTACAAGTCGCGCTAACCTATGATGATAAAATTGGGTTTGGCGCTGATGTCATTCAAAATGACCGTGTGATTCAGCAATTAGACCATTTCTCACTTATTCAAGCGATTCGCTACTGGGCGGAACATTTCGCGCACATGGATCCGAATATGGGGCTTAAGCTTGAGTACTCGGAACGCGACGGCATCTATGCTGTTGTCACAGAATAAAATGAAGGCGGCTAGGCGTAAAAGCTTAGCTGCTTTTTTTGACAGGCGAAGCAACTAGCGGTATAATTATTCTTACTTATTTAGTCGGAATTTGGAGGGGTTTGGATTGCATTTAAAAAAAGTAGGAAAGAAAGTGGAACTTTTACACGAAACTGGGAACTGGCCTTTAATCAAAGAAGAAGGTTTTTCCCCGGTTCAAATTACAGTGGCGGCTGTCGCGGCTTGTAGCGTCTATGTGTACGCGAAGTTGCTTGAGAAGAAGCGGATTCCGTTCGAAGATTTGGAAGTTGATGTGGACTACGAGCAAGATTTAGAGCAGCCGGTGCACGTGATTAAAAAGATTAATGTGCAGTTCGAAGTAAAAGTGGCAGCGGAATTCCAACAAAAGGCTGAAAAAACGGTGCATCTCGTGAAAGACGCTTGTCCCGTCGCGAAAAGCATGCACCCTGATATTGAGATTACAGAGCAAGTAAGGTTTTTTGAAAAGTAGGTGTAAACCCACGGAGAATTTGCTCTGTGGGTTTTAAAAATGGAAGATAAAATGATTTGCTTTACAAAATATTAGTTTTGTTTTATTGTTATGCGGTATATCGAATTGTGAGATGATAAACAAATGTTAATGCTAACGTAGTGTATAGATGATTATAAAGTGGACTTAGTTGCTGTTAACATGGGGTAGCAAACAATATATAATTACTGTAGTTAATGATTACTATTCTGAAATCAGTGCGGGTGAAACAAACCGAGCTGATGAGTTTATTATGAATTTAGGTAAAGGTTCTTATGATAATGGAATGGATTGTTTAGTTTTGCAATATCAAGAGCATATGCATAATACAAAAGCGCAAAATATAACAATTGAAGATAGGAAAGTTGCTGCTGATTTCTTTCAAAACATACAAAATCATAATAATGAGTGGGTGGAATATGAATAAAAAAGTTATGTTACTTTCGTTAGTCAGCTTGATATTTTTATTCATGTTAGGGCTATTTAATTATTCATCTATTAAGCATAGTTACTGGCTTGAACATGCAGGTGCAAAAGAGCGAACACATTATTTTTTACAATTGAAGTATGATAAAGATTGGAAAAAGTTGAACCCTAACATTACTTTTAACTTTGACTCTCTTTTTGGGCGCAATGAATTATCATTAAATGATTATAGTATTGATGCTTGGGTTGAACCAGAGAGATATGATCGAAAAGTTACTAAAGTTAATTGGGACACGGATGTTTTTTTTCATGTACTTCTTAATAATGGTTATGATGCTAGTGTTCCGTGGGAGAATACGGGCAATATATACATTAGAAAGATTGAAAAAAATGAGGGAGAAAACGATAATGATACGGTTTATGAAATACCTTTCCGAGAGAAAAATGGAAAAGCGAATCCGGAATTAGAAAATGCTGTTGGGCTAAGTACAAAATCTATAACGAGAAAAGTGAACGATGCTTATAGTCAGCATATTGGCTATCTAAATAAGATGACGCAAGTCGAATTAAAGGAGTCTTTAACGAAACGAAATGTTAGACTCATTATCTCTTCTGTTTTAATTTTATTATATATTTTCATTGTATTTCGTACATGTAGGAAGATTAATCAGAATAAGAAAGAAATGGATGTATATTTTGATGCGTTAGAAAAGGAACAACCAAAATAAACTTTAAAATATTAATTAGTAAAATGTATTTCCCCTGCAAAGCATAGAATTTGTGGGGGTTCCTTATTTACAATAATACTTTTTTATTTTTCTGCTTCGAATTAATTTTCAAACTATGGCACTTTGTGCGACGTAGAAACTAAAACGAAAGTCCTCTTTTTTGTGAAAGCGCATACAAATAAAATAGGCCGAAAGTTTTTGTTTTAAACAAAAAGTATGAATTTCGTCTTAAATAATCCAAAAACTTTTACAGCGCTTTCAAAATTCGTATAATAAGGGTAGCGAGTTGAGTTTCATGTGTTTTAGACTAAAGGGGGCAATGTATCATGTTATTTGAGAAGATGGAAAAATATGATTATGAACAAGTTGTTTTTTGTCAAGATAAGGCTTCTGGACTAAAAGCGATTATTGCGATTCACGATACGACACTCGGACCAGCGCTTGGTGGATGTCGGATGTGGCCGTATGAAACGGAAGAGGAAGCGCTTCTCGATGTGCTTCGTCTAGCTCGTGGGATGACGTATAAAAATGCAGCTGCGGGGCTCAATTTAGGTGGCGGGAAAACGGTCATTATCGGAGATCCGAAAAAGGACAAAAGCGAAGCGTTGTTTCGTGCGCTAGGTCGTTATGTGGAAAGTTTAAACGGCCGTTACATTATTGCTGAGGATGTCGGTACGACCGTTCAAGATATGGACTACATTCATGAAGAAACCAAATATGTGACAGGGATATCTGAAACGTTTGGCTCATCGGGTAATCCAAGTCCAATGACAGCGCGGGGTGTTTATGCAGCAATGAAGCGCACTGCAAAAGAGGCTTTTGGAAGTGATTCTTTACTTGGGAAGAAAGTAGCGGTCCAAGGTGTTGGCAACGTGGCGTACGCGCTTTGTGCGCTGTTACGCGCGGAAGGCGCGGAGCTTGTCGTGACGGATATTAACCCAGACGCGGTAGAGCGAGCGGTACGCGATTTTGGTGCGGAAGCGGTCTTGCCAAATGATATTTATACGGTTGACGCGGATATTTTTGCCCCGTGTGCGCTAGGCGGAATTTTAAATGACGTTACCATACCAAATTTAAAATTTAAAATGATTTGCGGAAGTGCAAACAACCAATTGCTTGATATTCAAACGCATGGCGAAATGCTTTCTGCACGAGGAATTTTATATGCGCCCGATTATATCGTAAATGCTGGCGGCGTCATTAATGTGGCGGATGAATTGCTTGGCTACAATGAAAACCGTGCGAAGAAAAAAATTGATGAAATTTATGATCAAATTGGAAAAGTTTATGAGATCTCAAAAGCTGAAGGCATCATTCCAGCAGAAGCTGCTGACCATATGTCTGAAAAGCGAATTGAAATGATGAAGCAAGTTCGTAGTACGTTTTTGATGATGAAATAGCGTAAAGGGTCCCTTTGTTTTTTTAAAGGGGCTTTTTCTTGCCTAAAAAGCGCTGGATTATTATACTTATTTCATAAGACACAAGGAGGAATTGACAATGAATGAAGGACAACAAAAGTTTCTTGATTTTATTTTAGAGCGGACTGAAAAGGGGAAAGAATCCGCTATGAAGGAGCTTCTTAGCGAGAGCTTTGGCAAACAAGATTCGGGAGATTTTGACCAAAAGTATTTGATGGCAATGGTTCCAAAAATGGTTTCTTACATTCGCGAGGATAAGCGTGATGAAGTCATGGAAGTAGTTCAAAAATTTGGCGCAAGTCATGTGAGCAAATAATATGGCAAAGTCGATTGTAGAAAAACTTAATTTAACGAAATACGCGAACAAAGCGGTTCTAAACGTGCCACAGGATTTCACTGAGCTTGATGCTTTGGCTAGCGTGGACCATTCTTTTAAACAAAAACAGTACGATTTGATTTTTGGTTTTGCGCTAACGATGGCGGAAATGGAGGCTTTTGTAAACGATGTTGTTCAGCACGACCGCCTGGCCAAGAAGGGCTATTTGTTTGTGGCATATCCGAAAAAAGGAAATTCGGTGTATGACACATTTGTGCATCGTGATGAAATTATGCCAACGCTTAAAGTTGATGAGGAAGGCTTTTTGCCAAAAAGTAGTTTGAAGTTTTCGCGCATGGTGAGCATGGATGATACGTTTACAGTTGTTGGTATGAAGGAAGCTTTCAGTGAAAAAGGAAAAAGTGCAGCGAAGGCTGAGACGAATTATGCAGAGAAAATTCCCGATTTAAAAGCGCGACTTGCGGACGATGCGGAGGCTTCTGAGCTGTATGAAAAACTTGCTGCGGGTTATCAAAAAACTTGGGCAAGCTATGTTTTTAGTGCGAAACAAACGGCAACAGAAGAGAAACGCTTGGAAGAAACAAAAACCATTTTAAAGGCGGGCTTTAAAAGTAAAGATTTATACCGTCAAAATAAAAAATAAACGGAACGTACTTAGTGAATTTTGCTAAGTACGTTTTTTTCTATAAAGCTATGATAGCGTGGAAAAAGGCGAAATATGTTACAATACGAGTAGGAATAGTGGAAGGGACACGTTTTATATGGCGAATTATGTGAATAAGGAAAAACGACAAATTGATTTCGATCCATTGCAGTTGCCTATCATTGCCATCCCAGAAGTTATGGCGGTTTCGTTTACGCCAAAATCAGAAAATGCGCTTTTAATCCGAATAACAGATGTTGGTCTGGCTTTTAAAACGCTTAAAAATCCTGAGCTATTTGAAGGGATTCTTGAAGTGCGCTTTAATGACATTAACGAAGAAGACGACTACTGGGGATTAAGCCAAAAAGAAGAACATGAAATGAAGCTCTTTAACGAGCGACACGCTGCTGCGATTTATTCTTTTTTAGACCATCACGCAAATCATGGTCAAATTGTTGTGCATTGTAACGCAGGCGTCAGCCGAAGTAGCGCGGTTGCGATGGGAATTGCTGAATACTACAACGATACACCTACACTTTTAAAATTAAAGGAAATCAAACGATATTTACCGAATCCGCGGGTGCTAACTGTGATGCGCGGTGAGAAATTTACATCAGCCTGATGACAAACGGCCATCTTCGTCGTTAAAATACACGTCGGTGCGGTTCCAGACAAGTCATCAGGCTAGTTTTGTGTTCATTTATCGATTTGAAATGTGCTTTTTTTTTTGCGAATCATTGTCGGAAAAGTCACGCACGTCAGACTTTACATTCTATTTGAATTGTTCTTTTAAAAAGGATTTTTGTTTTTTAATGGTATAATGACATTCTAGTATGGGATACAATAATTAGTAATTATATGTATAATAATACACAAAAAGGAATGAGATTTATGTCAAATGAAATTAAAAAAATGGGACTTATTAGTTTAATTCTAATGATTTTCACGTCCGTATTTGGTTTCGCAAACGGTCCAATTGGCTTTTACCGAATGGGTTATAGTGCGATTCCATGGTACATTGGAGCCGGAATTTTCTTCTTTATTCCATTTGCGCTTATGATGGCCGAATACGGAGCCGCTTACCGTAAAGAAAAAGGCGGAATTTATTCATGGATGAACGATAGCATCGGGCCACGCTATGCCTTCATCGTTACTTTCATGTGGTTTACTTCTTACGTCATTTGGATGGTCGGAACCGCTTCTAAAGTTTGGATTCCATTTTCCATCTTCCTATTTGGCGAAGATAAAACCCAAACATGGTCGCTTTTCGGCTTATCGCCAACACAAACCGTCGGGATACTTGCCGCTGTTTGGATGCTTATCGTTACGTTACTAGCTTCAAAAGGTTTAAAACAAATTACAAAAGTAACGGCTGTCGGCGGAATCGCCGTTATGGGTCTAAACATCGTTTTAATCGTCGTAAGTTTACTTATTTTAATGTTAAACGGCGGAAATTTTGCGCAAGATATTTCGGGAGTAAAAGATTTCCTTGTATCGCCAAACCCAAGTTATCTTAGCCCGATTGCTATCTTGTCGTTCTGCGTATTTGCGATATTTGCATACGGGGGAACCGAGGCAGTAGCCGGCCTAGTTGACCAAACGAAAAACCCAACGAAGACTTTTCCAAAAGGTATTATGATTGCCGCCTTTATTATTTCAATTGGCTATGCTTTAGAAATTTTCATGTGGGGAATTAGTACCAACTGGGATAAAATTTTGAGTGGATCCAATGTCAACTACGGGAACATTACATACGTTTTAATGTACAATCTTGGTTTAGAATTTGGGAACGCGCTTGGTCTTGCAACGGACGCAGCATCGCAAATGGCCAATTGGTTCGCAAGAGTTACTGGTCTTTCTATGTTTTTAGCATACACGGGTGCGTTCTTTACGCTCATCTATTCACCGCTAAAAGCCATTGTACAAGGTACAGCCGAGTACTGGCCAAAGCGCATGAGCAAAATCAACAAATTCGGCATGCCGGAATTTGCAATGTGGATGCAGTGCTTACTCGTTGTTATCATCGTGCTCATCGTTTCATTCGGTGGGAAAAGTGCTTCGGCATTCTATAACACGCTAACACTTATGGCAAATGTTTCTATGACACTACCATATGTGTTTCTAGCCTTTGCATTCCCGTTCTTTAAAAATCGTGAAGGACTTGAACGACCTTTCGTTGTGTATAAAACAAAGGCAATCACGTACATTGTGACAATTATTGTCGTAGCTATTGTTGGCTTCTCAAATGTTTTCACAATTATTGAGCCTGCGATGAGCGGTAACTGGAATGATACTATTTGGATGGTAGTCGGACCAGTCGTATTCGCCGTGATTGCAATGGGAATTTATGAAAACTATCAGATTCGACAAAAGAGATTGAAGAAATAAACTTAAAAAACACTGCTCCCGATTTATCTAATCGAGCCAAACATTCATAACTGCGGAGATGGTTTTTGGAATCGGTATAATTGGAATCATTACAAGCACAATAACCTCCTTTTTTATTTCAACAAAAAAAGATGTTTATACGATTTTAAAAGATATCGATTTGCTTGCAGAAGAAGATAAAAATAAGGTTAAGAAGTATTTAGAAACGAATTGCTAAAAAAACAACTCCCATAAGTTTTGGGAGTTGTTTTTCATTTATTTTTACTTAATTATACTTATTTTGTTTTTCTTTGTCTGCGAGTGAATACTGCGAGAGCGCCTAATAATAATGCGCCAAGTCCGACTAGAATACCGCTGTCTACCGCTGAATCACCTGTTTTTGGTAGTGATGTTTTCACTTTTTCTGGATTGTTAGAAGTAGGGTCTTTGATGACGTTTTTCTCTTGTACATCAATGTTAGTGCTAGGAATCTTGCCATCTGTATCTGTTGTGTCGTTATTATTGTCCGTTGAATCATCGGCAGGAGGAGTTGGCATAACATCATTGGACGCCTCTTCATAAATGTAAGTGACAGTTTGAGCTGTGTCACTAAATAGACCTGTTGCATTATCAGGAGTGGTTTGTAAAACCCAACCGTCGATGTCTTTTGCGGTAGAAGTGTAGTTATCTCCGATATTTCCACTTAATGTATCAGCAGCGGCTAAATCATTGCCATCACTATCTACGTATTTAACGGTAATATCTTGAGCAGGGACAACTTCTTTTTCATACACATAAGTGACAGTTTGAGCTGTGTTGCTAAATACGCCTGTTGCATTATCAGGAGTGGCTTGTAAAATCCAACCGTCGATGTCTTTTGCGGTAGAAGTATAGTTATCTCCGATATTTCCACTTAATGTATCAGCAGTGGCTAAATCATTGCCATCACCATCTACATATTTAACGGTAACATCTTGAGCAGGGATAACTTCTTTTTCATACACATAAGTGACAGTTTGAGCCGTGTCACTAAATAGACCTGTTGCATTATCAGGAGTGGTTTGTAAAACCCAACCGTCGATGTCTTTTGCGGTAGAAGTGTAGTTATCTCCAACAACTCCACTTAAAGTATCGGACGGAGCAAGCGTATTACCATCGGTGTCGACATAGTTAACAGTTACTTCACTGTAAGTATCATCTACAACCTTAATTGGTTGTGATACTTTGAGGGAATAAGAAAAATCTACGCCATCTGCTGATTGGTCTGTAGCAGCCACGTTATAAGTGACAGTAGTATCACTTGTCATATTATCCCATGAAATAGTTTTTGAATCACTAGAGATTTGTCCTTCATTAGAAGCACTTTGCACAGCCATCACTTGATTATCTAACCCTTTTGTAGGATTTTGGGAAACGGCAGTGTCACCTTGTTTAACAGTTATTGCTGGTAAAGTAATGGTTTGATTATTGATTTGCAAACCTTTATAATCGTCAGAACCTTTTATCATTGTGTTAAATAAATGATTTAGAGAAGAGACATCTACAATATGATTAGAATCTGCATATAAGATTTCTAATCCTTCTAAAGTTGCTAGGTCATCTAAGGAAGTAAGATCGTTTTGATTTAAATATAAAACTTCTAAGTTATTCATATTTTCCAATGGAGCAAGTTGCTGTACATTATTTTTATTTAAAATCAATGTTTGAATTGAACTATTCCCGCTTAATGGAGAAAGATCACTGACTTCGTTGTCATTTAAATTAAGAATTTGAAGATTAGGCATTTCTGCAAGAATAGAAATGTCATCAATTGCTGAATAGTCGCTAGAAAGCCAGCGGTAAGATTCATAGCTGAAAGAGGTTAGGTTTTTAGCTCCTAGTAGTGGTGAAAAGTCTTGAATATAGTCACCACCGAGTTCTAATTGCTCAAGTGATGGAAGGTTTTGAATGCCTTCTAGACTTGTAAGTGCCGTATTGACACCAACAATCCTTTTTAGCTTGGGTAAATTTATTATGGGTGTAATATCGCTTACATCACTAGCTGAAATATCCAGTTGAGTCATGTTTGTTGCAAATTCTAACCCTGTTAAATCTGAAACTCGTCCAGGAACAGCAGCTTGAGCTGGATTAGAATAGTTAATTGCTGCATTGTCAAGTTGTGCCAAATCAGCTTCTGTTAAAGAAGTTGCAAATGGTTTATCTAATAAGTCTTTCAAGCCTTCAAGAAGGTTTTGATCTGGAATGTTGACAGTATCTGTCGCCGCAGCTTGAACGTGCATGCCAGGATTAATGCCAAAAGTTGCAAGTAAGCAAGCTAATATTGTGGCTACTATTTTTTTCATTTTGTTCTCCTTTTCCCATTTATTTTAAATCCCTTAATATCCGGTACTACAATCAAGATGTTTATGGTGTAAACTTGGTTACATTATTTCTTAGATAAGGATTATGCCGTTTGGCAGTAGAAATAACATAGTTTTTTCATCTTGGATACGTGTTTAAGCTTAACAGAGTTATAGAACATACTCGTGTGTAAATTCGACATAACTAATCGCTTTTTTTAACGAATTGATGAACTTTGTGATTTTCGTTCATAATTAGATTTATATCTTGTCGCTTTTGGCTATTTATTAGCATAGAGCAATTTTTCAAGGAGATTAAACAAAGTGAAGTGACCTATCATTCATCTCATTTTATTTGTTTATAGACAAAATTAGAGCTTCTATTTATGTAAATAGGGGCAAATCATTTTTATTTGTTTTCTTTGTCTGCGAGTGAGTATTGCAAGAGCGCCTAATAATGTGCCAAGTCCGACTAAAATACGTATCACCTGTTTTTGGTAATACTGATGTGGGTGCTTTTGTTGAAGTTGAATCTGTTAGTGTTTTATAAAAAAGAGGGGAGATAAATTGTTCTTCTAACATAGGGGAGGTATACGTATTTATGAAAATTTTGTCACATTATTTTTAGAGAAATATAGTGGTTGTGTATAGTTTATACACGATAAAGTAGAAGCTTTTTGATATCCTAAGTTATAAAAATTAAAATAGGAGTGAGTAGAATGAAAAATAAAGAAACAGTCAAGGTCATAAAGGATTTAGAGAAGAATCAGGCAGAGCCGACTTGGGTTCGTCGAATGGATTTGATTAAAAGCACAATGATTTCGGGGAAGTATTTTAAAGAAGAGTTTATGATTGTGATAGACGGGACTATGCACTTAGAGAGTAGAAACAAACAAATCATACTGTTCTTTTCAGATGGGGATGTCATCAATCAGCAAGTGTCAGAGCTAAGTATTCATAATGATCTTCAGTTAGTGTGCGATACGGATGTAAAAGTGGTGTTCGTTTATCGAGAATATTTCCTGAATTTTGCAACGAATAAGCCGACGTATTTAAAATGGTTTCTTGATATTTCTTTACTTAATAATATGAATCTGTACAATGAACTAATAAAATACCAATACTCCTCAGAAGAAAGACTTATGTGTTCGCTAAAAATGATTTGTGAAAAACTGAACATAAAAATTGAGAAAGGATATTACCAAATACCATCTTTTATAAATAAGATAACTTTGTCAAAATATAGTCATATTTCGCGCCAACAATTAGATATTTTGCTAGCAGCACTCATTAAAAAAAGAGAGATTAAAATGGACAATCGAACGCTTTATATCAGAAATTGATAAACTTCAAATTCTATTTGAACCAAGAAATAAAAATTTTACAGCACTTTTAGCGTTGTAATCTGTTACGCAAAATGTAACAGGTTACAAGCCTTGCGTTTTCGTTTTGAAAACGCTTTTTTCTATTCCAAATTAGAAATGCTTGTATTATGATGAACATGCGGCAAATAAAACTCGAGTAAAGCCCGTTAGAATCTAATTTTGAGGTGAGAAGGATGACGAAAAAACGTGATTTTGTAGATACGAAAGATTTTTCAAAAGAAGAAATTCTATTCATGATTGAAATAGCTTTAAAAATGAAGCAATCCATAAAAGATGGACATTACCCACAGCTTCTTAAGCATAAAACACTTGGAATGATTTTTGAGCAGTCATCAACACGGACACGCGTGTCATTTGAAACGGCGATGACACAATTAGGTGGGCACGCACAGTATTTGGCACCTGGGCAAATTCAATTAGGTGGGCACGAATCGGTTGGGGATACAGCGCGCGTTTTATCGCGTTTAGTAGATATTTTAATGGCTCGTGTAGAAAGACATCATACGGTTCAGGAATTGGCGAATACGGCGTCCATTCCAGTCATTAATGGTATGAGTGACTACAATCACCCAACGCAAGAACTTGGGGATGCAATTACGATGTTTGAACATTTACCTGAGGGTAAAAAAATTGAGGATTGCAAAATTGTTTTTGTGGGCGATGCTACGCAAGTTTGTGCGTCCACGATGTTTATGGCAACAAAACTCGGAATGAATTTTGTACAGTATGGTCCGAAAGGTTTTCAGCTCAAAGAAAATCATTTGGAAATTGCGGAAGAAAATTGCAAGGTTTCTGGTGGTAGCTATCTCATCACTGAAGATCCTCGTGAGGCTCTTCAGGATGCAGACTTCATTTATACAGACGTATGGTATGGTTTGTATGAAGCTGAACTTTCGGAAGAGGAGCGTATGAAAGTCTTCTATCCGAAGTATCAAGTGAACAAAGAAATGATTGAAATGGCGAGTCCAGATGTGAAATTTATGCATTGTCTTCCAGCGACTAGAGGGGAAGAAGTGACCGACGAAGTGCTTGATGCCTCTTATTCGGTTGTCATTGATGAGGCAGAAAACAGGTTAACAGCGATGCGTGCGCTTCTCGTTTTCTTTATGAAGCCATACTTGAATTTTGCATCAGAAAAAGTAGGAAATGTGTATGATGCCGAGCTTGAGCTTTTACTTAGAAATGCGCCACAAGAAAAATAGTTTGAACCAAGGAGGAGAGGGGCAACCTTCTCCCCCACTTAAAAAAAGGAGTGGGTATTTTGGAGAAAAAGAAATTTCGTTTATTTGATGCTGTTTTGATGGCGGTTTGTGTTATTTTAGTCGTGGAGTCAGCAGCTCCTGCGGCGGCCATTGGTTCATCACAATTTTTCTGGTGGATTGCACTTTTGATTTTATTTTTCCTGCCATATGGACTTATTTCCGCAGAACTTGGGACAACGTATGATGATGAGGGCGGGATTTATGATTGGGTAAAAAGGGCTTTTGGGAGAAAATGGGGTGGCCGTGTTGCCTGGTTTTACTGGATTAACTACCCAATTTGGATGGCGAGCCTCGCCGTTTTATTCGTAGAAGTAGGCGGACAAATTTTTAAGCTGAATATTAGTACGCCAGTTTCAATTTTCATTCAACTTATTTTCGTTTGGCTAGTTGTTTTAATCAGTTGTTATCCAGTGAGCGATAGCAAATGGATACTGAATGTCGCAGCTTTTTGTAAGGTTGCTATTATGATTAGCTTAGGAGCACTAGGCATTTATTTTGCGATTACAAAAGGCTTGGCGAATGATTTTTCTGGGAAAGCGTTACTACCGAGCTTTGATTTGCAAAGTTTATCGTTTATTTCTATTATTTTATTTAACTTTTTAGGATTTGAAGTCGTGACGACGCTTGCGAGCGATATGGAAAATCCGAAAAAACAAATTCCGCAAGCGATTATTTACGGTGGAATATTAATTGCATTTTTCTATTTGCTAGCAGCATTTGGTATGGGGGCAGCCATTCCAACGTCAGAACTTTCAACGTCTAGCGGACTAATTGATAGTTTCATTATGCTTGTTGGCGGCATCAACCCATTTGTCATTATTATTGGGCTTATGTTTATGTATACGCTCATTGCAAACTTAATTTCGTGGGCGCTTGGTGTGAACTATGTAGCGATGTATGCAGCGAAGCATAATGACTTGCCTAGCGTATTTGGGAAGGTGAATAAGAAAAATGAAATGCCGATTGGCTCAAGCATTTTAAATGGGATTGTTGCTTCAGTATTAATTGTGATTGCGCCACTCATTCCAAACGAGAACATTTTTTGGGCGTTTTTCGCATTAAACGTTGTGGCCCTTTTAGCTTCATATATTATGATGTTCCCGGCATTTTTAAAACTTCGCAAAATCGATCCGGACCGCGAGCGTCCGTTTAAGGTACCTGGTGGAAAAGTAGTGCTACGACTGATTACGTTTGTTCCAGTTGTGCTACTTGTCGTTACACTGATTTTCTCAGCGGTTCCTCTAAATGGTTCTAGCGCTGAATTAAATGAAAAAATTCCAATTTTAATTGGCTCTATCATCGCATTTGTCATTGGTGAAATTTGTATTTTCGTAGCTGGAAAGAAGAAGGAAAAGAATAGGGAAGAGGGAGTGAATTCGAGTGAAAACAATTGATAGCTCACCAAAAAAAGATGGTTTTAGAATGCCAGGAGAATTCGAAAGACATGCAGGTTGTTATATGTTATGGCCAGAACGCACGGACAATTGGCGTAATGGCGCTAAGCCCGCTCAAAAGGCTTTTGCAGATGTGGCAACAGCTATTTCAAAATTTGAACAAGTAACTGTTGGCGTGTCAACAGCTCAATTTAATAATGCGCGCTATATGTTGCCAGATGAGGTGCGTGTTGTTGAAATCGATAATGATGATGCTTGGGTGAGAGACTCGGGCCCAACTTTTGTGAAAAATGATGCTGGTGATATTCGTGCAGTCGATTGGAGCTTTAATGCATGGGGTGGCCTAACAGACGGCCTTTACTTCCCGTGGGACAAAGATGATCAAGTCGCGCAAAAAATCGCTGAACTCGAAATGAAGGACCGTTACCGTTTAGCCAATTTCGTCTTAGAAGGAGGATCGATTCACGTTGACGGCGAGGGAACGCTCATTGCAACCGAAGAATGCTTGCTCTCAGAAGGCCGCAACCCGCAACTTTCCAAAGAACAAATCGAACAAGTGCTAAAAGAATATTTAAACCTTGAAAAGATTATTTGGTTAAAAAGAGGCATTTATTTAGACGAAACAAACGGCCATGTTGACAATATCCTTAATTACGTGGCACCAGGCGTTGTTGCGCTTGCTTGGACGGATGATAAAAGCGATCCACAATATGAAATCTCCAAGGAATGCCTAGATATCCTTGAACAGGAAGTGGACGCAAAAGGGCGCAAGTTAGTTGTGCATAAAATCCATGTGCCGAAGCCAATTTTAATTACTGAAGAGGAAAGTCACGGCGTAGATGCTGTAGAAGGCACATTACCACGTGTAGCAGGTGATCGTCTTGCAGCGAGCTATATCAATTATTATACGGCAAACGGAGGCGTTGTATTCCCACTGTTTGGTGACCCGAAAGACAATGAGGCGAAACAGAAGCTTTCAGAGCTATATCCAGATCGCGAAATCATTGGCGTGCCCGCGCGCGAAATTTTACTTGGCGGTGGAAATATTCACTGTATCACTCAACAGGTGCCAAGATAATCTAGGAGGAAAGCAGATGGGAAAACGTAAAATTGTAGTTGCGCTTGGCGGAAACGCCATCTTATCGAGCGATGCAAGCGCTGAGGCACAACAAAAAGCATTGGAAGAAACAGCCGAACATCTCGTGCAGTTCATTTTAAACGGCGATGACTTAATTATTTCGCATGGTAATGGGCCACAAGTTGGTAATTTGTTACTGCAACAGCAAGCGAGCAATTCGGAAAAGAACCCTGCTTTGCCGCTCGATTCATGTGTGGCGATGACGCAAGGAAGTATTGGTTACTGGATGCAAAATGCGCTTGATAAAGCGTTTCACAAACATGGAATTGAGAAGGAAGCGGTTTCGGTCATCACACAGGTCATTGTAGACGAAAAGGACAGCGCCTTTCAAAATCCAACAAAACCAATTGGCCCTTTTTTAACAAAAGAAGAAGCAGAAATTGAAATGCGTGAAACGGGTGCGATTTTTGTGGAAGATGCGGGACGCGGCTACAGGAAAGTTGTGCCATCACCAAAACCAGTTGGGATTAAAGAACACAAAGCTATTAAACAGCTTATTGAGGGCGGTATTGTGACGATTTCAGCTGGCGGCGGTGGGGTTTCCGTTGTGAACCATGACGGTGATTTAGTCGGTGTTGAAACGGTTATTGATAAAGATTATGCCTCATTAAAACTCGCGGAAATGGTGGAAGCAGATTTGCTTGTTATATTAACAGGCGTCGATAATGTGTATGTGAACTTCAATCAGCCCAATCAGCAGAAATTGACGCAAGTCACGGTTTCAGAACTGGAAAAATATATGGAGGAAAATCAATTTGCGAAAGGTAGCATGCTACCAAAAATTGAGGCAGCTACAGATTTCGTCCGGAAACGTCCAATGAGTAAGGCAGTTATCACATCGCTTGAAAATATCGGGCAATTTCTTGCAAATGAAGACGGCACGATTATTGTCGCCGGTTAAAACAAAGCAAAATGGACTTTAGTGATATTTTTCACTAAAAATCCATTTTGCTTTACGTGTTTATTGTATAATGGAAATGTGGAGGGATGGACATGGCAAAATTAAAACACGAAACACCAAATGAAAACGGATTCTTTATGCCTGGAGAATTTGAAGAACATGAAGGCTGCCTTATGATTTGGCCAGAACGAACCGATAATTGGCGGCTTGGGGGAAAACCTGCACAGAAGAGTTATCGTGATGTCGCGGTGGCGATTAGCAAGTTCGAGCCAGTTACCATGTTTGTGTCTTATGAACAGTACGCAAACGCACGTGATATGTTACCAGACAATATTCGCGTCATTGAAATGAGCAATAATGATGCATGGATGCGTGATTACGGCCCAATATTTTTAGTAAATGAAGCACGGACGAAAATGCGTGCTGTAGATTTTCGCTTTAATGCATGGGGCGGACTACTTGATGGCTTATACTTTCCGTGGGAGAAAGATGACCAAATGGCCCGGAAGATAAGTGATTTATTTGGCATTGATTATTACTTTTTGGACAAGTTCGTGCTAGAAGGTTGCTCCGTTCACGTAGACGGCGACGGAACGCTCATCACCACCGAAGAATGTTTGTTATCAGAAGGACGTAACCCACATTTGTCTAAAGCAGAGATTGAAGACGTTTTAAAAACGTATTTTAATGTGTCAAAAGTCATTTGGCTTTCACACGGTTTTTATTTGGACGAAACAAATGGCCATATTGATAATATTGTGAACTTTGCCGCACCAGGCGAAATTGTTTTATCTTGGACAGATGATAAAAATGATCCGCAATATGAGATTTCAAGAGAATGTTTTCAATTGCTCGCAAATGAAACAGATGCAAAGGGGAGAAAGTTTCACATACATAAATTATATTGCCCCACCCCAATGTACATAACGAGAGAAGAAAGTGAAGGCGTGGACGCTATTAAAGGAACAATTCCAAGACAACCTGGTGATCGTTTGGCAGCTAGTTATGTGAATTACTACACAGCAAATGGTGGTATTATATTTCCTTTGTTTGATGATGAAAATGACATAGCGGCGCGGGAACTTCTCCAAACACTATATCCAACGCGCAAAATTATCGGAATTCCAGCGCGGGAAATTTTGCTTGGTGGAGGAAATATTCATTGCATTACCGAACAAATTCCCAAAATTACGCATCTTGTTGAAGCCGTAAAATAAAGGAGCGCTTATTGATGGATTTTTTTGAAATCTCAAGTAAACATGTATCAACCTTGACGCGAAATGAACGAATTTTATTTGATTACGTTGTAAAAAATATGAATACAATTAAAAATCAAAGCATTCGTGAGGTATCGGCGGAATGTTTTGTATCCACCACGACATTCCTGCGTTTTGTTCGCAAATTAGGATTTTCAGGCTATAGCGAATTTACAACTGTACTTAAATTTACTCTTTTAAGCAAAGTAGAACTAAAACCATCTCCATTCGTTGTGGAACAAAAAGATTATCGGGAAGAATATTTGAAAAATATTATAGAGTCTGTCCGTGTATTAGAGCCGTCAAAGATGACCAAAATCACTCGAAAGCTTATGAATAAATCAAAAATTTATTTTTTTGCAAAAGGGTTAAGTAAACATGCGGCTCAGTATATTAAGTATCTGTACACGATGAGTGGCTTTTTAGTGGAGTTTCCAGAAGATTATCAATACCGGCAAGCGATTTTGCAACATATTGGCCCCGATGATTTAGTTTTTATTTTGACATATGGCGGACACGATATTGAGCTGATTCAGACTGCGCAAAAATTGAAAGCGCGCAAAACGCCGCCGATGCTAATTTCTATAACAGGCGCAGATAATAATATCATTCAGAACATGAGTGATATCAATTTATATATTTTTACCGATGAAATCGAGTTAGATGCGTTAGATATTACATCGCGAATTTCAACCATTGCGATTATGGAGCTGATTTTATACCAATTTATGGAAGATATGGATCCAGAATGCGGCGAATAAAATGCTTTTTTCTATTAGAAATCCTCTTTTTCTAGTACACTTAATTGAGAAGAGCTAGTCAGGAATGGAGGATTTTTATGAGTAAACATTACGACTATATTGTTATTGGCGGAGGCAGTGGTGGAATTGCTTCGGCGAATCGGGCGGCGATGTACGGGAAAAAGGTGGCGTTAGTTGAGCCTGTTCATCTTGGCGGGACGTGCGTCAATGTTGGCTGTGTCCCAAAGAAAGTGATGTGGTACGGGGCGCAAATCAAAGAGGGCATTGAAAAACTAGGCCCGGATTATGGGTTAAACGGAAAGGTGAATTTTGACTTTAAAACGCTCGTCAAAAATCGCGAAGCCTATATTGAGCGGCTACACGGTATTTATAAATCCAATTTAGACAAAAATAAAGTGACGGTTTTAAACGGCTTCGCTAAATTTACGAGTGAAAAATCGGTCGAGGTCGCAGGCGAAACTTATTCGGCGGACCACTTTTTAATTGCAACTGGCGGCAAGCCGACAATTCCGGATATTCCAGGCGCCGAGTTTGGAACGGATTCAAACGGCTTTTTTGCAATGCGTGAGTTGCCAAAGCGCGTGGCCGTCGTTGGAGCTGGCTACATTGCTGTTGAATTGTCGGGGATTTTAAACGCGTTTGGCGTAGATACGCATCTTTTTGTTCGCAAGTCTCTGCCACTGCGCCATTTTGATTCAATGATTTCGGAGACCCTAAAAGAATTGATGGCGAAAACGGGGCCGAAGCTGCACACGGAAAGCGTGCCTCAAGCTGTTCGAAAAAACGAAGATGGCAGCCTAACGCTTGAACTCCAAAATGGGCAAGAAACGGTCGTTGATAAGCTAATCTGGGCGATTGGGCGGACTCCAGTTACTGAGACGCTAAATATTGCCGCTAGTGGCGTAGAACTTGACGCAAAAGGTTTTGTCAAAGTTGATAAATATCAAAATACTTCGGTTCCGGGGATTTATGCGGTCGGTGATGTGACGGGGCATATCGAGCTGACGCCAGTAGCGATTGCAGCGGGTAGACGGCTTTCTGAGCGACTTTTTAACGGGAAGCTTGACGAACATTTGGACTACAATCTTGTGCCGACTGTCGTGTTCAGCCATCCGCCGATTGGGACGATTGGTTTAACCGAAGAAGAAGCAAAAGCAAAATTTGGGGAGAAAAATATTAAAATTTATTCGTCGTCGTTCACATCGATGTACACGGTTATTACCGAACATCGCGAGCCGTGCCGCATGAAACTTGTCTGCGAAGGCGTTAACGAAAAGATTGTCGGACTACACGGAATTGGAGCCGGCATGGACGAATTATTACAAGGCTTCGCAGTAGCAATTAAAATGGGTGCAACGAAAGCTGATTTCGACAACACAGTTGCGATTCACCCGACGAGCGCCGAAGAATTTGTTACGATGCGATAAAAAAGGAGGAGCTATCATGGCAAAAAAACTTGCACTTTATTTCGTTAGACATGGACAAACCTATTTAAACAAAAACCTGCGCATGCAAGGCTGGGCGGACACCCCGCTCACACCAGAAGGGATTGAAATCGTGCGTCAAAGCGGGCGAGGTCTTGCGGACACAGAATTTGTTGCCGCCTATTCCAGTGACTTACACCGCACCATTTCAACTGCTGAAATCTTGCTTCACGAAAATAAACACGGCTTCGGCTTGCAACTTGAACCTCGCAGTGAATTTCGCGAAACGTTCTTCGGTTCTTTTGAGGGGGAAAAGGGGAGTGTGGCGTGGGACGAAATCGCCCGCTCTAACGGCTACGATTCGCAGGAAGACTTCTTTTCAAAAGTGGACGTCAGAACGATGATGAACGACACGAAAAAAGCCGACCCAACTGGCGATGCCGAGGACTTCATGACCTTTTGGACACGCGTCGAAAAAGGTTTCCTTCACGTCATCAACCAACACCGTGACACAGGTGGAAACGTCCTAATTGTGGCCCACGGAAACACCATTCGTAACATCGTCCACGAACTCGAGCCGTCCATCACAGAAAGCTTTGTCCTAGACAACGCCAGCGTAACAGTTTTAGCTTACGAAAACGGCCTATTTAAAGTTGAACGACTGAATGACATTTCGCATTTTCGAGCAGAATAAGCAAAACAAAGAGGCTGATCTCCATGTCCCAGCCTCTTTGTTTTGCGTTTTTTATTATGTTTCCAAAGTATCGAGTTCACTTTCCCCATCATCAGGAGGAGGTGCGTTCTTATCACCTCGCCGCAGTTGAATGAGTTTGACGATATTAACAATAATCGTTTTAACGACTGCGTAAAGTGGGACACCTAAAACCATGCCAAGTAGTCCAGCTAAATTACCAGCTACAAGTAAAATGACGATGATTGTTAGCGGGTGAATTTTAAGCGAGCGTCCCATAATAAGTGGCTGAAGCACGTTGCCATCGATTTGTTGCACGATGACAACTACGATAATAACGAGCAACGCCTGGAACGGCGAAGTGAAGAGTGCCACAATAACGGCAGGTGCCGCTCCAATGACAGGCCCTAAGTACGGTATAATGTTTGTTACAGCGGCAATAAGCGCGAATAACAAGCCATATGGCTGGCCGATAATTAAATAGCCGATAAACGTAAAAATACCAACAAATAAGCAATCCAGAGCTTGCGAGCTAATGTAAGAGGATAATGTTTTGTTCATTTCTTGGATGATTTTTTTGGCATCTGGACGAATAACTTTCGGGAAAAACTTTTCAACGGAATCCATAAAGCGATGACCATCTTTAAACATGTAAAGTAAGATGAACGGCACCGTAACGAGAATCATCACGAAGCTTGTAAGGAAGCTTGCGATGGCGCCAATTCCTGCAGTTACACCGTTTAAGACGCTATTTAAGATTTGAGGTACCGAAATATTTGCTTTTTCGAGTTCACCTTTAATATCAAAATCATTTAATGGTGGATTTTTTGTAATGCCGCTGAGCCATTTTTCAAAATCAGACCAGTAACCTGGAATTGCTTTCGCAAGTTCAGATATTTGATCGGCAAGGATAGGGCCAATTTGAACGACTGCAAGTGTGACCACCACGATGAATGCGATGAAAATTAAAATGACACTAAGTAGACGTGGGACCTTCCTTTTTTCTAAAAAAAGTACGAGTGGGTTGAACATATAAAATAAAAATCCCGAAACTAAAATTGGTAAAAATAAAGTTGAAATAATAACCCCAATTGGTGAGAATATATATTTCATTTGAAGTAATAAGAAAACAATCGCGACAACCGCCAAAACTTCGATTGTCCAAAAGAATAACTTGCTTTCCCTAAAGCGTGATCCTTTCATTTGGAGCCCCTTTCTAAAATTCTTTTTTTATAGTGTACCATTATCCGCATGAAATAGCCATGTATAAATTGACCTTCTGCGAGAACTGTTATATTATATATATAACAGTAAGGAGGGGGAAGTATGCTCTTACAGATTGACCTACAGGCAGAAGAGCCCATCTACATGCAAATTGTCAATCAGATTATTGAAGGCATTGCGAAGCATGAGTTAAAACCAGGCGATGATTTACCTTCCGTAAGAAGTTTAGGCGCTGATATTGGTATTAATTTTCATACTGTGAATAAAGCATATCAAATATTGAAGCAGGAAGGCTTTATTTTAATTCATAGACAAAAAGGGGTTGTCATTCACCCTGATGGTGCATTTTTGGCAGATCAAGCTTATTTTGAAAAGTTGAAGCGGGCTATTCGGCCGATAATTGCGGAAGCGGCTGCGCGCAAAATGCCACTTGATGAGATGACAAAATTGGTTACTGCTTTATACAGCGAGATGGAAGGAGAATAAAAATGGAGGCAATTATCTTCATAATGATGTCGCTACTTATTATTTTACTGGAAGCGATAACCCCGTTTATTGTGCACCGGACAGAATGTTTTGGTGTCAGCGTCGGGGTCCGAGCTAACCAAGAGCCTGAACTAAAGCAAATGAAAAAGCAATACGCCTATAAAGTAGTGCTATACGGAATTTTTGTTGTATTGCTTAGTTTTGCTTTAATGGCAGCTTTTTCAGGAAATGATACGGCGCAAGGCTTTTTATTTACGGCATCGATGTTTTTAATTTTAATTATTGCATTCGTGCTTTACGTGAAATATCACCGGCAAACGGTCGCTTGGAAAGCGAACAAAATTGAGCGTGGGGAAATTGGCGAATCGAGCGTTGTCCTCGTTGATACAGCTTTTCACCGGAATAAAATGATTATTTCTTATGCGTGGTTTCTCATTCCGTTTTTGATTACACTGATTACGGTGGCGATGACGATTGTGTTCTACAGTTCAGCACCAGACGTCATACCGAGTCACTACGATTTCAACGGAAATATCACGAATGAAATGCCGAAGACCGTTCGGAATGTATCGTTGCTCATCGTGATGCAACTTTTCATGATTGGCTTATTTATGGGAATCAATTTTATCATGTCGCGCAGTAAACAGGTGCTGGATAATGATAATCCAAATGACTCTGTAAGGCGCAATCAGCTTGCGCGCGCTATTTTTAGTAAAGCAATGCTTGTGATGTGTATTTTAATGGTCTTGATGCTTTTTGGGATTCAATTGACATTTTTAACTGGGCTTAGTGCGGAAATAATGACGACGGTGACACTTATTTTCATGTTGCTCCTGTTAGTTATCGTCTTCCTGCTTGCTTTTTTCGTGGGTCAAGGCGGCTCAAGGCTGAAAATCGGGGGGACGAAAAATACAGATAAGCCCATTCGGGACGACGACAAGTACTGGAAACTAGGTATCTTTTATTTAAACAAAAGTGATCCTGCGCTCTTTGTCGAAAAAAGATTTGGCCTTGGGTGGACGATTAATGTGGCGCGACCGCTTGCTTGGATATTGCTCCTTGCCGTGATTTTGATTTCGGTTCTCATCGGCGTCATCCTTTAGTGTGCAACTTCTGCCGTTTTGTGTTATCCTTTTAGCTATAAAGCAGCAAAGGAGTGAGTGAAGTGTCTTTACAATCCGCACGGTTAGAAGAACATGAAGATCTCTTTTTAGTTGGCTTAGCTTGGCAGGGAACATTTGCCGAGGCACGCAAGGGAAATATTCGGGAGGTCATCCAGAAAATGAAATCGCTTCTAGGAGGCGAGTTTACAGAGCTTTACGGAATTTCCATTCACAATATCGAGGAAGGGCTGACGCATTATTCGGCGGTTTTAGCTGACCACAAGCCGAAACAATTGCCTGATGAGCTCGAATGGCTAGAAATCCCAGCGCACACTTACTTTGTTGGAAAACACGAGGGGAAAACAGATGTCGAGGCAACTTACAAAGAAGTTGCGTCAGAAATCGAGAATCGCAATTATGAACCCTACATGACGGCTGATTTTCCTGTTTTCGATCCGCTACCATTTAAAATTGAAATTTTTGATTTAAAAGAAGACATCAACGGAGAAAGCGAGTTTGAAATCCGCATTCCCGTTGTCCGTAAAATTGTTGACTAACACAGGAAAGATTCCTGCATCATAAATAAAAAAACGTATCATGTTCAATTGGACTGATGCGTTTTTTATTTGGAAATGGCTAGAAGGAACAGACGAAATATGCTATAATGAAATCGCATTTTTGTGAATGAATTAACAAAAAGGAAGAAGTGATTGAGTTTGTCCTATTACAGTCCAAAAGAAATTACAGATGTGACGATTGAAAAGGGGATTCAAAAAGCGCGTTCGGGTACATTAAGTTTAGTTATTTTAGGATTTCTAGGAGGCGCATTTATTTCGCTCGGGTATTTGCTTTATATTCGCGTTGTGGGGACGATGCCGCATGAGTGGGGAAGCTTCGCCACATTTATCGGTGCGAGTGTGTTCCCAGTTGGCTTAGTTTGCATTTTACTCGGCGGCGGGGAACTGATTACCGGCAATATGATGGCGGTTCCGTTAGCTTTTTTTGATAAAAAAATAACTACTGCGATGTTGCTCCGTAATTTGGGCATTGTCACGGTGATGAATTTGGTAGGCGCTTTGTTTGTCGCTTACTTTTTCGGACACTTCATCGGTCTTACGGAAGGTGACTTTTTGGAAAAAACCGTTGCAACGGCGGGATCAAAAATTGACGCCTCGTTTTGGGTAGCCTTCGTTTCAGGTATCGGCTGTAACTGGTTTGTTGGTATTGCTGTCTGGTTATCTTACGGTGCAAAAGATTTTGCTGGTAAAATTTTAGCTATTTGGTTTCCAGTTATGGCTTTCGTTGCCATTGGTTTCCAACACGTTGTCGCGAATATGTTTATTATTCCCGCCGCGATTTTCGCAGGGCATTATACATGGGGGGATTTCATTTTAAATATCATTCCGGTATATCTTGGAAATGTAGTCGGTGGCGCCATTTTTGTTAGCCTTTGCTACTTCCTAGCGTTTAAAAAGGACGCACCACAACCGGAGAAAGAAGAAATTAGACAACCCGTAACAGAAAACGAGTAGTGCTTGTCACTACTCGTTTTTTTATAAATAGAAGTCATTTTAGCTTAAAGTCTTTATTTTTCTTGTTAAAGTGATAAAGATATTGCCGTAAAGAATGATGAGGAGAAGTGGTAATACAAGCCAATATGGCGATAAGGTAAAAGTTGGAAATACACTAAAAGGAATCATGATAGCTCCGAAAATTGTCCAACGTAAGCGAATTCGTTTGCAAAGTTCAATAAGTGATTCTGAATCTGTATAGAGTTGCGCTTGCGGTTCATTTGGAACAGTTTCGTGTGTGAAGTACATCCATGCCCCTTGAAAAATGGAATATTGGAAGACGTTTTGAAAGCCAGCATCCTCGTGAAGGCTTACGTACTCGGATAAATCATTTAAATCCGCTTTGAAATCAATCTGATAAGACATTTTTTTAGGTTCCCCTTGTTTAAAATAGTAAAAAGGAAAGCGGTATTTTTCAAAGTGCCAACCTGAAGCCGCCATTTTTTCCAAGTATTGTTCTTCCTTTTCAAAATTCGCGACAGTAAAAAATTTAATCGTCCGTTTCCTAGTTTTCATGGCGGATTCCCCCAATATTTTCGTAAAGTTCGATAATACGTTTTTTTTCAAGTGCTAAAATTTCAAGTCCAAGAGGTGTGATTTGATAGATTTTTCGATTGCTTACTTCTTCAACGGGTTCAATTAAACCATCTTTTTTCATTTTGGAAAGACTCCCATATAAAGTTCCAGGCCCCAGCTTGATGCGGCCATTTGTTAGCTCATCGACGTTTTGGATGATGGCGTAACCATGCCTTCGTTTACTCAAAGAAAATAAAATGTAAAAGGCGGTTTCTGTCATTGGAAGATACGTTTTTCTTAAAGCATCAGTTAACATTGTATCGCACCTCGATATATTTGATGTCTTAACTATATCACGACGCGATATAGTTAGCAAGCAAAACTTGCAAAAAACAGCAAATGTCTTTATACTTAAATTATTAAATTAAAGGGGTGTTATTTTTAAGCCAATGAAATTATAATCCTGTTTTATATGAAAAAATGAATGCAAAACCATTTTTTTCGGACAGGATACGTATGCTCATTTCGCTTGTTAACATCTGCGGACTTATGTTTATTTTGTGTACTCCTATCCGGAAAATGGACAGGAGGTTTTTTTATGTTTACGTTAGAAGTAAAAGATTTGAAAAAAGATATGGGGGCAAGAACGCTGTTTGAAATTCAGCATTTGACAGCCAAACACGGAGATAAAATTGGTATTGTTGGGCGGAACGGGACAGGAAAGACGACGTTACTTGAAATTTTAGCTGGCGAAGCGGAAGCTGATGCGGGGACGGTTTTTCGTGATGGTGCAACAGGTTACATTCGGCAAATTAATCCGCAAGATGAGCGGCTCAGTGGCGGGGAAAAAACGCGGAAGTTGATTCAGGAAGTGCTGCGTACAAGACCGGAGCTTTTGTTCGCGGACGAGCCAACTTCGAATTTAGATGCGGACAGTGCGGCGCATTTAAAACGCGATTTTAAGAAATTCGCTGGGACTATTTTTGTGATTTCACATGACCGCGATTTTCTTGACGCGATTTGTTCGGAAATTTGGGAGCTTGAAGGGGAGACGGTTACACGGTACAAAGGAAATTATACGGCGTATCGTAAGCAAAAATCGCAAGAGCAGGAAATGCAGCAAAAAGCGTACACGGAAAATGTGGCGGAGAAAAAACGGCTGGAGTCGGCCATTTCGTATCGGAAAGATATGGCGGGCAGCATGGACGCTAAACAGGAGAAGCTATTTAAAAAAGGGCTGACACGGAAAGAAGTGGCATACGGCAAGATGTTTAAAGGCGTTCAGCAAAAAAGCCAGCATAAAACGATTAAGGCGACCGAAAAACGGCTTTCGCGGCTCGAACACGTCGACAAACCGTTTCAGTTTAAGCCCGTTAAAATTACGCTGCCGGAAACGCGCAGACTGAAAAAGGGCACGACGCTTTTGCAAATTTCGAAAGGGGACGTCACAGTTCCAGGGAAGAAGCTTTTTCAAACGGAAGCTTTTTCGTTAAAAATAGGAGATAAAGTGGCGCTTGTTGGGAAAAATGCCAGCGGGAAGACGAGCTTTTTGCGAGCGGTTTTAAACGAGGACGATTTTATTCGGCGGACGAAGGAAGTACGAATCGCCTACTTCGATCAAGAACTGGCGGGGCTTAAACTTTCCGACACGTTAATTGAAAATGTGAACCGTGTGAATGCCCACGACAAACAGCTTGCGATGGACGTTTTAGGTAGCATGCATTTTACGCAGGCCGATTTAAATAAGAAAGTTACGATTTTATCTGGCGGCGAACGCGTCAAGCTTTATCTATCGATGATTTTACTAAGCGATGCCAATTTGCTCATTTTAGACGAGCCAACCAATTACTTGGATATTGACGCGATGGAAGCGCTCGAAGGTATGATTCGCGGTTTTGACGGCGCCGTTTTATTTGTCTCGCATGACGGGGCGTTCGTTCGCAATGTGTCTGAACAAGTGATTCGCATTCAAGATGGCACGATGAAATGGATTCCAAAAGCGATGACGGACATTTTGAAGGAAGAGGATAGCTCTAAAGAAACAGTTGCGGAAGACAAATTGGTTGTCCAGTTACGGCTTACAGAAATCGCCGCGAAGCTTTCCGACCCGAAAATAAGTGCGGCAGAAAAAGAGAAGTTAAACGAGGCTTATTTGGAAAATAGTAGAATTTTGCGGCAACTTGAAAAGTGAATTATTGCGGTGTTTATGATAAAGTGAACTTAATTCAAGTTAAAGCGAGGTAATATTACGTTGCAGAATGATGTCCATGACAGGTTGAAAATGAAAAAAGTTGAGATGGAGCACTTAGTGCAGTTTAATGAACTTTTGCGCTATGTGTTTCAGGTGACGAACCAAGATTTGCAAGAAGTAGGATACGAGGAAGGCGAGATCGAGCAAGCGAAACGCCCCGTTTTAAAACAAGCAGATGTTTTAGGTTGGTTTGATAACGAGAAGCTTGTGTCACAGCTTGCGGTTTATCCGCTTCAGGTGAACATTCACGGTGAGATTTATGAGATGGGCGGCTTGACGGGCGTTGGCACGTATCCAGAGTACGCCAATTTTGGTTTAATGCATCAACTCATGCGGCAAAGTTTAAAAGATATGCGCGACCGCAAGCAAACCGTGTCGTATTTATTCCCTTATTCAATTCCTTATTATCGCCGCAAAGGCTGGGAAATCATTTCAGATATGATGACCTTTTCCATTAAAGATACGCAGCTCCCAAGCCTCGTTCAAGTTTCTGGCATGGTGGAGCGCACTAACATTAATCACTCAGACATAAAAGCCACTTACGACCGCTTTGCGCGCACACATCACGCAGCGATGATTCGCGGTGAGCTCTCGTGGGAAGAATATTTTCGCTGGGAAAAAGATGAACTCACAGCGGGTGTTTATTACGACGCGAACCACACACCACAGGGCTTTGTCTTCTACTGGATTGCGGACGATATTTTCCACCTAAAAGAAATGATTTATTTAACAGAAGAGGCGCGGTTAGGGCTGTGGAACTTCATCAGCGCACATTTTTCGATGGTGACCGATGTAAAAGGGCGCACCTACACGAATGAACCGATTGCTTATTTGCTCGAAGATAGCGAGATTGTCGAAACGATTCAGCCGTACTATATGGCGCGAATCGTGGACGTTCTAGGCTTTTTGGAAAAATACCCATTTCGACATCAAGGAAACGAGTATGCTTTCCATTTTGTTGTGGAGGATCCACTACTAGACTGGAACTTGGGGCCTTTCGGCGTTTCATTCGCTGATGGTAAGAAACGCATTACCCAAGAAGCAGTCGGCCCTGAAGTGAAAATTGACATCGGGACACTCACCACCATGCTATTTAGCTACAAACGCCCAACCTACCTAGCAAAAATTGGCCGCATCAAGGCAAAAGAAGAGACCATCGCCTGGCTCGAACAACTCATTCCACTTGAAACCGCCTATTTCTCAGATTATTTTTAAATGGAATAATGAGCCAAATAAAACGCAATAAGCGAACTAAGATGGCCGTTTGTCATCAGTCTGGGCACACCTTTCAATTTTGAAAGGTGTGCTTTTTTAACTTGATTTCTGCGGCTGATAGGAATAGAATAAACAAAGATTTGAAACAGGAAGAAGGTAACCAATTGTTCAGCAATTTACCTAGCTCATTTTTACAAATGAATACGATTTTTATCTCCATTTTAATAGAAGCATTGCCATTCGTCTTAATCGGTGTGTTTATCGCAGGATTCATTCAAATGTTTATCTCCGAAGCATTCATCGCACGTGTTATCCCAAAAAATCGCTTTTTTGCGGTCGTCATTGGTTCGTGCATCGGCGTCCTTTTCCCATCATGTGAATGCGGAATCGTTCCCATCGTGCGCAATTTGTTGAAAAAAGGAGTACCACTTCATGCGGGAATCGCTTTTATGCTGACCGCTCCCATTATTAATCCAGTCGTCCTTTTCTCAACCTATGTCGCCTTTGGAAGTACATGGGAAATTCCAATTTTACGCGTCGTCGGCAGCCTCGTTGTCGCAATGGTCGTCGGGAATTTAATCGCCTTTTTCTACAAAGGTGAAGGTTTGAAAGAGAAAATTTTATCTGAGCCAAACGAACAAGTTGAAACCGTCCAAATGGCGTCGCTTGAACTTGCCGGAACCGATACAACAATCACGCAATTTGCCGGCATGGAAAGCGTGGCGAACGAAACGAAAACGCATGCTCATGCGCATCACGATGGCCACGAACATCACCAACACGCAGAAATGAAATTCGGGCAAAAATTATGGCATACCGCACAGCATTCTGTCGATGAATTTTTTTCCGTCGGTAAATATTTAGTGTTTGGCGCCTTTATCGCAGCGGCCATGCAAACGTACATTAAAACATCTACGCTCATGCAAATTGGACACGGTCCCGTTTTATCCATTTTACTCATGATGGTACTAGCCTTCATTTTATCGCTCTGCTCCGAAGCAGATGCATTTATTGGCGCCTCATTCCGCAGCATTTTTTCCACACAGTCGATTGTCGCCTTTCTCGTTTTCGGCCCCATGCTCGACATTAAAAACCTCATGATGATGCTCGCGTCGTTCAAAGCAAAATTCGTACTACTACTCGTCACCTCGGTCACAGTAGTGGTGTTCCTTTACGCCCTTATTATTTAGAAAAGGAGGAGTTCGATGTTACGCGCTTTTATACTATTCGGTTTTGGCTTTTATATGATGTTTCTGCACATTTCCGGCGATATTAGTAAATATATTAATATGAAGTATGCCTATCTCTCCTTTTCGGCGATGATAGCGTCATTTTTGCTTGCCACTATTCAGCTTATTATGGTTTTTCGTGACGAGGACGGGGCGAGCCATAATCACGCGGGGCATACGCATTCTGGAGAAAATACGCTTTGGAAAAAAATCTTTGTTTATAGTTTGCTGGCATACCCGCTAATTGTAGGCTTTCTCTTTCCTGTCGCCACACTTGATTCAACGATTGTGTCCGCGAAAGGTTTCCATTTTCCGAAAAACAATGCGGCGGGCGATGACCCTTATGCCGCAAACCAATTTTTACGACCTGATACAAGCGGCTATTTTGGCAAATCCGATTATGAAAAAATGATGGAAAAAGAGAAGGCGGCCATCGTCAATCAAAATCCGATTATAGTAACCGATGAAAATTATTTAATGACAATGGAAATTTTATATAACTATCCAGGCGAGTTTACCGGGAAGAAAATTGAGTTCACCGGTTTTGTTTACAATGACCCTGTCACAAAATCAGGCAACGTTTTCTTATTTCGCTTTGGGATTATTCATTGTGTGGCAGACTCTGGTGTTTTTGGGATGCTTGCGAAAATGCCTGATGGGACAGAAGACTTGCCAAATGATACGTGGGTAAGGGTATCTGGTGAGATTACGCAAGATTACTATGCGCCGTTTAAAATGAACATTCCAGCGCTTGATGTGGAAAGCTATACCAAAATGGACAAGCCAAAAGATGTTTACGTCTATCGAAAATATTAATTTTTGGTTGCGGATTTAACATGATTGCGTTATGCTTATTTTTGTGAGCTGTTTACGTTTTCACGAATCGATAAAAGGATGGGCTTAACAATGAATGATTATCGCCATTACTATCATTTTCCGCGCGCTGATTGGCAGGAACTTGAAGTAAGTAAAGACCAAATTTTAACTTCAGATGAACTGGAAGAAATTCGCGGTTTAAACGACCGGATTTCTCTTGAGGATATATCAGAAATTTATTTGCCGCTTATAAAACTAATTGCGATTCAGTATCATGAAGCGATTTTTATTCACGGTGAAAAAATGGAATACTTGAAGAAGAAAGAGGAACGTCCGCCTTTCATTATCGCGCTTGCTGGGTCGGTTGCAGTTGGTAAAAGTACCACAGCACGTGTGCTGAAGCTCATGCTTGATCGCTGGTTTTCAAAAACCCGTGAAGTGGAACTTGTGACGACTGACGGCTTTTTATACCCGAATGCGGAGCTTGAGCGACGCGGGATTATGAACAAAAAGGGCTTTCCTGAGAGCTATGATAAAAATCGGTTTATTGATTTTCTGATGGATTTGAAAACGAACAAAAAGAATGTCGAAATTCCGCTTTATTCGCACCTGACGTATGATGTTTTGGAAGAAACGCGCACGCTTCGAAATCCCGATATTGTTATCGTTGAGGGAATTAATGTGTTGCAAACGGATGCGACTGCGACTTTTTTTCCACGCGACTTTTTTGATTTCGCTATCTATATGGATGCGGCGGAAGAAAGTATTAAACGCTGGTATTTAGAACGTTTCTTCATGCTTCGCGAAACGGCATTCCAAGATACAAGTTCCTATTTCCATCAATATACCAAAATTAGCGAACAAGTTGCAGAAAACTACGCGCTAGAAATTTGGGACACGATTAACGGCTTAAACTTAAAAGAAAATATCGAAAAAACCAAATACCGCGCTGATTTGATTTTACATAAAGGGGATAATCATCTGATTTCGGATGTGTATTTGCGCAAATAACCGTCTAGGACTTTCTAGGCGGTTTTTACTTTACATTCCAATTAAAAAGGTTTATATTGTAAGTGAGTAATCACTCATTAAAAAACTGAAGTGGGGAATGTGATATGGAAGCGGTTATTTCGACGGAAAAATTGAATATCCAGTTTCATAATAAGCAGATTTTATTTGATGTGACAATGAACGTGAATAAAGGGGAAATTTATGGGCTTATCGGTCCTTCTGGTGCTGGCAAGACGACGCTTGTGAAAGCGATTGTTGGCATGGAGAGAGCGGATAGCGGGGAAGTACATGTGCTGAATGCTAAAATGCCAACGCTTAGCGTGATGAACCAAATCGGCTATATGGCGCAATCAGACGCGTTGTATGTGGATTTGACGGCTAAGGAAAACTTGGATTTCTTCGCCTCGCTTTATTTGCTCAAAGGGGCGATAAAACGCGAAAGGATAGCTTATGCGGCTAAGCTTGTGAACTTGACCGATGATTTAAACAAAAAAGTAAGTGCCTATTCGGGTGGAATGAAACGGCGGTTATCGCTTGCGATTGCAGTGCTCGCGGACCCGGACGTGCTGATTTTGGACGAGCCAACTGTCGGCATCGACCCGGAACTGCGGAAATCGATTTGGGACGAACTGAATGAGCTGAAAAACGCGGGAAAATGTATTCTTGTGACGACGCATGTCATGGACGAGGCGGAAAAATGTGATCGTCTTGCGATGGTGCGCGAGGGACGGATTATTGCGGAAGGTACGCCTGACGAGCTCGCGAGTGAGACGGAAAGCGGCAAGTTAGAAGATGCATTCTTGAAATTTGGGAGGGTGACAAAATGAGAGTTTTAGCCATTGTAAAGCGAATCGCCAACCAGTTTAAACGAGATAAACGCACGCTCGCACTGATGTTTATTGCGCCGCTGCTTCTCATCACGCTACTCAATTTCCTATTCGACAGCGATTCTGTAAATCCCAAAATTGGCGTTCACGGCATGACAGATAGCATGATCACACAACTCGAGAAAAGTGATTTATCTGTAAAAAAATATGCGAATGATTCGAGTCCAAAGGAAAAAATTGAAAAGGACGATTTAGATGCCTTCATCGATTTATCTGACAGCCAATTAACCATCACCTATGAAAACAGCGATCCTACAAAAAGTAAACAAATTGCGATGAAAATGCAAGGTGCTCTGTTAAAAGAACAAGAGACCGCAATGAAAGATGCTGCCAAACAATTGGAAACCCTTGCCAAACAAATGCAAGCAAGCGGTGCGAATATGCAAGGAAATACGATTACCATGCCAACAAATGGCGCAGATATTCAAGTGGCGGCGCACTATGTTTACGGCGACAAAGATACGACATTTTTTGATACCATTGGCCCCATTTTCATCGGCTTTTTCGTATTCTTCTTCGTATTCCTAATTGCCGGCATTTCATTTTTGCGCGAACGCACGACCGGTACGCTTGAACGCCTGATGGCCACACCAATTAAGCGCATCGAAATTGAACTCGGCTATATGATTGGCTTTGGGATATTTGCACTCCTTCAATCCGTCCTAGTTGCCATCTATTCCGTTCAAGTACTCGATATGATTCAAAACGGCTCCATTTGGTATGTCTTACTCATCACATTAACGCTCGCAATGGCCTCACTCGCACTCGGCATGTTACTTTCCACATTCGCCAACAACGAATTTCAAATTATCCAATTCATTCCAATCGTGATTGTGCCGCAAATTCTCTTCTGCGGAATTTTCCCACTCGAAGGAATGGCCGACTGGCTGCAATGGATTGCACACATCATGCCGATGTATTACGGCGCACAAGCACTACAAAGCATTATGATTAAAGGAGAGGGTTTCAGTAGTTTCGCCGGTGATTTCTACATTCTTCTTCTATTCGTAGCGGCCTTTTTAATTCTCAACATCTTTGCCTTAAAGAAATATCGAAAAGTATAGGAGGAAACAAATTTGGAGAAACAACCAACTGACCTTTTACGCCAGATTTTAGACGTCACAGAAAAAGATAAGCGAATGAGCGAGAAGCAAAAAAACATTATCAAAGCCGCCATTGAGCTTTTTGCCGAAAAAGGTTTTTCTGCTACGAGTACGAGTGAAATTGCAAAACGCGCCGGCGTAGCAGAAGGAACGATTTTCCGGCACTATAAAACGAAAAAAGATTTGCTGATGGCAATTACGATGCCAACCTTAATTGAAGGAGTCGTCCCGTTTTTAGCGCAAGATTTCGCCGAAGAAGTGTTCCAAAAGGAGTATGCCGATTTTGAGACGTTCCTAAAAGCTATCATCAAAAACCGTTTTGAATTCGCAAAAGACAACGGAAAAGTCATTAAAATTTACTTTATGGAACTCATGTATCATGACGAATTGCGAACGCAATTTTCTGAGATTTTCATGACGCACGTAAAAGAGCATTTTGATGCGCTCATCGATTTCTACAAAGAAAAAGGCGAACTGGCAGACATGCCGAACAGCACCATCATGCGCGCTTTGATTACCAATATCGTCGGATTTATCCTCACCCGCTTCATCGTCATGCCTGATGCAGCATGGGACGACGAAGCCGAAATTAATTTCACAGTCCGCTATATGATGCAAGGTCTTGTTAAATGATTAATCTGTAGGTGGGCCTAGCAAGGCTTAGAAACGCGAATCTCCATGAGTTTCGCGTTTTTTTAAATTAATTTTATTAAGAAATCCGAAAATTTTTGCCGATTTATTAGAATTCTAATTGTTAGATATAAAATTTATAGTTGACATTCTATTTTAAAGCGTGTATATTTATTTCTAACAGTTAGATATCTAATTATTTGGTGTAGGAGGGATTATTTTGGATAAAATGGTAGTTTCGAATTTGTTACGTTCCATCATGCATAAATCCCGCGAATCGATGGAAAAGCGTGTCAAAGATATGGGGGTTAGTTCGCAACAAGGTCGGATGATTTCTTATATCGCGCAAAATGAAGACAAAGGATTGATTCAAAAAGACTTGGCAGAAGTGTTTCAACGCCGTAGTGCAAGCATCACAAGTATGTTGCAGGGATTAGAGAAAAAAGGGTATATTGAGCGACGCATACCTGGAAACAATGAAAGGCAGAAAAATATTTACGCACTGCCAAAAGGAAAAGCGCTGATTGCTGAAACCAATGAAGCTTTTTATGAGGCAGAAAAAGAACTAGTCCACGCTTTAAGCGAAGAAGAAGTCCAGCAATTGACAGCTTTACTAAGAAAAATCGATCGCAGCCTCTAACGAACGAGCAGTTACTAACTGCTTGCAATCTTATAGTTAGAAATCTAACATTTATAAATCTAACAAAAGAAGGGATTATTATGGAAGAATTAGAAGTTAATGAATCAAATATTTACTATTTAAAGGAAGCGCCAATCCGCAAAGCTATCGCCCATTTGTCAATACCGATGATGGTCGGAATCTCAGCAACGACGGTCTACAATTTAATCAATGCTTTCTTTATTGGTCTGCTAAATGATACGAATATGATGTCCGCGATTACTTTGGCGTTACCAATTACAATCATTTTGATGGCTTTTGGGAATATGTTTGGAGTTGGAGGAGGAACCTTTATCACGCGCTTATTAGGCCGTGGTGACGAGCAAAAGGGTCGAAAGGTGGCTGGTTATTCTTTTTACATGAGCATCCTATTTGGTGTGATTATTGGAATTGTCGCAATCATCTTCATGAATCAATTTGTCCACTTACTTGGCGCAGATGGTCAAACATTACTTTATACAAAACAATACGCAACAATCCTTTTTGCAGGAAGTTTTGCTTTCATTTTAAATTTTGCTTTGGAACAATTGGTTCGTTCAGAAGGGGCATCAAAAGAATCCATGTATGGCATGTTCATTAGTGTTGCTGTTAGTATCGCTTTAGATGCATTACTGATTTTAGTTTTTAATCTGCATATGATTGGTGCAGGGATTTCGATCGTCATTGCGAATCTCGCTTCATCGATTTATTATGTTTGGTTCTTAGAAAAGAAAAGCGCGTCTTTAAAAGGCTTCTTGAAGCAATTTAAACTTTCAATCAAGGATCAATTAGAAGTTTACAAAATTGGGGTCTCGGAATTGTTTAAATCTGCATTCATGATTGTCACAACTTTATTGTTAAACAATTTTTCCGTTGAATACGGTGATAATGTCGTTGCTAGCTTTGGCATAGCCGTTCGAATCACCCAACTACCTGAATTTTTGACGATGGGGCTATTTTTAGGTGTGATGCCATTATTTGCCTATAGCTTCTCCGCACATAACACGAAACGCTTAAAAGAAGCGTTGAAGGAAGTTTCTTTATGGATCGGGGGAATCTCAATCCTCTTTGCCCTTTTGGCTTACTTATTCCGCGTACCCGTATTAAGTTTATTTACCAGTGATCCACGTGTCATTCAAGTCGGCTTAACCATTCTTGCTGCTCAACTCATTTCCTCGGTCTTTAACGGTTTTTCCGGTTTATTTACTGGAATCTTCCAGGCGTCTGGTTTGGGTGCTCAGACTGGGATTATGGCAACTATTCAAGGAACTTTCTTCATTCCAGTTGTTTTGCTGTTGCATTATTTCTACGGCTTGAACGGTTTGATTTGGTCAATGACGGTAACGGAAGGAATTGCTTTTATTACGGGAACCATAATGATGATTCCTTACTTGAATAGACTGAATAAAAATGAATTGCCGGCACTGCAACAACAATAAACTAGTTCCAAATAATTTACGAAGTACGTCCAATTGCTGCACAAAAAGCCAGAAACACAGCAAACTTTCCATCAGGCGAGTCTGCCGCGTTTCCGGCTTTTTTTATTAATTTTTCCGCGAATTAGCTACAATATGAATATCTACGCCATCTGTTTGGCGCATGATGGCATTGACAATCGAGCCTTTTGTAACTTCCTCGACTCTTGTTTTAACAGACTGGCCTAAAATAATTTGGGTGATATTATGCTTGTTTGCCACATCTGTAATCACTTGTGCAATTTTCCGTTCTTTAATCGGCTCTACTAAGAAGTGGGCGTTAAATTGTTTGGCGAGACTTTGCCATGCCACGTATTCTTGTCGTGTTTTTTCAGGTAGTTCATCGAGCTCTTTTGTGATGGCTGCTAAGATGTACAGTTCGCTACGTAACCGGTCTGCGATGCGGAAGCCGCGGCGAATCAATTTTTCAGCATTGGCATCATTTTTAATACAAACGAGAATTTTTTCGTTCATCATCGCTGCCCGGAGGCGTGCCGCTTTTTTATCCGCTTTGTCGTCTACATCATCGGCGACTTCGCGGAGTGCGATTTCGCGAAGGGCAGACAGGTTTTTCGTCGTGAAGAAGTTTTCAAGCGACCGTTCAATCTTCTCCGGCGCATAGATTTTCCCTTCTTTTAGCCGTTTTTGCAATGTTTCTGCCGTAACATCAATTAAAATGACTTCATCTGCTACTTCTAATAAAAAGTCTGGAATTCGTTCGCGCACAACGACCCCAGTAATGTCGTGGACAACATCACGCAAGCTCTCCAAGTGCTGAATGTTGACGGCTGAAATGACGTTAATTCGGTGCTCCAATATTTTTTGAATGTCCTGATAACGCTTTTCGTTCGCTGATCCAGGAATATTCGAATGCGCCAGCTCATCAATCAGGACGACCTCCGGATTTCGAGCAATAATGGCCTCAACATCCAAATCAAAATACGTATTATTTTTATATGGAATTTCTTTTAAAGGAAGTTGTTCAAGGCCATCGATTAACGCGGCCGTTTCTTTTCGACCATGCGTCTCAACAAGCCCAATCACTACATCAATGCCTTCTTTCCTCAGTTCATGCGCTTCCGTTAACATTCGGTACGTTTTCCCGACACCCGGTGCCGATCCAATATAGATTTTTAACTTACCGCGCTTTAATTTTTCAATTTGTGCTAGCAACTCTTCCGGACTTTTACGATGGAAGGAAAGATTTTTGTTGCCCACTAGACGCACCTCCATTAACTTTAAGCTGTTTACAAATATTCATTTTAGCACAAACTCTTTTAAGAAAGAAGAACATTTTTTGGATAAAAAAGAGCTGACCATTTGGTCAGCTCGGATTTCACTTACTGCGCGTAGTATCCTCCGTCAACAGGTAATTCAATTCCCGTGACGAAACTCGACTCATCACTTGCGAGATATAAAACGCCATAAGCGATGTCGCGTGACTGGCCAAGACGTGGAAGTGGTGTCAGCGATTCGAACCAGCCTTTTGTGGCTTCATCTTCAAATAATTTTTTCGTCATCGGCGTTTCGATATAGCCCGGGTGAACCGAATTACAGCGAATGTTTTGTTTGGCGTAATCGACTGCCACAGCCTTCGTTAACAATCGAACAGCGCCTTTTGATGCCGTATAGGCACTTGCACCAGAACCGCCAGTTAAACCAGCAATGGAGGAGATGTTAATGATGGAGCCGCCGCCCTGATTTTCCATAAGTGGGATAACATGACGCATACCTAGAAACGTTCCTTTTAAGTTGACGTCAATCACTTTATCCCATTGCGAAATGCTTGTATTAACAAGATTTAATTCGGTGCTAATACCAGCATTATTCACTAAAATATCGACACGACCAAATTTGTCTAAAGCAAGTTGAATCACTTTTTCCCAATCTTCATCAAGTGCTACATTATGCGTTAAAACTTCAGATTTTGGTTGAATGGCTTTTAATTCTTTACCTGTTTGATTTAAAACTTCTTCTTGCATGTCCGTCGCTATTACGAAAGCCCCTTCTTTCGCAAACAGCAATGCTTCTTCCTTCCCTTGTCCCCCAGCAGCGCCTGTAATGATCGCAACTTTATCTTTTAATCTCACTTTGAATCCCTCCTAATTTGATAACGCTTACAATATTATTATAAAACGAAAAAAAGAGCAGTTCCAGAAAACTGCTCAAAAAATAGTACTTAAATTTTAGTATCAAAAACTGACTTTTCTTTTTAACCAATTTTTCCCTTCGACAAAGCGCGATACGAGCATGGCACAAACTGTATTGCCGGTTGAATTGAGTAGCGTTGCAGGGATATCAATAATCGTGCTAATAATCATAATCGTTGCGACAAGTTCAGGTGAGAAGCCGAAAATCGAGATGATCAAAAGTTCGCCAGTCATTCCGCCGCTTGGGATGGCGCCCATGACTGCGCCGACTAAAAAGGCAACAGCAAGAATTGCTAAAATGCTTGAAGCACTCGTCATATCTTTTCCAAAGAGGGTGAAGAGGAACACAATTTTCATGATGCCACCCATGACCGAACCGTCTTTGTGCGTGTTCGCCCCGAGTGGAATGACGGTTTCAGCAATGTCGTCAGGCACACCCATTTTTTTGGTCGCGACAAGGTTCACTGGAATACAAGCCGCGCTAGAAGAGGTAGCGATAGCCGTAATGGCTGGCGTTGTGACATGTTTCCAGAAAACTTTTACGCCAGTTTTCCCAGAAGCAATAAAAGCATACAATGTGTTCATACCGAAGAAATAAATCACGGTTAGGACGAGATAAAGGAAGAAAATGCCGAGGTAGCCGTTAATAATTTGCGGACCGAGCTGACCAACTGTCACCGCAAAGTAGCAGCCGAGTCCAACTGGCGCAGCGTACATGATGAATTGCACCATCTTTAAAATAACCTCGGTTGCTGAATTTAGAAATGCAGCAACGGGCTGTCCTTTTTCTCCAGACATCGAAGTAGCTAATCCAAACAAAATCGAGAAAATGATGAGCGGTAGGAGATTGGACTTTGTAAAGAGCTCGAGAAAATCAGGTACAGTAAATGTTGTCACTAAAATTTCCGCAAGTCCTTTTCCTTCCTCCGTAGGCGCTTTTGGCAAATTCGCTGTTATAGCCGATAAATCTACGTTATGTAGCGGGTTATAAATCGAAATCCCGATAAAAGCAATAATTCCTGCAAGAGCTGCTGTTGTAAAAAACACTGCGAATATTGTACCGATAATTTTTCCAAGTCTTGCCATCTGCTTCATGTTCGCGATGGCCGACGAAACGCTTAGAAAAACAAGAGGAACAATGACAACAAACATTAAGTTTAAAAAGATGTCCCCAATTGGTTTCACAATCACCGTTTTATCCCCAAAAATAACACCAAAAAGTCCACCTAAAACAATACCAAGTAGCAGACAAATGGTAAACGCATAATTTCGTAATAATTTCATTCCAATTCTCCCTTTCTAGTAAGTACTTTATTAGAATAGCAGAGATGGTGGGGGAATGGAAGAGGTGACATAAAAAAGCCACTCTATTATGAGTGGCTTCAGACTGATGACAAACGGCAATCTTCGGAGTTTTTGCCTCCGCTTCGCCTAACTTCTCACATGGTCGGGCAAACTACGCCCCTGTGGTACTCGAATTTACTTAGAATCTCACCATCTGTATTCTTATGCGTGACACGTTTTGCTTAAGTTTATAAATTTGGACCACTCGTAAAATGAGTGGTCCAGATTATTTATTTTGTTGTTTCAGACGTGTCGTCGCTGTCTGGTTTCTTTTTATTGTAGTTGTATTTTGATGGGTCGACTTTTTTGAAGCCGTCTGGTGTGTAGAATCTTAGTAGGTCGCCCTGCAAGACAGAATCGGAAAGTTGTAGTTCTTTTGCGACCGTATCTTTTGTTGCTTCCATTTCCTTCGTTTCTGTTTCAATTTGTTCGCCCGTTGTTTGGTCGTAATATTTCCCACCAATTAAAGAATAAGTTGGGCTAATAAAATCACCATTTCTAAACGGTACGAGTTCTTTATGATCTTTCGAAAGTAAATCTGTTCCCATTTGTAGGTAATCTTTTGTGTCAATACCTAGCAAGTGGAGCATCGTAGGAAGCACATCGATTTCGCCGCCGTACTGCGTTTGAACGCCGCCTTTTACGCCTGGAACGTGAACCATGAATGGCACGCGCTGCGCTTGAGCATTCTCAAAAGAATTATAATTTTTCCCTAAAATTTGCGTCATCGCAGAAGCGTGGTTATCGGAAATTCCGTAATGGTCACCGTACATAACAATGACAGAATTATCGTATAGCCCTTTTTCTTTTAGATAAGTGACAAACGATTTCACAGATTCATCTAAGTAGCGAGCCGTTTGGAAGTAAGTATCTACCGAAGAATCGCCTGTCGTAGCTGGCGCAATACTTGCCTCATCTTCATTAATCGGATAAGGGAAGTGGTTCGTTAAAGTAATGAACTTCGCATAAAATGGCTGTTTAAGCGTCTCAATATATGGCTCAGATTCTTTAAAGAACGGTTTATCTTTCAAGCCGTAATTCGAAACATCATTTTCATTCATATCGTAATAACTTGCATCAAAGAAATGGTTGTAGCCAAAGTGCTTGTACACTTCATCGCGATTCCAGAAACTCTTATAATTTCCGTGGAACACAGCCGAATCATAGCCATAGTTCGCTAAAATCCCCGGAGCTGATTGGAATGTATTCGAACCTTTTGTTGTAAAGGCGGACCCTTGAGATAAGCCGTAAAGGGAGTTCTCAAGCATCATTTCGGCGTCAGCCGTTTTGCCTTGCCCCGTTTGATGGAAGAAGTTTGTAAAGCTAAGCGTGTTTTCATCCTTAAAGAAGGAGTTAATAAACGGCGTTACTTCTTCACCATTTAATTTATAGTTGATTAAAAATTGTTGGAAACTTTCTAGATGGATATAAATAACATTTTTACCTTTTGCTTTACCAAAATATTCCATGTTCGGTGCCGCATATTTTGATTTCGTATAATTAAGTACTTCATTGACGTCACTAGAGTCAGCAAGCGCTTTTTGCGTTTGTGATTCAGTGCTTTTCACAGCATCGTAGATTTGGTAATTAGTCATTCCTAGGTATTTCACAATATAATTACGGTCAAATGTTCGCGTTAAAAGTTGCGGACGATCAATTTCGGCTAGACCGAGATTGGCGAAGAACATCGCAACACCAAGCGTCAGAACGCCAACCACTTTTCTTGCACGAATGCGCGCTTCTTTATTTGGACGAACGATACCGAAAACTAGCAAGGCAATCAAAATGAGTACATCGACAAAGAATAAAATATCCGTCCAGTTTAGTAAGGCAAGAATACTTCCACCCATGTCACCCATATTTTGCATTTGCTTCGGATTTAAATTCGGAAGCGTGATAAAGTCCGAGAAGAAACGGTAGTAAACCATATTTGCAAAAAGAATAAAAGTCAAAAGGAAATCGATCACGATAATCCAAATAAAAGAACGTCGACCTTTTGCAAATAGTGCCAGTCCCATAAAGAAGACAGCCGTACTGAGCGGATTAATGATCAATAAAAATTGTTGCATTGCATTTTCAATACCAAGGTTAAATTGCGTTTCATAGGCAATGACTGATTTTAGCCAAAACAGAACGACGGCTAGAATAAAAAATCCATAATTTTTGCTTAGAAAAGTCAGGATTTTTCCTTTCCCATCCTTCATATTACACCTCTCCTACACTCTATTTACTATCTAGTAATTTTTAGATTTTGATGAAAAAAAGCAGGGTTTCGTATATAAAATACAAAGCCTGCACCAACATAATCTTAACATAATTTTAACAAAAGGGAAAACATAACACATGGGTCTTGAGATGGATGACTAGAAAAAAATACGCAACATCGGTTATTATAGAAGAAAAACGAGGAAAACCATTGAAACTAACAGAAAAAATTTTTGAAAAAAAGACTACAATTGAAGTGGCGCGAGATTTACTAGGGGCGAAACTCGTACACGATAAGTGCGGCGTGAAATACGAAAGCTTAATCGTCGAGACCGAGGCTTATTTAGGCGAAACTGACCAGGCGGCGCACAGTTTTCGGAAACGGCGCACAAAACGCACGGAAGTCATGTTCAGACAAGCAGGCGCGATTTACATGTACCAAATGCATCGCCAAGTTTTGCTGAATTTCATTACGATGGAAGCAGGCATTCCAGAAGCCGTTTTGATTCGCGCTGTAGCGCCGCTTACTGCCCTCCCTGAAATGGAGATAAATCGCGGCGGAAAAACAGGTTTTGATATTTCGAACGGGCCTGGCAAATTGACACAGGCGATGGCTTTTTCGATGCAGGACTATGGTAAAACGCTGTTTGATAGCAACATTTGGCTTGAAGAAGGTAAGCGGCCAGTTCAAATTGTTGCGACCGAGAGAATTGGCCTCCCAAATAAAAAATTGGCGAAGCATTTTCCCCTAAGGTTTATTGTGGGTGGAAATCCGTATGTTTCGGGAAAAGTGAAGAATTTATCAGAAAACAACGGTTTTCATTGAATTTTAATTTGCTGTGACGCGGTTGCTACTATATAATAGAAAAGCAAAGAAGGAGGAGGAAGGTTATGGCAAAGAAAATTATTGCAATTATTATTTTAGTTCTTGGCTTACTACTTATTTTCTCACCATTTATAAAAAGTGGCATCGTGAAATATTTAAGTGGTCATGATGACATTACGAACTATTCGGCCCAAACTTTAGATGATAATAATAAAAAAGAGGCAACATTTGATTATGATAGTGTGCAACTTCCTTCTATGAAAAATGTTGTTGAAGGAGCAGCGAACTATGATAAAGACGCGGTTGTTGGTTCCGTTGCGATTCCGTCTGTCGATATCCAACTAATGGTATTAAAAGGGACGAATACGGCGAACTTGCTTGCTGGTGCAACGACAATGCTTCCTGATCAACAAATGGGCAAAGGGAATTATCCACTTGCAGGGCACCATATGCGCAATGAGTCGATGCTTTTTGGTCCGCTAATGGATGTAAAAGAAGGTGCTAAAGTTTATTTAACCGATTTAAATTCACTTTATGAATATAAAATCACATCGACGAAAATCATTGATGAAACAAATGTCAGCGTACTGGACGATGCCGGAGACAATCGCATCACGCTCATTACGTGTGATAAGCCAACCGAAACAACAAAACGCTTCGTAGCAGTTGGCGAACTAACGAATACGCAAAAATTAACTCCAGAACTTAAAAGTAAATATTTTGAATGAAAAGAAGCATAAATCCAGTAAGAACCATTTCTTTAGATGGTAGTATTACTAGATTTATGCTTTTTGTTTTTAGCGACTCATTTTATTTTGCGAATTTGGTGCAAATCATGGAAATGAGTAAAAGCAATACACAAAATAAAGGAAATACAAGGATAGAGCCGGTGTGAAAAATACTAATTAAAAATGTACAGATGCTTACAATACTGTAGTAGCCTAAACTTAAAAATGCCCCAGCTGTACCAGCTACATCAGAAAATTTAGCTAATGCTAGGCTTAAACAGTTTGGTAAGGCCATTCCAATTCCTGTAAGAATGATGAAAACACCTATTATATAAACAAGCACTTGCAAAAATAAAGGTAAAACTAAAAGTGAAATGAAAGAAAGGAATAGGCTACCTATTAATGATAATTTAATGCCGTTTTGAATAATGGCATGCGGTGCTTTCTTTTTCAATAATTTATTGGATTGCCATGCACCTAAAATGGCTGCTGAAGCGACTACACATCCCATAAGTCCGTATTGACTTTGAGTAAAGTGAAACTTTTCAATAAAGATTGTGGGTGCTTCGGTGTGATAGCTAAAAAGCAGCCCATTAAAGATTCCTATTAGGACGCCAAATGCTAGCGTATATCGATCTAACAACATTGTTATACCTATTGAAAAAATTTGCTTGGCATTCCTTTTTTCTGAGGAAAGACGGACAGTTTCTGGCAATCCTTTAAGACTCCAAAATAATAAAAGCATGCCCATGACGACTAGAAATAAAAAAACGAATCGGAATCCATAAAATTCACCAAGATAGCCACCAATCAAGGGGCCAATTGCTGGTGAGAAGGCTAAAGCGGCTGAAATTTTAGCAAATAACTGATGGCGTTCCGTGCCTTCATAATTATCTCGTAAAATTGTTTGTGTAGTTACAGAACCTGTACTTGCACCAAATGCTTGTATAAAACGACCTACAAATAACCATTCAATATTTTTAGATAACACACATAGTATGCACCCTACAACATAAATCACTATACCTAAATTCATTGCTTTTCTTCGACCAAAATAATCTGAACCGATTCCCCAAAAGAAAACGCCTAACGCAAAAGCTACAAAGTAAATGCTTAACGTCATTTGTGCGATATTTAATTGGACACCATAACCATGCGCGATTTCTGTTAGTGAAGGTGTATAGATTGTTTCGCTTATTTGTGGAAAGCCTACTAGGCAGACTAATAGAGCTAAATTTATTTTTTTACTTTTTTCGATGTTTTTTTCCATTATTAAACTCCTAATTTAATTATAATCTGGGAAAAAAACATCCTTCACAGGGAAACGGTGGAACCATGATTTTTATGCGATTATAAAAATTCATGTTATCACCTCTTTCTTTTCATTTAAGCTTAAAGAATAACATAAATATAAAGGCGGGGCAATGCGGATTGAAACAACAGCACAAAGCCTATTACTTTGGTTTAAAAACGAAGTGTTGTATCATGGAATTATGTTGAAGAGAGGGTGAAAAACATATGGAACTTACTGTTTTTGGTCACTGGGGCGGGTATCCGCTAGCGAATGATGGGACAAGTAGTTATTTGCTATCAGAAGGTGACTTTCATCTATTAATTGACGTCGGAGCAAGCGCTGTTTCAATCATGCAAAATGACATCCATCCAAATGATTTGGATGCGGTCATCATTTCACATTTCCACCCAGATCATGTGGCCGATGTTGGTATTTTACAACATGTCCGCCTACTTTCGGATATGGAAAATAAACCGCCTGTTTTGCCGATTTATGCGCATAAGGAAGACGCACGTGGCTATTCGTATTTAGATATGGAAGGCGTCTCAAAAGCACATGAATACCGGGCGAATGAGGAACTTAAAGTTGGGCCATTCCAAATTCGCTTTTTAAAAACAATTCATCCAGTTCCGTGTTATGCGATGCGTTTTGAAGCGAATGGGAAAGTGCTGGTTTATACGGCGGACAGTGCGTATCAAGAGGCGTTTATTCCATTTGCAAAGGATGCTGATTTGCTCATTACGGACACAAATTTCTATCAGGATATGGCTGGGAAGTCGAAGGTGCACATGGCGAGCGTTGAAGCGGGGAAAGTGGCGCAAGAAGCGGGCGTTAAAATGTTGCTGCTGAGCCACCTGCCACAAAAAGGAAATTTAGAAGAGCTGAAAAATGAAGCGGAATCGGTTTTTTCCGGCGACACGAAATTGGCTGAAAAAGGTTTAAAAATTCATATATAAAAAGGGGTAAGAAACGTGTATTTTATTGATAACAAGGATGAAAAAGATCCACGCATCAATCTTGCGGTCGAAGAATTTATTTTAACGGAGCTCAATTTAGACGAGCCAGTGCTGCTGTTTTATATTAATAAGCCGTCTGTTATCATTGGACGGAACCAAAATACGATTGAGGAAATCAATACGGAATATATCGAAAAAGAAGGAGTTATCGTTGTGCGGCGCTTATCAGGCGGTGGCGCCGTTTATCATGATGAAGGAAATCTAAATTTCAGCTTTATTACAGAAGATGATGGCGATTCTTTCCACAACTTCGCGAAATTCACTCAGCCGATTGTTGAGGCGCTCAAAAAACTTGGCGTAAATGCGGAGTTAAAGGGGCGAAATGACCTGCTAATTGACGGTTTCAAAGTGTCTGGAAATGCGCAGTTCGCGACAAAAGGAAAGATGTTCTCGCACGGCACGCTCATGTACGACTTAAACCTCGATGATGTGGCGGCTTCGCTCAAACCGCGCAAAGATAAGCTGATGTCAAAAGGAATCAAATCCGTGCGCAGCCGAGTTGCAAATATTGCTGATTTTTTGGATAAAAAGATGACCACGGAGGAGTTTCGCGATTTATTACTTCTTTACATTTTTGACGTGGAAAACGTATCCGATGTGAAAGAATACAAACTGACTGACGCCGACTGGACGCGCATTCACGAAATTTCAAAAGAGCGCTACGCCAATTGGGATTGGAACTACGGAAAATCTCCTAAGTTTGATTTGGAGCGAACAAAACGCTTCCCGGTAGGTTCTGTCGATATTCGTCTGAATGTCAATAAGGGCATCATTTCCGACATCAAAATTTTCGGTGACTTCTTCGGCGTTTTAAACGTATCCGATATTGAAGAACGTCTAAAAGGTGTTACCTATAAAAAAGAGGAACTTGAAACGGCGCTTGCTGATTTAGACATTCAAAAATATTTTGGCAACATCACAAAAGCGGACTTTTTAGAGTTGCTTTATTAACGCGTGAAAGAGGATACGTATAATACGCATCCTCTTTTTCCTGATTTCAGGAGAGTAATAAACTGAAAAATTCACATAATGGACACAGAATGTTAGTTTTACATATGCTACACTTAATACTGGAATGATTTAAAAATAATAATGAGCTGAATGATTACCGAATGATATTTTTGACATATGGTGAGATGCGGCGAAGAGGGAAGTTGAATTAGAAAATGAAAATAACAGTAAAAAGAAACACCGGTTTTATGGGAGCGGCAACTAAAGTCGCCTTAAAAGTAAATCAACAAAAGGTGAAATCGTTAAAACACAATGAAGAGGTAGAAGTAGACATACAAGGAGATTCAGCCGAAGTAAATGCTAATCAAGGTTTTTTCGGAAGTAAAGGAGTGAAAGTTGCTGCAGGGGAATCGGTAGAAATACAGACAAATCCGACGGCTCTTCTTTTATTTGGAATTGTTCTAGCCCTGTTAATTTTATCTTTCTTTTGGAATAGTCTAATCGGGACCGTAGTAATGTTTGTAGGGATTTTGACCACGCTCTTCTTTTGTATTAAGAATTATTACATAGTTAAACCTGGTTCATCAAATAGCCAGAAATAAAACGATTTTGTTAGGAAAAATACATAAGTTACGCTAGAAAGTGGCCTAGGAGTCGTCAAAAACTTCTGGGCATTTTTTGTGCGCTCACATGCGTAAAAGGTTTGAACTTCTAAGTTTTCACAACTTGTATGTTTGATTGCGTAAGTTGCCTATCAAATAGAATGTTTTTCGATTATAATTGGCGTATGAAGTGAGGAGGTAGAATGATGGAAGTGGATATCCGAGAAGGTTTTAAGGCAGTTCGAGCTGAAATACGTTGTCCTTACGAAAATGCCGAAGTACGACGAGCTGCAAGACTGCTTAGAAGTTTGGGACAAGAAATTAGTGGGGAACTCGGTGGCAAAACATATTTACTTGAATTGCTAGATATATTATATGTGGAATCTGTTGACCGAAAAAGCTTTGTTTATACAGCGGAAGAGACGTATGAAACGGCATTAAAATTATATGAAATTGAGGAACGATTCCCGGATAGCAGTCTTTTTCGCAGCGCCAAGTCCCAAATTTTAAACATTTCGCATATCTTAGCTCTTCGCCCAGATTTTAACGGTAGATTAGAAGTTTCCCTAACAAATGGAGAAAAATTAATTGTTTCGAGGCAGTATGCTCGGCAATTAAAAGAAAGGATTGGTCTATAATGAACAAAATAATGGCTTATATATTGCCAATGAAAAATTTTGCAGCCATGATTTTTGCAGGATTTATTATCCTCTATATGGTGACAGGCGTCTTGTTCGGTGCCATTTACAACACAGATTTTGATTATAAAATCCCGTTCACCTTTGTGTTACAAGGACTTGTGTTAGCGCTATTAATTTCGTGTTTGTGGTCCATTTTGTTTAATAATAAAAGAAAAAGTCGCACCTTTATCCGGCTAATCATCTTTGCTATTATCCTTATAGGGCTTGTTAAGATTAGTGCGCTAGCGTTACTTACATTATCACTACAGTGGGTCAGTTTATGGATTGCGGTTACAGCAATAATTGCGGTCGGATTAATTGTCATTGCCATTTTAGGCGAATTATTTTTTAGAAAAGAGGGGAAACGTTATACAGAGAAATTAAAAGAGTATCAAGCGAATTTATAATAGAAAGCGTATAAATTAAGAAGTAAATGTGTAAAACACACAAGAAAATAAAAAAATATGTCTTTTTAGAAAATTTTGTATGCTTACTCTTGCTTTCATCAAAATACGTGCTATATTAAATTTATATATATATTCTTGTTAAGGAATGTAACCTTATGGGCATAACCTGAAACAATGATACGCAGCTTTTTTGTGTATTTTTGTTTCAGGTTTTTATTATATATTCATAAAAAAGGAGTGGAACTATGAAAAAGTGGATTATGTTAGTTTTAGTAGGTTGTTTATTTGCTTTAGCAGGGTGTGGAACTAGCCAATCGGAAGCACAAACAGGATTAACGTATAAACAAGGGGTGCTAGAAACTACAAAATATGGAAAAGTAAAAGGTTATCAGAGTAAAAATGAAAACGTTTTAATTTGGAAAGGAGTACCTTATGCCAAGGCACCTGTTGATGAATTGCGCTGGAAAAAACCAGAAAATCCTAAGAAATACAAAGGCACGTTAGATGCAACCAAGGATAGTGAGATGTTTATTCAAACTTCTCAAGATGGTGTGACAGGGAGCGAATCAAGTTTGCGTCTGAATATTTACCGACCTAACACAAAAGAGCAAAATTTACCTGTTATGGTTTACATTCACGGTGGGAACAATCAAGGCGGGAGCGCTACGGAAATTAGTGGTGAAGCTTTTGTAAAGGATTTAAATGCGATTTTTATCTCAGTAGATTATCGTCTTGGAGCATTAGGATTTAATCCTCTCCCAGCTTTACATACAGGCAACAAGTTAGAGGATTCTGGCAACTACGCGTTACTTGATATGGCGAAATCATTAGACTGGGTGAAGGAAAATATTACAGCTTTTGGCGGGGATCCCAAAAACATTACATTTTCCGGCTTTTCAGCAGGAGGAAGAGATGTTATGGCGTCGTTAACTTCGCCTGTTTTTGACGGGAAATATCAAAAAGCCATTGCTTTTAGTGGTGGTATGACAGTGGCAAATCCAGAAGATAGCGTGAAAGTTTTTGCGAAGGCAATCGCGCCACTTGTTGTAGAAGATGGTGTCAAAAAGACAACGGAAGAAGCTTATACGTGGTTACAACAAGATAAGAAAGAAGTGCGGGACTATTTATACGGTTTATCAGCGGAACGATTAAGCAAATTGATGGGCAATGCCTCTATTCGCATGAGCGCTTTCCCTCATCTTTATACGGACGGAGCTGTGTTACCTAAAAATGGTTTTGACACGAAAGAATATAATGATGTGCCATTAATGATGTTGTCAGGGACAAGTGAATTTTCCTTTTTCGCAATGGGAGATCCTTATTTTGCTGAAAGCCTAGCAAATGGCGATATTCCAAAAAATCAGGAAAAACTAGCCGAATTTAACTTTGCGAAACAATATGGTAGCGATATGTATGCCTTGTTTAACACAGAGCTGTCAGCAGAAAAACTAAGTGAACATTATAAAGGTGATATTTATAACACGAAAATGCCTTTTGGAACAAATCTTAAAACGACAACAGATATGAGTTTGGTGGGGGCATTTCACGGCGTGTTTATTCCTTTCTTGGATAGCAACAATCAAACGTACTTATCTACGATTACGGAATCGTATCAACTACCTGGAGCGAAAGAGTTGCAAGGGGAATTCAGAGCGTATCTTAAAAACTTCTTGCATGATGGTAATCCAAACGGTGATGATTTGACGAACTGGACAAAATGGAGCAAACAAAATCAAGCTAGTTTACTTCTCGATGCGAATGACAATCATGCGCAAATTAAAATGGAGCAAGAAACGGATACGAATCAAGCTATTATTGAACGCATTGAAGCGGACACAAGCATTTCAGAAGCAGCCAAAAGTAAAATTGTCCACACTGTATTAAATGGAAGATGGTTTAGCTCGGATTTAGATGCCTACTATCATAATCCTAGTTTATGGCCAAACTAAATAAATGAACCGCCCGATTTTCGGGCGGTTCATTTTATTTGATCTGTTCTTTCAGTGCGTATAAATGGCTTGCCTCAAAGCCGTTTGCCTCGTCCACCACGTAAAGCGGGCGGTGCCGCGTTTCTTCGTACATGCGGCCAATGTATTCGCCAATCATACCAAGGACGAGGAGGACGATGCCGAAAAAGATGAGCTGAATGATGACGATAGACGCCCAGCCAGGCACCGTCATGGTGGTAAAGAGTTTTTGAAAGAGGACGACAATCATGTAGAGGAAGCCGCATGTGGCAACCGTTACGCCTAGATAAGTTGCGAGTTTTAGAGGCAAATAAGAGAAAGAAGTAATGCCGTCAAGCGAAAGCTTAATCATTTTCTTGAGCGGATACTTCGTTTCACCGTAAAGCCGCTCATCGCGCTCGTATTCGACCTCCGTTTGCTTGAACCCGAGCCAGCTCACCTGACCGCGGACGAACGGATTTTTCTCCTCCAACTGCCGAAGCGCCCTGCACACCTTCGCATCCATTAGCCGAAAGTCGCCAGTATCAACAGGGATCGGGGTATCGGACAGCTTTTCAAGGATCCGGTAGAACACTTTGGCACTAAATTTTTTGAAAAACGATTCACCTTTACGGACTAAACGTTTCGCATAGACAACTTGGTAGCCTGCGCGCCATTTTTCTACCATTGCGGGAATGAGTTCCGGTGGGTCTTGCAAATCGGCGTCAATCACTACAACGGCTGCGCCACTTGCATAACGAGCACCCGCGGTAATCGCAATTTGATGGCCAAAGTTCCGTGAAAAATGAATCACTCGAACGTGCATATCTAGTTCCTGGAGGTCATCTAAAATGCGGCGTGTGTTATCTTGGCTGCCGTCATTCACAAAAATCAGTTCAAAATTAGGCGTTAGACCCCGCATGACGGCCGTTAGACGTTCGTAGCTGCTTATTAAAACTTCTTCTTCATTGTAGACTGGAATGACTACTGAAAGCTCGATTAGATTGGTCATTTCACATCATCTTCCTTTCCTATTTCAATAAATAAAGCGTTCCATTTCCAGTTCCATTCATGCCCTGTGCTCCGAAAGCACTTGTAGTGGCCGACGAATTTGCGTCTGTTTCAGAACTATACTCGCTGGAATCAATTGCGGTTCCATTTTCTTGAATCCAATTAATGACGTCTGAGTCGGCTGCTTTACTATTACTTGGAAGGTAGAAGTATTTTATTTCGCCGTTTTTAACCATCGTTTTCAGTTCGCTTACGGTGAGCGTCGGGTCGGTCCCGTTAAAGCCACCCATCGCCATGACGGCTTTTTGCGTTTTAATGATGTAAGGGCCTGCTGTTGTCGCGTCTGTCGTGCCGAATAAATATGTTTCGCCGGTATTGTTTTCTTCTAAATACGCGATTAAACCAGTGTCCACAGAAGCATCTGCGAAACCGCCGCCGCTTGAAGTTGCGAGTTGTGGTCCTGTTTCAGGAAGCGAACTATTGCCACCGTAAATTAAAGGCGTGAGCGACCAATAGGTTGGTGCCGCTAGTAAAATTGCCAGTCCGAGCGCTGTGATTTTTGCGGTAAGACCTTTCGATTCTTTGCGATATAACACGAGGAAAAGCGAAATCGCTGCTACGAGAAGGGCAATCCCAATGGCAAATGGCGCGCTATACTGAAAGACGAAGAAGGCTTGCAAGAAACCAGTTAAAGTAATGGCACTTGGGAGTAAAAAGGATTGCCAATTTTGCTGCTCGCGATATAGTTGGAAAAGAGCGACTAGCCCTGCGCCAGCTAACGCCGCAATTGGAGGAGCGAGCATAATCAAATAATAATGATGGAAGAAACCAGCTACGCTGAAAAATCCGGCAACTGGAAGAAGCCAAGCTGCCCAGAAAACCATTTCCTTTTGGGCATCTGATAAGTGGAACCATTTTGCGTTTTCACGACGATACGCAATGAAAATCGCAAGTATGCCAAAGAGTGCTAGCGGCAAGAACCAACTAATTTGGTCGCCTAAGGCCGTTTGGAAGAGCCGTAGCGGACCTTTTTCGCCTGTGCCAAACATACCGCCGCTACCCATCATTTTTGAACCGCCTTGTCCGCCACCGTTTTGTCCAGAAGGGGGGCTAGGCATGCCGGTTGAATTGCCATCGCCGAACGACTGGCTGCCATCATTTTGTCCGCTAGGTGCGCCGCCTTGTCCGCCGTAACTGCTAGTAGACGGGCTACCGCCGCCGGTTCCTGTGCCGGTTTCCTGCCCAAGTAAACGTTCCACGCCATTGTAGCCGAAAGCAAGTTCTAGGACGGAGTTCGTCTGACTGCTTCCAATGTAAGGACGACTCGACGCACTTGTTTGGTCAACAATAACCGCCCACGAAACGGATACACCGAGCATGAGGACGAGAGATAGCGCCAAATGGACCGCCTTTTTTTTCCAAGAAATGTTAGTAGCGAGTAAATAAAAAACTACGAAAGCGGGAAGTACCATGTACGCCTGCAACATTTTGACGTTAAAGCCAACCCCAATCATGACGAAAGCGAGCAGCAACCAGCCAAGTTTTCCGCGCCTAACAGCTTTGAATAGAAAGAGCGCACCAAGCATTAGGAAGAAAACGAGGACGGCATCAACGTTATTTGTTCTGGAAACGGCTACCGCGATTGGAGTTAGCGCAAGTAGAAGTGCCGAAATACGGGCCGCCCATTTTCCGAAGCGCGGCCGAATTAGGATATATAAAAGGATAACGGAGCCAACGCCAGCAAGTGCTTGCGGTAAAATGACACTAAAGCCATGAACGCCGAATATTTTAGCGCTAATCGCCTGAAGCCAAAAAGCAACAGGCGGCTTGTCTACAGTAATGAAGCCTGCTGGATCAAAGGAGGCATAAAAGAAATTATGGGAATTTTGTACCATACTTGTAACGGCTGCTGTATAATAAGGATTAACCGTTGCATCATTCCAAATACCATAAAAATTAACAAAAATAGCTATACAAATAATACCAACAAAATAAAAATCAATTTTTTTCTTCATGAAATCACTTCTCTCTTTTTATGAATAATCTTAGTGTAAAAGCTAAATGTGAATAGGTTATGAATAAATTTGGAAAGAAGTTTAAAATTCAGACGGATTAGATGTGAGGCTTACCCAATTTTTAACAAAAAAAACATAAATTTTTAAAAAAGGTCTTGTCAAAATTAGTATCTGGTGTTATGATATAAAAGTTGTTACAAACAACGTCATAAAGCCAATTGTGCGGGTGTAGTTTAGTGGTAAAACCACAGCCTTCCAAGCTGTTGTCGGGAGTTCGATTCTCCTCACCCGCTCTTTACATACTGTTACTAACGCAGTGTTTCGACCTTTTTAAGCGAAGCATTGCGTTTATTTTTTATTTTAAAAGGAGGTTTTCGCATGGATACGACAAAGCTAAAGGCTGAAATAATTCAGTATGCGACCGAAATTGGTGTGCAGAAAATTGGCTTTACGACTGCGGATCCTTTTTTGTTTTTAAAAGAACGTTTGGAAATTGCCGAAAAAGAAGAGGTTTTAACCGGGTTTGAACATCCCGTTTTAAACGAGCGAGTGTATCCTGAACTCATTTTCGAAGAGCCAAAATCCATTATCGCGATTGCGCTCGCCTATCCGTCTAAGCTAAAGGAAAGCCCTGTGAGCAAGCGTGAATCGCGGCGTGGCGTCTTTGCACGCGCTTCTTGGGGCACCGACTATCATACGATTTTGCGCGAAAAGCTGGCACTTATTGAAGCTTTTATTTTAAAACGAGTGCCCGAAGCTAAAATGAAAAGCATGGTCGATACGGGCGAATTATCTGATGTGGCTGTGGCAGAACGAGCAGGTATCGGTGCTCGCGGTAAAAACACGCTGTTAATTACGAAAGAATACGGTTCGTGGGTGTACTTAGGCGAAATGCTAACGAACATTGCTTTCCCGCCAGATGAGCCAATTGGCGACTTGTGCGGTGACTGCAATCAGTGCGTTAAAGCTTGCCCGACTGGCTCACTACTCGGCGAAGGCGCAATGAATCCCAAAATTTGCTTAAGCTATTTAACGCAAACAAAAGGCTTTTTAGAAGAAAAATATCGCGATGTGTTGCATAATCGTTTATATGGTTGCGATACGTGCCAAGTTGTTTGTCCGTATAACCGCGGTCATGATTTCCACTTGCACCCTGAAATGGAACCAGACCCAGAACGCGTGCGGCCGGAATTGAAACCGCTTCTGCACATTTCAAATCGCGAATTTAAGGAGCAATTTGGGCATATGGCAGGCTCTTGGCGGGGGAAAAAGCCGATTCAAAGAAACGCAATTATTATTCTGGCGCGGTATAAAGATAAAACGGCGATACCCGACTTAATCGGCTGCTTGTTGCATGATGCGCGGCCAGTCATTCGCGGCACTGCCGCATGGGCGCTCGCTAGAATTGGTGGCCAAAACGCGGAAACAGCCATTTTAACAGCAGAAAAAGCAGAAACGGACAATGACGTTTTGGCAGAAATTAAACAAGCGAAAAAAATTTTAGGAGTAAGGTGAGTAAAAAATGGCAAATCATATCGTACTTTATCAACCAGAAATCCCGGCGAACACGGGAAATATTTCGCGCACATGCGCAGGGACGGATACGTATTTACATCTTATTCGACCACTCGGTTTTAGCACAGATGACAAAATGTTGAAACGCGCAGGCCTAGATTACTGGGACCACGTAAAATTAAATTATTATGACTCACTAGATGAGTTTTTTGAAAAAAATGCGGGTGGGGAGTTTTATTTTATTACGAAATTCGGCCGCCACGTATATAGCGATGTGAATTATAGCAATCCAGATAAAGATTACTTTTTTGTGTTTGGAAAGGAAACGACAGGACTGCCTGATGAGCTTTTAAAGGCACATGAGGAAACGGCGCTTAGAATTCCGATGACGGATAAAATCAGGTCGCTTAATTTGTCGAATACGGCTGCGATTTTAATTTATGAAGCTTTGCGGCAACAAAATTTTGGCGAACTAGATCAGGCGCCGCACTATGAACACCAAGTTTTTGAAGATTAAAGGGGTAGTTAAAATGAATGAAACGATTGAACAAATTTTAGGGCATTATTCGGTACGTGAGTTTGAAGATAAGCCGCTTTCGGAGGAGCAAATTACCTTGCTCGTGAAAAGTGCACAAGCGGCTTCTACTTCCAATTTTGTTCAAGCCTATTCGATTATCGGGGTAAGTGATAAATCGCTTCGCAGGGAACTAGCAAAAATTGCGAACAATACGGGCTACATTGAAAAAACGGGGCAATTTTTCGTTTTTGTCGCAGATTTAGCAAGGAATAAACGCATTGCGGAAGCATACAACGCTTCGGCCGATTCTTTAGAAACAACCGAGAAGTTTTTAGTGGCGGTTATTGATGCGGCGCTTGCGGCCCAAAATATGGCGCTCGCAGCCGAATCGATGGGGCTCGGGGTTTGCTATATTGGTGGAATCCGGAATGATTTGAAGAAAGTGTCGGAGCTATTGAACATTCCGGATTATGCGATTCCACTATTCGGTTTAACAGTGGGACAGCCCGTGCAAAATTCTGCGCCTAAACCGCGAATGCCAGAAGGGTTAATTTATCATGAGAACACCTATAGGAATAAAGAAAAAGAATTGTATTATGCGTATGATGAAATCATTCGTGACTATTACAAGGAACGAACTGGCGGCGCGCGCATTGAAGCTTGGACGGAACAAATTGCAAAAGGCATGAGCCAAAAAACGCGTATGGAATTGAAGGCTTTTATCGAAAGTAAGCATTTAGGAACAAAATAAAAAAAGCGTTAGTGATAAACTCACTAGCGCTTTTTTCGGTTCTATTACTGGTTTCGCTTGTTTCTAGCAGATTGAATTAAGTTCCAGATAATGAGAACTAAAATCACAACGAGGAGGATGTTAATTAAGCCACCTGCGATATGAAAAATCAATCCGATAAGCCAAACGACGAATAAAACGACAATAATTCCCCAAATGATACCTAACATATTAAAACCTCAAATCCTTTGATTGTACGTTAATTAGTACCACAATTTGGCATGCGCCAAACATTTTAAAGGTTATGTTTCGTTCGAATCGTTTGTAAAAGTCCTTCTGTTCCCGCTGTGACAAGACGTTCTGTTTCATCAAAATCTCCCGTATAATACGGATCGGGGACGCTCGAACGGTCACTATTTGGTACAAAATCCATCAATTTATAAATCGAGGCTGAGCTGTTTGCACCGCCTAACGCTAAAATATCTTCTAAATTGGCATCGTCCATTCCGATAATGTAATCCGCCGTTTCAAAATCCGCTAAACTAATTTTCCGCGCGCGCATATGACTGAAATCAATTTGATGTTTTTCTAAAACCTTTTGCGTACCGCGATGAGGCGGATTTCCTAAATTCCACGTACCCGTTGCCGCCGAATCGATTTCGAATTGGTCAGCTAAATGCGCGTCCTCCACTTGTTTTCTAAAAAAGCCTTCCGCCATCGGAGAACGACAAATATTCCCAAGGCATACAAAAATCACTTTAATCATGATGATTCTCCCTTCCATTCCTTCTCTAAAGTCGAAATATCAATACCGCAAGCTTGAAACTGCTGAAAAAGTTCGTTCACAAGAGCTTTTGGTAATTTTCGTCTAAAATATAAAATTTGATTTTCGAATAGCGTAAAAGCATTTTTCGCGTCACCTTCCAAAATAAGCGTCCTAATATGATGTAAAAACCACGGCTTATCTGCTTCGTCTTCAAGCAAGGTCAAAATTTTCCTTCTCCCATCAAAGTCCGCCTGAAGGAGCATCTGATCAAGTTTCGCGTGCCCATAAGTTGTCACATTTTCATATTCAAATGGCTCAAAGTAAAGCTGCGCTAAAAATGTATCAAAGTTTGCGGCAATCGTAAGCGTCTGCAAGGTTTCAAAATCGGCGTATAAAATGCTCGGCAAAGCCGTTTTATAATCAAAACCAAGATAGCGTTCGCCGTCCTTAGAAAAATAAATAATCTTTCCAGAAAGTGGATTTTCAGATGCTGCCGGAGGCTCTGTGATTAAATTGTGCAGGCCAAAAATTTGATAGACTTCCAGAAAATCAAAGCCATAAGATGTTGGCTCGCTCGTTTTAAAATGATTTTTTTGAATGAAGCCGCCATTTTGTTTCGCGATTAGTGCCCGGTACGCCGTAGGTAACTGAATTTGATTTGCCGCTTCAAACGCTTCGATGTCACGCGCTAAAGCAGGCGCCGTTTTGGATGCTAGCCACATTTTAAACACCTCCAAATTCCATTATGCTAAAGATTTTTAAACGTTGCAACAATAAATCGTTTAGGAAAATGATTTTGTGGTAAACTTAGATTGTGATACTTTCCACACTGGACAAAATGTGGGGATTAGTTTATAATAATTATTATATAATAGTAATTATTATTTAGGAGGAGAAAAGATATTATGAAAACAATTAACTCGGTAGATACAAAGGAATTCTTAAACCACCAAGTCGCTAATTTAAACATATTCACGGTAAAAATTCACCAAATTCATTGGTATATGCGCGGACGCAGTTTCTTCACCTTACACGAAAAAATGGATGACTTATATAGCGAATTTGGGGAACAAATGGACGAAGTAGCGGAACGTTTACTTGCGATTGGCGGTAGCCCGTTCAGCACATTAAAAGAATTTTTAGACAATGCGAGTGTTGAAGAAGCACCTTACACGAAACCAAAAACGATGGAAGAGTTGATGGAAGATCTTGTAGGCACGTTGGAACTTCTCCGCGATGAGTATAAGCAAGGGATTGAGCTTTCTGAAAAAGAAGGCGATGATGTTACAAATGACATGCTAATCGGCTTCAAAGCAGAGATTGACAAACATATTTGGATGTTTAAAGCTTATCTTGGCAAAGGCCCTTTGGATAAATAAGGAGAGAAAGATGTGGCGCGCAGTCACATCTTTTTTTTGCACAAATGATGTTATATAACAGAACTTGTATGGGAAAATTGTTATCTAACAAAATGTTTAAAGTTTTGCGAAAAGAGGTATAAAAAAATCAAGCATAAAAGCAGAATGCATGATTAATCATTAAAAATCTGCTAATCTAACTATAAACCATTAAGGAATGAGGAGTGAAATTATGGAAATCAAAGTGACGGAAAATGCCCAAAGCTGGTTTAAAGATGAGTTCGATGTATCAGGCGATAACGGTATTCGCCTTTTCGCTAAATACGGTGGCTCCAATAGTTCCTTGCATCCAGGTTTTTCAATTGGAGTTTCTGCTGCTGTCCCGAACGAAGCCGTTGTAACCGATCAAGAAGAAGGCATTCTGTTCTTTATCGAAGAGCATGATTATTGGTTCTTCAAAGAGCACGACTGGGAAATTGACTATAATCCTGAAACAGAGGAAGTCAAATATTCCTTCACGGAAACGGTCAAGTAAATGCAAAGTTAATGAACTGCAAGCGTAAAGCTTGCAGTTTTTTTAGATTGACGCAAAACGTACGTTCTGTTAAGCTACTAAAACAGGGGGTTTTTACTAGATGAAAAAATTAGTAGTTTTATTTGCTGCACTACTCGTATTATCGGGTTGTAGCAACATGTCCATCGTTTCAGGAGAAGCGGAAAGCAAGGTTTCTTCGGAAAAGTTAGATGGCGCAAGTTTTACATTTTTTGACGTTGGTCAAGGGGACAGCACCCTAATTGAGGCGGACGACGGCACGACCATTTTAATTGATACTGGGCGGAGCGATGACAATCGCATTTTGACGTACTTAAAAGAAAAAAATGTCGAAAAAATTGATTTGCTTCTTTTGACGCATCCGCACGCCGATCATATTGGCAACGCCGATAAAATTATTCAAACATACAAGCCAAAGGAAATTTGGATGGACGGCTTAACTTTTAATAGCTCAATTTATGAGCGCGTTATTGATGCGGCGCTTGATTCCGGAGCGGCATATAAGGAACCCAGAACAGGAGATGAGGCGTCTTTTGGACCGTTTGAACTCTCCGTTTTAAGCCCAAAAACACTTAGTAACGATGCAAATAATGATAGTATTGCAATCAGGCTTACATACAAGGACATTTCGGCGATTTTCACTGGGGATGCTGAAAAGGGGCGCGAAGAGGAGATGGTGGACAGCGGCATCAACCTGAAAGCCGACATCTTAGACCTCGGGCACCATGGTTCTTCCACTTCAAACCAACCTTTTTTCTTGGATAAAGTAGAGCCGGAAGTAGCAATTTATTCTGCGGAAAAGGGGAACAGTTACGGGCATCCTCACGTCGAGGTTTTGGAATGGCTAAAAGAGCGAAACATTCAAACTTACGGAACAGATGTGAACGGTACGGTGACGATTACGACAGACGGACAAACGCTTAATGTGGCTACGGAAAAAGCGGGCACGCCCAAATCCGGAAGCAGTTATAAAGCGGATACGAAACAACGGGCAGAATCCAAAACCGACGAAGGAAAGTCGGAAGAAATGCCAACTTCCATCAATTTAAATACGGCTTCACTAGAGGAATTACAATTTTTACCGCTTATCGGTCCAGAACTGGCAGGCAAAATCATTGCGGAGCGGCCTTATGAAAAGGTTGACGATTTAAAACGGATTAACGGAATTGGTGATGGCATTGTAAGACAAATCAAAGCGCAAGGAATTGCGGTAACGAAGTAGGTGAACAGAATGGAAGCAGTGCTTGACCGAATTGAAGATGGCATCGCGGTGTTTCTTATAAAACCAGATGAAACGGAATTTGAAATCGCACAAGCTAAAATTCCAACCGACCTAAAAGAAGGCGACGCCGTTTTGATTGCAGAAGACGGTACGGTGACAAAAAATGAAGCAGCCACTGCAGCGGCCAAATCGCGTATCGCAGAAAAATTGGAACGCCTTCGGAAACAAAACAGGCGTTGACATGAACGTGTAAGCGCGGTATATTAATAAAAAATCGGACCTCTTTTCTTTGAAAAGAGGTCTCAGATTGTAAGGAAAACTCTAAACTGAAGCAAAACGTACCATGGCACAATCAGACTGAGGTCTTTTGAATAGGGGGATGGATTTTGGAAGAGCAAATTTTGACGTATTTAGAGGAAAATCAGGCGACGTTTGTGGCGATGAGTCACGCGATTCATGCGCGGCCGGAAATTGGGAATGAAGAGTTTTTTGCGAGTCAGCTTTTGGCGGACACACTTGAAAAAGAAGGTTTCACTTTGAAACGCGGTGTTGCTAGTCATGAAACAGCCTTTATTGCCGAAAAAAGCAGTGGAAAAAAAGGGCCTCGAGTTGTCTTTTTGGCGGAGTACGATGCGCTTCCTGGGCTCGGGCACGCGTGCGGTCATAATCTTATTGGAACGACGAGTGTATTTGCGGCGATTTCGCTTGCGCGTGTTTTGGCGGAAATTGGTGGAGATGTGCTCGTTTACGGTACGCCAGCTGAGGAAGGCGGGCCAAATGGCAGTGCGAAGGGAAGTTTCGTGCGCGAGGGATTATTTGCTAATATTGACGCAGCACTTATGATTCACCCAAATGGGAAAACACATGTTACGGTGCCAGCCCCGGCCGTTGATGTGCTTGATTTTGAATTTATTGGAAAGGCGGCACACGCAGCAACTAATCCGGAGGCAGGAATTAACGCGCTGGACGGCGTCATTCAATTCTACAACGGGATTAATGCGCTTAGACAGCATTTGCCAAAAGATGCGAGCATTCATGGTATCATAACGGACGGCGGTAAAGCGGCGAATATTGTGCCAGATTACGCGAAAGCGCGCTTTTTCGTTCGCGCCGCGAAGCGCAAGAACTTAAATACTTTAACCGAACGCGTTATCCAAGTCGCAGAAGGTGCCGCTTTACAAACCGGCGCTAAGATGAACGCAATTCGTATTCAAAACGGAGTTGACAATGTCTGGGTAAATAAGCCGTTTAATCACCTTTTCGCCGAGATTGCAAAGCAGTTAGATATTCCGTGCGATACAGACGGGGCTGGGGTCGGGTCGAGCGATGCAGGCAACGTCAGCCAAGTCATTCCAACCATTCACCCCTTTATTAAAATCGGACCAGAAACGCTCGTCGCTCACACAGATGAATTTCGCGAAGCAGCAAAATCAAGCGAAGGAGATAAAGCCCTTTTACTTGGGGCAAAATTACTCGCTTTGACTGCGCTACAACTTTACAAGGATAGCGACCTACTTGAAGAAATCAAACAAGACCAGTTGCGCCTTGCGAAATTAGAATAAAATAAGACGGAAGACAGATGGCCAGTCTCGCCATCTGTCTTCCGTCTTATTTGGCGTGAGCTTTTAAGCATCAAAAATCGTTTTATTGCGAGCCGCGCCCATACCACAAATACAAAAAACGCCAAGTGCGAGCAGAAGAATGATGAGCGGCACCATAAAACTTCCTAGCCAGTCATGCAAAATGCCGAACAAAATCGGCCCACAAGCTGCAAGCAGATAACCAATTGATTGCGCCATACCTGACATATCCGCCGCTTCTTTCGCCGTGTTGGTCCGCAAATTGAAGAACATCATACAAAGACTAAAGGAAGTCCCCGAGCCAATGCCAAGACATACTATCGCAACAGCGAGCACCGCAAGGTTTTGAATCGGCAAGAGCAAACCTAAAATGCCAAGAACCATCATAATCGCTGAAAATAAAACGAGTGCGCGCTGATTCTTCATTTTAAATGCAATGATAGGAACGATAAACGTGATAGGCATAATGCCGAATTGCATGAGCGAAAGCATAAAACCACCTTCAGCGCTAGAAAAGCCTTGTTCTTGAACCATGACAGGCAAGAATGCCACCGAAATGTAAAAGACAGCCGATTGAATTCCCATCATTGCCGCAATTTGCCACGCCATTTTAGAATGCCATACATTCCCCGTTTGACTTTGTTCCACTACATGCGTCTGTTCCAATTGGGCTCGTTTGGTTGAAAGTTGTGGCAGCCAAATTAAAAGGGCCACCGCCACAAAGCCAGCCCAAATAAAAAGTGTCGCCTGCCAATTGCCGCTGAGCTGAGTCGCAATAGGAACACTTAAACCAGAGGCAATCGCCGCAAATAAGTTCATTGAAATGGAATAAATTCCAGTCATCATGCCAAGTTGAAACGGAAACTCTTTTTTGATTAAACTAGGAATAATCACATTTCCAAACGCAATCCCAATCCCGATAAAAAGCGTGCCGACAAGCAAAAAAGTTAGATTGCCGATAGGACGAATGATACTGCCAAGTAAAATCATAAGTAGCGTATAAAAAACGAGTTTTTCAACCCCTGTTTTTTGACTAATTTTTGAAACAAAAGGAGAAATAAGCGCAAACGCAATGAGTGGCAGAGTCGTTAAAAATCCTGCCAGCGTATTCGAAATAGGCATGCTTTCGCGAATATAATCGAGCAGTGGACTGACAGCCGTGAGCGGCATCCGCAAATTGACAGCCACCAAAACGATGCCAGTCATTAAAAATATCTTTTGATTGCGTGCAACCTGTTTGTTTTCTAGCATAACCAATTAAAACCCCTCATCTGAAATTCTATTTTTGTAAAGTGAAATGTAGGAATCCACCTCATGTTGTGCTTTTTTGACATCTTGATGTGAAATAGCCTCAACTAATGCCTCATGACTATTCAAACGATCTGCCTGAAGCAACGTCGAGTGCATAATGGAGGTGTGAATTTTATCAAATAAATGTGCATAAATATCCGTGAGGAGCGCATTTTTCGAACAAAGTGCCATAGTATGATGTAACGCCATATCCGCTTGAATAAATTCGTCAATATTAGCCGCCTGCTGGCATTTTTTCACAAGCGTATAAAGCGACTCAAGATCAGCTTCCGTTCGCCTAGCACACGCAAGAGCCACAATTTCACTCTCCAGCGCATGTCTAGCTTCAAAAATTTCGAGCAAAGAAGACTTCGAAACACGCTCCTGCAAAACAGCTTGAAGCGGACTATTCGCCACAACAAACGTCCCGTTCCCTTGACGTACTTCTAAAAGCCCCATTTGGGATAAAGCTTGGACGGCTTCCCGGAGAGTATTTCGACTAATTTTCAAGTCTTCCATCAAATGTTTCTCACTCGGAATTTTATCGCCCACTTGCCATTCACCTGAATGGATTTTTTCTTCAATAAAGGTATAAACTTGTTTACTAAGCGTTGTTCGCTCAATTTTCGATTTCATAAAATCCCTCTTTCAATTAAAGGTAGGATGATAGGCTTATTGTAAAGGAATTTTAAATGGTTGTAAATAGCGATGAGGAAGGAGATGTGCTATCATTGAAAGTATTGAAGAGGAGGAATGGCGAAATGGAATGGTTCGCACAGTTCTTAAAGAAAGACACCCCGAGACGACTTTTTGTTTTTGTCATTCTTGGCGTGCTCATTTATTTAGTTCGCAGTATGATAGATTTAATTTTACTCACGTTTATCTTTGCGTTTTTAGTCACAAGGCTCGAAAATGTGATTTTAAAGCGCGTTCGAATTCCGAGACGACTCATTGTTATTTTTTTGTACATACTCGTTGCCGCGCTTTTATATATCGCGATTGTTTATTATTTGCCGATTCTTATCCAGCAAATTTCAGATCTCGTGAATATGCTCGTTGCCATGTATAACCAGCCGGGCGACAATACGATGGTAAATTGGATTGTGGATTTGTTGAAGCAATCGAATATACAGAAATATTTAGAAGCTAGCGTGGAATTTGTTATCGCATCATTATCAGGCATTGGTGCCATTGGGATGTCCTTTTTCTTAGCGCTCATTTTAAGTTTGTTTTTCTCGCTCGAAAAAGAGCGTGTCACGCAGTTTACATCACAATTTTTCACAAGCAAAATTGGCTTTATTTTTAAAGATTTCGCTTATTTTGGAAGCAAATTCGTTTCAACATTCGGTGTCGTATTAGAAGCGCAACTTCTTATTGCACTTGTAAACACATTTATTACGACGATTGCCCTCTATCTTATGGGCTTTCCGCAGCTTCTTAGCTTATCCATCATGGTTTTCGTACTCGGCATGATTCCTGTTGCAGGTGTCATTATTTCTTGTATTCCGCTTTCGATTATCGCGTATTCCATCGGCGGGTTTACAGATGTGTTTTATATCTTGCTCACTGTGGTCATCGTGCACGCCATCGAAACGTATATTTTAAACCCAAAATTAATGTCTTCAAAAACCGATTTACCAGTGTTTTATACGTTTATTGTGCTGATTTTTTCGGAAGCATTTTTCGGCGTTTGGGGGTTGATTGTGGGGATTCCAGTATTCGTATTTATTTTGGATCTTTTAGATGTGCGGAGAACGAGCGAAATACCACGTAAAAACTTTTTCGGTAGGAGGAAGAAAAACGATGATGCGTAAAATCACGGAAAACTACCCGTATGCACTACTTTACGATGCTGATCCATCAAAGGAAATCGTCGCAGATTACTTGGCACGCGGCGAATGCTACGGTCTTTTCGAGCATGAGCAACTCATCGGTACAATCGTTTTACTAAAAACCCGCCCCAAAACCATTGAAATCATGAATATCGCTATTTTGGAAGAAAAAAGGGGCTTAGGCTACGGAAAAAACCTCATTACGCAGGCGATTAATATCGCACAAAAATACGGCGCCAGAACAATTGAACTCGGAACAGGCAATTCCAGTATGAGCCAGCTCGCGCTCTACCAAAAATGTGGATTCAGAATGACACATATCGAAAAAGATTATTTCACGAAACATTACCCCGAACCCATTTTCGAAAATGGCATTGAATGCCGCGATATGATTCGCCTATCCTTAAACTTGTAAAAGAAAAATCACGCCAGGCCGGCGTGATTTTTTGCGTTATCTTATCCGTTTGAAATCCATAAAAAGTCGCCGATAACAGCATCGACTTCCGGGTTTTCATGCAATTTGCTATGTCCAGCATTGCCGCCTTCAAAAACCTTTTCTTCATAGTTTAATATATCCGAAAAAATGAATTTCCCAGAAAGCGCGCTTGAAACAGGGACGCTCCCATCACTTTTTGTGCCATCCAATTTGTCACCAGCAATAGTGTATACTTCGAGCGATTTAGGAATCGATGCTTGATGTTGAATAAAATTCGCATAGCGTTCCGTTTCTGTTTTTGGTCCTGTATCCGTCAAATCATATGCGCTGTTACCAATTGCTAGCCCGTTTAGCGGGGCGCCAATTAAAACGAGCTTTTCAAGCGTCGGGTATGCGGCGTCATTTCCAGTTTGCTCCACATAATTTGTCAAACTAACGCCGCCCATCGAATGCCCGACTGCATTCATCTTTGTAATATGGTAGTCCGATTTTAGCGCTTTACCTACCGTTTTCAACCATTCCGTCTGATTGACCATCGAACTTTTATTATTTTCGAATAAAACTTGAATGAGTGGATTATGACTAAATTTGTCATAGTTACCCGTAATATCAAGTGTGCCGTCTGATTTAACCGTAATCACAAGTGATTTCGTTGCATCATTTTGTGATTCGAGTCTCTTTATCATGCCACCAAGTGAATTTTTTGTGCCTGCGTAGCCATGAACAAATAGTGTCGGAATAGCGATTTCACGAGGCTTTTTCACATCAGCTTTCGCTTTAACCGTTTGTTTCGCCTTATTGTCATCCGCATTCCGCTTATCCATCGTTTGAAAAATAAAACTAAAACCTAAAAAAAGGAGACAGAGTGCGAGTATTAAAAAGATGATTTTTTTCATATCGAAGAAATTCCTCCATTTTTATTTTCCAAAAAGAAATGGAATAACTTGCTTGTCAACAGCAGGGAGTTCGTGCATATTGCTATGCGTCGCATCCGGCTCTTCTATAACATGTGTCGTCACTTTTTGGTTTTTAAAAAGTGTTTTCCCATACAGTACGCTGTCCACTTTTACTTCCCCGTCACTGTTCGTGCCGTCTTCTATATTACCAGCAATAATCAAAATCGGGATATTTTCGGGTAAAACTTTCGCCATTCTCGCGGCAAAATTTGAATGGACTTTTTCCTCGTTTCGGATATCAACTTGCTCATCGCCGTTTATGTACTCTTCAGGGTAAAGTGGTACGGCCAAAAATACAACTTTATTAATGGTCGGGTAGTTTGGATCTTTCGAATACGATGCTAAATATGCCTCCCAGACACCACCGCCCATCGAGTGCGCCACTGCGTTGAATTTTGTAATGTGTTGGTGCTTTTGCAAATAAGCCATTACCTTTTTCATCCACATCGCTTGCTGCGTAATAGTTGCGCGATTATTGTCAAATACAACATTAATAAGCGGATTCTTAGCGCTAGAGTTATATTCACCTTCTGTTGAAATTTCGCCAATTTTGCTGACATGGACAATCATCGCATCCGTTGCGACATGATATTTTTGGTCAAAACGGCGAATCATGCCATGAAGTGAGCGATCCGTTCCGTGATAACCATGAATGAAAATCGTTGGAACTCCAGTGCTTACAGCTTCAGGCCTTACTGGATTTAGCTGGATTAGCGAGAAAATCGCTCCTACAACACATAAAATCGGCACTAGATAAGCTAAGAAAATTCGCTTCATCATGCGAGTTCATCCCCCTAATTCAAAGTCTGATTTGATTATACATGCTTTTAAATGAAATTGCACTTACTTAAAAACTTGGAATAACAGAACATTTAATAGTATACTGAACTAGTAAGAGAGTTAGGAGGAGTTTATTTTGATTAAAAGAACAGGTGAAGTGGTTTTAACCAGTATCGGTCTAGCTTTATCTCTCATTTTACAAGGCCTCATGACCTACTATGCTTTCGCTTTTGTAAACTCAACTGCTACACAAAGCGGGCGTGAGATATTTATAGCAAACTATGAAGAAACATTACAGAAATCGGGGATAAGTTTGGCTGATGCGCCGTCCAGTATGCAGTTAATTGATGTACTAGGCAAGTATTCGATTTTTCTCCTTGTCTCTTTAATTGTAGTCATCATTTTAACAGCACTAGGCTTTATTTTCATTGTTGGCAATAAAAAGCCCGTTCTTGCCGGCTTCTTATTCCTATTCGCGGGTCTTTTCGTTGTTGCATCAACTTTCTTGGTAGGCTTCATTCCAGCCTTGCTATTCCTGATTGCGGCAATTATGTGTTGGGTACGCAAGCCAAAAGTTAGCCCATTTGATTCATTTTAAGCACATATACATAACAAAAACGGTACTTTTTAAGTATCGTTTTTGTTTGAAAAAATTTCCAAACGGGAAAGAATCAAATGGGTAATAAGGAGGTGCGGGTTTTGCGAAAAAAATCTAGCTTAGCGCTAATTGGTGCCGTTTCTGGAGCTGTGGTTGGCGTATTATCTTATATCGTTTACCGGCAACGAACGAATGATCCTTTTGACAGTGTGAATGACATTCGAAAGAAATATGAAGAGGAAGAAGAGAAAGAAACCGAAATTGAGGCAGAAAATATGGTATCCGAAGGCGCGATGTCAAGCGTAAATTATGCAAATAGGTCGCAAGAGTAATAGTGAAAAGTGGTATTAACGTTTGTTTAATGCCATTTTTTTCTTGTTTTTTTTAGCAAAAGGGAAGTAAGCCTATAGTCTGATTTGAAGTTCCTTCTATAGTTGCTTATTTTTGTTGAAAATTCGCGTTATGATGGATACAGTTAAAGTAAGGAGGCAAAAATGATGAGAGGCATAATCATTGCGATACTCGTTGTCATCTTAATTGGTCTAATCTTAACGCTATTATGGCCTGCAATTATGGCAACACTCGGAGCCGTTTTAGGTTTCTATTCGCTTAAAAAATTACTTGAAACAAAATCAGTCGGTGAAAAAGTCGTATACGGTATACTTATTGGTATCGGAGCCTTAATGATTCTTACAAATTTAAAAGGCGCAATTGTTGTCCTAGTCATTGCAGCAATTGTTTACTTCCTAACTAAAAATAACCGTAATAAACGAAATGATAACAACGATACATTTGATTACCCATATAATAAATAATTGGAGGAGAACAAAATGGCAAATTTCTTTGATAAAATGAAAGAATGGAATAAAGAGGTCACTAAGAAAATTGATGAGCGCGCTGAAAAACGTCGCAGTTCGGTAACATATTACATGGATAAAACAAAAGCTGAAATGAAAGACGCAGAACGCATGGTTGAAAAACAACGCGAGTTAAAATCCTTATTTTATAAAGAGTATAAAGAAATGGAAACTTATGTTGAAAAGCGCCGCCGCCAAGTAGAAATTGCTGAGGAAGCTGGCGAAACTAAGCTTGCTGAATTTGCAAAAGCAGAAGTGGCACAATACGAAGAACAATTAGAAACAACAAAAGGTCACTATGAACAAGCTTCCAAACAATTAGAAGATTTAGAGCTCCGCATGCATGAAATGCGCTTAAAATGGAAAAACTTAAAAACACAACACTTAGCTGAAATGGCTGAAAAAAATGCTGCTGAAACTTCAGAAAAAATGGACAAAGTAATCCATGATATGAGCTGGGGCAGCGTTTCTGACTATCACGAAGCACAAAAACAACGCGATCTAGCTGAAGAGGCAAACAAAAAAGCAGATATGGCTAAAGAACTTTCGCAATCCTTTGATGAGCTGATGGATGAACTTGAAAAGAAAACAGCCAAAAGCAAAGAAGTTATTAAAGATAAAGCGCAAGACTTTACAACGATGGTAGATGACATCATCGAACGCGAAAAACAAAACTTCAAGAAAAAAGATCAAGCATCCATGGAAGAACTTCTAAATGATCTTGAAAAAGAATCCAAGAAAAAAGAAAAGGACGACAACAAAGAAGTCTTAATTCCTGAACTTGAGAAAAAAGAAGAAGAAAAAAATAAAGACAAAAAATAATCATCGAAACGTATCAAGCTAAAACCACCTTACTAGGTGGTTTTTTAGTTGCTTAAATTCTCTCTTTGAGGGTAAAAAGAAAAAAGATAAGTTGCTTTTTTTGAAAAAAGCGGTATAATAATTGGTATAGACCGATTGAGAATAGGAGGCTTTCGTAATGACTGTAAAAGTAATTACAAATGCAACAATTTATACAGGAAAACTCGTTTTGGAAAATGCTTACATGCGTTTCGACAAACAAGTAGAGGAAATTGGTTCCATGAGTAACTTTAAGCCAAATGGCGGAGAAGAAATCATCGATGCCAAAGGACAAAAAGTTGTCCCCGGTTTTATTGATGTTCACTCACATGGTGGTTACGGTCATGATGCGATGGACGCTGATCCAGTAGCACTCAAAAAACAAGTTCGTGGCATGTTAAACGAGGGGATTACAACGTATTTTCCTACAACGATGACGCAGTCGCACAAAAATATTGAAGCAGCATTAAAAGTAATTGGCGAAGTAGCAAAAGAGGAGCCAGTTATCGGTGGTATTCATTTAGAAGGTCCATTCGTTTCTGTTGTATTTAAAGGTGCTCAACCTGAAGAATACATCCAAGCTCCAGACCTTGAACTGTTCAAAAAATGGTATGACATTTCAGGCGGGCTAATCAAAGTGGTGACGTATGCCCCAGAACATGAAACCTCTCCTGCTTTTGAAAATTTATGCCAAGAACTCGGTGTTGTTCCTAGTGTCGGGCATTCCAATGATGTGCGCGAGCATTTGAGAACCAGTAAGGCAACCCATGCGACACACCTTTACAATGCCTGCCACCGAATGACGCACCGCGAACCTGGTGTTCCGGGTCACGTTTTACTCGAGGACGGCATTCAGGCGGAGCTTATCGTTGACGGCATTCATGTTAACAAAGACATGGTTAAGCTAGCCTATAAAATGAAAGGCGCACACGGTATTTCACTTATCACGGATTCGATGCGTGCGAAAGGGATGCCAGAAGGGAAATCTGAACTCGGTGGTCAAACGGTTATCGTGAAGGATAAACAAGCGCGTCTTGAAGACGGAACACTCGCTGGAAGTGTGCTGACTTATGACGATGCTTTCCGCAACATGATTAAATTTACGGGCTGCTCAATTGAAGAAGCGGTACTTATGAGTTCCGTCAATCAAGCAAGAGAGTTTAATTTAATCAAAAAAGGTGGTCTTGAAGCAGGGAAAGACGCTGACTTTAACCTTTTTGATGATGCCCTAAACTTAACTGCCACATATTCTTATGGTCAAAAAAACGTTTAATTGAGAGGAAGAAGTAAACATGCAACTTATTAAAACAGCAGACAAACTAGAAGGTTCTAAAAAAGGCCTAGAAATTATTGAAACAGCAATCCGAAATGGTTCTGTGAAAACGTTAGGGCTTGCAACAGGAAGCACACCTGAATTGTTTTACGGAGAATTCATTAAAAGTGACGTTGATACAAGCGATATTACAACTGTAAACTTAGATGAGTATGTAGGTCTTGCAGCAGACGACCCAAACAGTTATCATTACTATATGAACGAGTTACTATTCTCTAAACGAAAATTTAAAGATAGTTTCTTACCTGACGGCGAAGCAACAGACGCTGAAGCTGAATGTGCACGTTACGAAGAAATTTTAAATACGCACCCAGTAGACATTCAAATTTTAGGTATTGGAACAAATGGTCATATTGGTTTTAATGAACCTGGAACTTCTTTCGATTCTTTAACGCATAAAGTTCTTTTAACAGAATCTACGCGTGAAGCAAATAAGGTTCACTTTGAAAAAGAAGAAGATGTACCAACACATGCTTACTCCATGGGGATTAAATCGATTATGAATGCGAAAAAAATCATTTTGTTTGCGTTTGGAGAATCTAAAAAAGAAGCGATTAAAGCAACTATAAACGGATCTGTAGATGTAAACTGCCCAGCTTCCGTATTACAAAACCATCCAGATGTGACAATTATTGTGGACGAAGAGGCGGCTTCACTTCTATAAAAAAGAGGGCTGAAAAATGATCGATAAACAATCGGGAATTCCAATTTACATTCAAATCCAAGCCGAAATTAAACAAAAAATTGAGGCGGGTGTTTGGCAGGTCGGGACAGCAATCCCGGCCGAACGCCAACTGGCAGAAATGTTTCACGTGAGTCGTATGACGGTTAGGCAAGCCATTCAAGGTCTTGTCGATGATAATATTTTGCAAAGGCGCGTCGGGGCTGGCACGTTCATTGCGGAAAAGAAATTGACTGAACGACTCGAAGCAGTAACAAGTTTCACTAATTTAATGTTGCAGGCAGGAAAGAAGCCTTCCACGCGCATCGTTTCTTACGGTATTCGGCCTGCTAGTACGCAGGAGCAAGAAGCACTAGCAATACCAGAAAAAAGCAATGTTATGAAAATTGAACGGATTCGTTACGGAGACTCAGTTCCCATTTTATTCGAAGTAGCAACAATCCCTGAAAATATTGCGGCGCTTCTTACAAAAGAGGATATTATGAATTCGTTGTATGAAGCGGTGGAAACAAAAATTGGTCAGCAAATTGGTGAGGCAGAACAGATTATGGAGGCAGCGCTTGTTTCAGAAAAGGTTGCGCCCTATTTGGATGTAAAACTAGGTTCACCGGTTATGAAACTCAGACAAATTACATTTTTAGAAGATGGTCGACCATTTGAGTTTACTCGCTCGCAATATGTGGGGAGTAGATTTCAGTTTGTAGCTAAAGTTAAACAATAAAAAGAACTTCCGTGAGGAAGTTCTTTTTTTGTCTTATTTCATTTCAAGATTTTTAGCTAGTTCATCGTGCAGGCGTGCTCGTTCGGCGTCGGATACGACATAGTACCACGGGCCGCCATCAACACGGCTACCTTCACCTTTGACTTGGAGGTTTTCGATATTAGATAGTGCGCCGCGATAATCTTTCGCGATACGTGTAATATCGTTCATTGTAAAGTCGGTTTGAATGTTGTCGCCAATGGCATTTAAAATGCCGTCAAAGCGCCAAATAATACCTGTACTTAATGCTTTCTCAGCAACAGCAGACATAACTTGTTGTTGCCGTTTTTGACGCCCAAAGTCGCCTTCTGCATCAGTTTTACGGATTCGTACATACGCTAACGCATCTTCACCGTCTAAATGAATTTTTCCTTTGTTAAACACCTTTTTGCTACCATCAGCCGATTGTGAGGCAAGCGTCAGACCGTCTTTATCATTGACAACATCAATACCACCCACCGCATCGACTAAATCGCGGAAGCCTTCCATGTTAATCTTGATGTAATAGTTGAATGGAATGCCGTTTAGAAACTGTGTTGTTGTAGCGTCCGTCATTTTAACACCGCCATAAGCATAGGCCGCATTAATCTTATGCGGATTTGAATCGTATCCAGGAATGGTGGTTTTTGTATCACGCGGGATACTCAACATTTGAATTTTATTTGTATTCGGGTTTACAGTTGCCGCAATAAGAGTATCTGAACGCCCTTTATCACCAGCGCGTTCATCGACGCCTAGAATTAAAACAGAAAAGGGTTGTTTCTTTTCTAAATCAACACTAGCGTTTTCTTTTCCTTCAATTGGGGTATGAATTTTATTAAAGGTTGATGTTGTTTTCCAGTAAGCGTAGCCTAAGTACCCAGCAATTCCGAGAACAAGAACTAGCAAGATTGTAAGAAATATTTTTAAGCCTTTGCGCTTTTTCTTTTTATTAGATCGCAAATTGTTCATCCTTTCTTATTCAATACTTTCATTTTAATACAAATTAAGTCTAACGTCAGCTTTTTTAGGAAAAAGTCGAAAAATCGACACAAATTTTAGCATTTAGTATAAAATTAGTTTACTAAGCTTTAAAGAAGAGCTTAAGATTTAGGATTTACGTTGTTTTTTTAAGCATAACGACGTATAATAAGTACAGAATTTAATGTAGGGGAGGCCTTGCCTTGTTACCTTCGATTGTTATCCTTTGTCTGATTGCATCAATCGTGTTAACGCCGCTAGTGCGACAAGTCGCTTTATATTTTGATGTGACGGATAAACCGGATAAAAGACGTGTGAATGTACGACCAATTCCTAGCCTTGGTGGTCTGGCTATTTACATAAGCTTTTCAATTGGGCTTTTTTTACTCCCGATTGATAAAACCTTCATTTGGCCACTTTTTCTAGCTGGTACGATGATGATGATAACAGGATTTATTGATGATTTATTTGAAATTAAAGCACGCTATAAATTAATTGGCCAAGTTTTAGCCGCGTTTATTATCGTTTTTTGGGGCGGAATTTCCATAGAATTTATTAATCTGCCATTCGGCGGGGAAATTCATTTTGGCATTTTCAGTGTACCGCTAACGATTTTATGGATTGTTGCCATCACGAATGCAGTCAATCTTATTGATGGTTTGGACGGTTTGGCAGCGGGTGTTTCTACAATTGCGCTGGTTACAATTTTAGGCATGGCCTTTATTATGTCAGACCCAATTGTTATTTCGATTGCCGCAATTTTAATTGCCGCAACTTTAGGTTTCTTACCATATAATTTTAATCCAGCGAAAATCTTTATGGGCGATACGGGCGCGTTATTTTTAGGCTTTATCATTGCTGTATTATCGGTGATGGGCTTTAAAAATGTTACGTTTGTTTCCCTGATTGTGCCAATTTTAATTTTAGGTGTGCCTATCTCGGATACGATTTTTGCGATTATTAGAAGAGCTGTCACCAAACAGCCGATTGCAATGGCCGACAAATCGCATATTCACCATCAATTGATGAATTTAGGCTTCACACATCGGCAAACCGTTATTTTAATTTACGCGATTGCAGCACTATTTTCACTGTTTTCATTCATTTTTACTATGTCAACGATTTGGGGCTCCATCTTGCTGATGGGCGTACTTCTTCTCCTCGTTGAAATCTTTATTGAATCGCTCGGCTTAATCGGTCAAAACTACCGACCAATCATGAAACTACTACGAATTGAACAAGCACGCGATGATGACAATGAATCTTAAAAAGCTAGGATTCCCTCGGGGCCTAGCTTTTATTTTGGCGAAAACAACATACTTGCGAAGTATTGCCCGTATGGCAGACTTGTGATACATTATTCATTGTAAGTTAAAAGGAGAAGAGGAGAATTAAATATGGAAATTATTGCGACAGCAGAATCAGCACTGCAAGCCGAAAATTTGCTTCGCGCCGGAGTCGATACGCTCTATATTGGAAATAGTCGTTTCGGCCTTAGATTGCCAGCTTCTTTTTCAAATGAGGAATTAGAAGAAATCACGAACTTAGCCCATTCTTTTGGGAAAAAGGTGATTGTGGCGGTGAACGCTTTGATGCACAATGAGCACGTCGAAGAGATTCCGGCATTTTTAAAAGCGCTTGATAGAATGGCGGTAGATAAAATTGCTGTAGGGGATCCAGGCGTTATTTTGATGCTTGAAGAGCTGGAATTATCTGTGCCATTCATTTATGATGCGCAAACTTTTGTGACGAGCGCCGAACAAATTGATTTTTGGGTAAAACAAGGGGCCACTGGTGCGGTACTCGCACGCGAATTAACTCGGCCGGAAGTCGCGCAAATTGCGGCACGCCTAGATATTCCCGTAGAAGTGCTTGTTTACGGGCCAACTTGTATTCATCAATCGAAACGAAAGCTTGTCACGAATTATTATAATATAGTTGAGCTTGACGAGAGTGCTGACAAGACGCGGGGGCTTTATTTACGAGAGCCAAATGATGCGGACAGCATGTTGCCGATTTATGAAGATGAAAATGGAACGCATATTTTTAGTACAGAAGATATTAGTATGATGCCCTATTTGGAGGAGCTTTTTGACGCTGGTGTGACAACGTGGAAGCTCGATGGGATTCTTTTGCATGGCGCGGATTTTGTTGCGATTGCGAAGCTTTTTGTGGAAGCAAAAGAGGCGCTCATGGCGGGGAATTTTATTGCGGAAACATTTGTTAACCGTTTAGCAAATCTGGCTCCAGATACACGTGAACTAGGTGCTGGGTTTTATTTGAAAAATCCGGATGAAGTCAAGTAGGGGGAATATTGATGAAGACAACATTAAAAAAACCTGAGGTGCTTGCGCCAGCAGGGAATTTAGAGAAGTTGAAAATTGCGATTCGCTACGGAGCGGACGCTGTATATATTGGTGGACAGGCATTTGGGCTTCGCTCACGTGCCGGAAATTTTAGTTTTGAAGAAATGCAAGAAGGCGTAGAGTTTGCACATGGTCACGGGGCAAAAGTTTATGTCGCAGCGAATATGGTTGCCCATGAGGGGGATACAGAAGGCGCGGGTGAATTTTTCTTAAAGCTACGCGACATTGGTATTGATGCAGTTATCGTGTCCGATCCTGCACTCATTCAAATTTGCTTTGATAGCGCGCCGGGACTTCCAGTTCACTTATCAACGCAAGCATCGGCCACGAATTACAAAACGCTTGAATTTTGGAAAAAAAGAGGGCTTGAGCGTGTCGTTTTAGCGCGCGAAGTCAGCATGAAAGAAATTCGCGAAATCGGCGAAAATACGAATGTTGAAATGGAAGCTTTTATCCACGGAGCGATGTGTATTTCTTATTCAGGTAGATGTACACTTTCGAATCATATGGCGAATCGTGACGCAAACCGCGGTGGTTGTGCGCAAAGTTGCCGCTGGAAATATGATTTGTTTGAGATGGACCACGGAAAACCACAAAACTTGGTGGACGATGACGAGGAGCCATTTTCCATGAGTGCAGTGGACTTGTCAATGATTCGCTTTATTCCTGACATGGTGGATGCTGGCGTCGATAGTTTGAAAATCGAAGGCCGAATGAAGTCCATTCATTATGTGTCAACGGTTGCGAGTATTTACCGGAAAGTGGTAGATGCTTACTGCGCAGATCCGGAAAACTTTGAGTTTGATCCAGCGTGGGAAGACGAGCTTTGGAAAGTGGCGCAGCGCGAACTTTCAACAGGGTTTTTCTACAAAGAACCAACAGAAGATGAGCAGCTTTTCGGAAAGACGCGGAAAATACCGCAATATGCTTTTGCCGCGCAAGTGCTTGATTATGATGAAAAAACGAAGATTGCAACCTTGCAACAGCGGAATAATTTCGGTGTCGGTGATGAAATTGAATTTTACGGGCCGAGCGATACGGGCTTTAAACAAGTGGTGCGTGAAATCTGGAATGCAGACGGCGAAGCAATTGACCGAGCACCAAATGCAATGATGACCGTTAAAATGGTTGTAGATAAACCAGTGGAAGCATTTTATTTTATGAGGAAGAAGAAATAAAAAGGATGAGGATATCTGTTATGGATATCTTCAGCTTGTAGAAAAACTCTAAACTTAAGCCAAACAAAACATACTACGCACAATCAGACTGATGACAAATGGTGAGATTTTCATGGATTGCCGAGTACCGCACCGGAGCGGAGGCAAGAACTACGAAGATTGCTGTTTGTCACCAGTCTGATCTTTTTTTGTATAAAAAAGCCTAAACGATAGATTTAGCAATCTTTTGTAATTTTTATTTTGAAATAAAATCGGTCTGTTTTGAGCCTAAATCTCCATAGAATGGACACTATTTTTCAGAATTTTTGTGCTATACTAAAAATGCTGCAGCGATTCATGGTTTTATAGGAGGAACGAAATGAAAAAGATTTTGTTTGGAATGTTGTTATTTTGCCTAGCGATGGTCGTATCTGTACAAGTTTCTTATGCAAATGGCGTTAATACTAAGCATATTTTTAGTATCGAAGACCCCACTTGGATTAGAAATTCAGGTATGAGCAAGGGAGTGAATCACGATAGGCAAGATTTAGGTTTTATTTTACAAGCTGGGAAAGTTTTAAAAGTTCGTCAAACAAATCCAAATTTTGGGCGTACACTTAAGTTATCATTACTAGGCAACGATTCACAATTTGAAAAATCGGTGAATGTTGGAACAAATTGGGTGACCATTAGTAGCTCAAAAAGTTTAGTGCCTTTCATTGATACACCGTTTGGAGATACAAGTGCTACCATTCAGTATGAGGTCGTTTCAAATGAAGCACAAAAACCGTTACCTACCTACAAGAGTCAAAACAGCGAACGAGATTTCTTCAGAATGTGGGATCAATTTAATAGTGAATATGCGCTAGTTCAAGGAAAAGATTTTCAATTGTTCGTTCCGAAAGGGGACAAAGAAAAACTTAGAAATATGAGAGATTTCAACTCTTTGGACGCATTAATTGGGCATTATGAAAAACTATTTAAGATGTATAATCAAATTGCTGGTTTTGACGGATTGACAGCTTACAACAAGAATTCTGCCAACCGTTATTTCTTGAAAGCCGATGCAAACGGTCCTGGTGGAGCTTATTATAGTTGGAACTGGACCGCGATGACCAGTCCTTCGATTGAGTCATGGCTAAAGGAAGCTGACTGGGGACAGCTTCATGAAATTGGACACGGCTACCAAGCTGGATTTGATAGCAAGGGAATGTATACTGGGGAAGTATTCAATAATTTATATGGCGTTCAATATCAGTATGAGCACTACGGAAAAGCGGCGGATAAAAATGGTTGGCTTTTCGACTACGGAAATAAGAAAGCAGTTGAGGAAGGTTTGTATGAAAGTTTAATTGAAAAAAATGGGACATATGAATCTGTTGGGCTTAGGGAAAAGTTAATTTTACTTACGATGCTTAGACAAAAAGCGGGAAATGATGCGTTACCTGCCATGTATCAAGGTTACCGCAAAGCTGCAAACGAACCTGACTTTAATCCAGAAGCCTACGCATTGCCAGATTTATTTAATGAATATTATAGCCAATATAGCCAGCTAGATTTCTCACCAGTTTTAGAGAAATGGGGACTGACATTAAGTGGAAATCAAGAGTTTGTGAACCGTGCGAAAGGTTATCCAGCCGTGGCTTCGCTTGCTCATATTGTACCTAAAGATAAGCTTGCCAGTGCACGGAATTTACTTGATGCTAAGCTACTCATTACATCGAATTTTGAGATGGTCAAAAATGAAGAAATTGCATCGCTTGATTTAAAAGGCGATTTAACGCTAACATTAAAAGCTGATAATATTTCAGATTTAGTTGGAAGCAAAATTCGTTTGAAAGATGGAACTAGGACGGTTCAAGAAAAAGTAATTAGCAACGGGTCAATGACTTTTACGAGTGTTCCAAACGGCGTATACAGTCTAGAAGTGGTTGGTAGTCAGGCGGACAAGTATGACGTTAAGACATCATACGTATATGTAAAAGAAGCGAAAAACAATGCAAATATTTCTTTGACTAAAATTAATAAAAGTTTTATTGGCAACCAAACGATTCAATTTTTAGGACTTAGCAATCAACCTTTTGCCAGTTTTCAAACTGATGTAAACCAAGGAATGGCCAAGCTTTCAGTCGTTTCAAGTACGCCGCATAGCTATTTCGGAAATCGGAAATACGCAGAAATTACCGTTAAAAACGCATCGGGTGCAGTTCGCTATCACAAAATAATAAACGGTACTAATGCTTCGACTGGGATAGATGAATTTGCTTTTAGAGAAGGGGATCGTGTAGAGGTTTATCACGCGGAAACAGCAGGAAGACTCGTTTCAAAAGAAAGTATTGTTGATTCGTCAAGGAGTGATAATGTGTGGGTGATGACGAAATGGGGATTAAAAAATCAACAATTACAAAATAACGCGGAACAAGATTTTCAAAAAAAAGTGGTAGCAATAGGTGATGCGCTCCTGAAAGACGAAACAATGAAAGCTGCGCCGCTCTCACTGGTTGAGGGCAAGAAACATCTACTTGTGGCCATTCAGTCGCTTACTGAACCGGCTAAAACGGAGTATTTGCAGAAATATAAAAATCTTTTTCCCGGGAAAGAAGAAAAGAATTTCGTGAATGATTATGTGTATACATTTAAAGGGTGGGGGAACCATCTTATCGCGACAATGAATGTGTCGCCAAAAGATATGCAAGCAACTGTTGCGATTAATGCCAACATGCCACATTCTTACTTTGCGAGCTCATATGCCTCCATTACGATTTTAGATAGAAATGGTCTGGAAAAATATACGAAAGATTTTGTAGGCACAACGAATTATCCAGCAAGCACAACTCAGATTCACTTAGCTGAAGGGGATTACATTAAAGTCACGCATAAGGAATCGGGTTCACGCTTAACAATTCAAGAGAAGACGCACCAAACTTTCTTGAAAAAAGGGGATTTAATTACGTATCGTGTGACTAACACTGGCTTAGAAGAAGTGAGTACATCAGAAATTCCAGTGCCTAAAGCTGCCGGCTATGACTTTCAATATGTGTTGAAGGGATTAAGTAATCATGTTGTTGCGACGATGAACGTTTCGCTAACCGACATGCAAGCAACTATTTTGGTAACGGGGAATCGTCCACATGATTACTTCACAGCTTCATATGCCGCGATTGATATTGCGGATAAAAATGGAACAAGGAAATACCGCCAAGATTATTATGGGACAACAGATTATCCTACGAAAACAACGCGCATCAATTTGGCAGAAGGCGACCGCATTAAAGTAAGTCATCGTGAGGCCGCTAGTAGACTAACCATTCAAAACATGCAAAACGGTAGTTTATTAGAGAAAACGAACCTTACTACTGTTTATATTGTTAAAAAAACAGGTTTAGAATTAGTTAAATGATTTTGCGAGCCGATTCCAATTTTTGGAATCGGTTTTTTATGCACAAAAAAAGAGCGGTACACGACTCGTTACCGCTCTGATTTAACATTTTTAACCGATATACTGCCAAACAATTTCACCGTCTTTTAATTCGACGGGTGTTACTTTTTGTTGGAGGCGCCACTTTTTCATTTGGCGTTCAATTTGGCATTGTGATACGTTGTAGAATTGCGCCATTGAGTGGGAACTTGTTACTTTAACGAGCTCAATGTATTCTTCCATCGATGGCTTTTCTTCTGGTTCAGGGAAATGGTTTAAAAGCTCGGATAAAATATGGACATAAATATCATAACGATGTAGGCCTGTAATTTTCAGACCGGCATCTTCAATGTTGCGATTAAAGAAAACAACCGTTGGATTTTCGGTAATCTCCATTTCACGCGCCACTTTTTGATCCCCGATATAGGAGCGTTTAGCGATGTTCGAACTAAAGTCTTTACGGAACTCGGTTAAATCAAGTCCAGTCGAACGTGCTTTTTCAAAAAGGAGGCTTTCATTTGAAATATCTTCTTCGTTCACAAAATAAGCTTCTTGAAGTTTGCGTAAAAACGAGATTCCAAGGTTTTTTCCTTGAAGTTCAGCTGCTTTAACGGCAAGACAAGAAACATAGGAGCGATGAGCAAGCATTTGTTGTTCTTTCAAAGGAAGATTTTCTTTGGAACGCTTTTGCTTACGCATGAAAGTTTGAAGATTATTATGAAGAATATATCTTAATTTAAAATAGTTACCATATTCCATTTGCAGGCGCCGAATGTTTGCTTCCATATCGAAACAGTCTTTACAGGCTGGATCGAAAAATAAATAAATCTCAATCGGCTTACTATTTGCGATGGACGTATAATATAAATTTTGATTAATCATTTTTAATCACCTGATTTTTAATTTCTGACATAAATTCGTTGTCATAGTCTTTGTACCAGTGTGAAAATGTTCTTTAGCATTTGCTGATACACTTTTTATCTATACTCATTTTAGCAGTCACCTAATAAATTAACAAATAATTGTACCTGAGAAAACAGAAGAATTTGCATAAGTTTAATAAAATCGCCATATTTACCGCTTAATTTTATTAATTTATATCACTTTTATATGTATAGTTATAAAAGCGTTCGATTTTATTTAAAGCGGGATGGGGAGAAATACGGTTTTTCTCTAAGAAATGATTGAAAATTTCTTGTCCTTTTTCAAAATCGGAAACTTCATATTCTAAATCAAAATCAATTTTGTCGCCGTAAAAATTTTTATCGAATACTAAAAGGCCTTTTTTGTAGGCGACTTCTGCGCGTCTTGTTTTTAGGGAACCAAAATAGTGTAAGTCCTCATGGGACACGTTTAGTGTGGCTAATTTATCACGGACTGGTCCGGTTGGAATATTGGCGCCGTCAAAAATGGCTTTTGCTTGGTCACTACCTAGAAGTTGTGAGGTTTCAAGTAGGCCATCGCCTTGTGGGGTTTTGAGTGTCATTTCAAAGTGCGTTCCTTTTTGGCGAATGCGAAGGGCACTAAGGCGCTGTTTTAGAGCAAAGTCTTGTGTATCGAGATAATAATTTGTTTGCTCGAAAAAATCGGTTTCTTTTAAGCGAAATAAATCGCAAAGGGTTTCATACTCGTTTTCAGACAAAAGATTACGGAACTCGATTTCCAGTTCTTCCATGGGCATTTTCCTCTTTTCGTGCTTTTCTTCTATAGTAACATAATGAGGAAAATATGGTAAAATAAGAGGGTATGAATAAAAGTTCAGTCTATGAGGTGAGTTTTTTGAACCATTGGGAAGATTTTTTGGCACCGTATAAGCAGGCTGTCGATGAATTAAAAGTGAAACTGAAGGGAATGCGTGCGCAGTTTCAGCTTGAAAATAACCATTCACCGATTGAGTTTGTCACAGGACGGGTAAAGCCGATTGCGAGTATTTTAGATAAAGCGAATCAAAAAAATATAGCGCTAGATCGTTTGGCGGAAGAAATGCAGGATATTGCGGGTCTACGTATGATGTGCCAATTTGTTGATGATATTGAAACGGTCGTTCATTTGCTTAGACAAAGGAAAGATTTTCGGATTGTGGAGGAACGTGACTATATTGCGAATAAAAAGCCGAGCGGTTATCGTTCGTACCATGTGGTGATTGAATATCCGGTGGAAACAATTAGTGGCGAGGAAAAAATTCTTGTCGAAATTCAAATTCGGACGCTGGCGATGAATTTTTGGGCAACAATTGAACATTCTGTAAACTATAAATATCAAGGGGAGTTTCCAGAAGCGATTAACACGCGTTTGAAACGTGCGGCGGAAGCGGCTTTTCAACTTGATGAAGAGATGAGCCAAATTCGCGAAGAAATTCAAGAAGCGCAAGTTTATTTTTCGAAAAACAAAGATGTGCCGAAAAGTAAGACGCAAAGTCATCATGAATTGCCTAAAAAATAGTGAACGATAAAAGGAGAATGCACAGTGAAATATGTGATTACATCGAAAGGGGACGAAAAGTCCAATTTACTTAGGCTAACGATGATTGCTGCTTTTGATGAATACGAAATGGAGTATGATGCGCTAAATCCAGAAATTGTCATTTCCATCGGTGGTGACGGGACGCTGCTCGCTGCTTTTCATGAATATGAACATCGCTTAGACCGAACGGCGTTTGTTGGGATTCACACGGGGCATTTGGGCTTTTACGCAGATTGGCGCCCGAACGAAGCGGAAAAGTTAGTGGAACGCATTGCAGAAGGCAAATATGATAAAGTGTGCTATCCGCTCTTAAAAACGACCGTCCACTACGAATTAGGGAAAAAAGAAGCCGTTTATTTAGCTTTAAATGAATCCACGATAAAAAGTTCCGGAGGTCCCTTTGTCGTTGATGTTATGATTAATGAAAGTCATTTCGAGCGCTTCCGCGGTGACGGGCTATGCATGTCCACGCCTAGTGGCACAACAGCCTACAACAAATCGCTTGGCGGCGCCCTTATGCATCCATCTGTCAAAGCCATGCAGCTTACGGAAATGGCTTCCATCAATAACCGCATTTACCGGACGATTGGAAGTCCGCTTGTTTTTCCAGAACATCATCAAGTGAAATTAAAACCAGTAAATGACAAAGACTTTCAAATTTCAGTGGATCATTTAAGTATTTTGCATCGCGATGTGCGCGAAATTGTATATGAAGTAGCAAGTGTGGAGATGCAATTTGCTCGTTTTCGGTCGTTCCCTTTTTGGAAACGAGTGCATGATTCCTTTATTGAAGACTAGGAGGAAAAAAGGTTTTGTTTTTAGAGTGGCGAGTTAGTGAACAAGAAACGGGCATTTTACTTCGAACGTTTTTACGACATCATCATATTTCAAAACAGTTACTTGCTTCGGTGAAATATAATGAAGAGGGCAAAATTGAAGTAAACGGCGAGGAACAAAATGTGCTGTATAAAGTTCAGGCGGGGGATAAGATTGGTATCCATTTTCCACCTGAAAAGGAAAACACGCGTTTAATTGCGGAGTTTAAACCGCTAAATATTGTGTATGAGGACGATTTTATTTTAGTTTTGAACAAGGAAGCGGGCATGGCGAGCATTCCGGCGCAGTATCATCCGAGTGGGTCTGTTGCGAATCATTTAAAGGGTTACTATGAAACAATTGGTCTCGATTCGGCGATTCACATTGTGACGCGTTTAGACCGTGAAACATCTGGTCTGATGTTGATTGCGAAAAATCGGTTCGCACACGCTCGTCTAAGCTGGACGCTTCAAAAGGGGCTGTTAAAACGGCGCTATCAGGCGCTTGTTTCGGGCAACTTGGCGGAGGACGAGGGTTTTATTGAAGCACCAATTGGGCGTAATAGCGATATTAGCATCATGGAACGCATGGTCGCGCCTGACGGGAAATATGCGAAGACAAACTACAAGCGAATTGGCAGTTACACGTCGTTTGATCATTTGCAAATTGAGCTTGAAACAGGAAGGACGCATCAAATTCGGGTGCACTTTTCTTATATCGGCCATCCTTTAATCGGTGACACGATGTATGGTGGGCCAAATGAATTGTTAGCACGAAACGCTCTACACTCGTATCATCTACACTTGGTGCATCCTTTTACCGAAGAGTATATGGAGTTTGAAATCCCTTTGCCAGAAGATTTACAAGCGCTTCTTTAGAAAAATGTGGAAAATGAGCTTTAAAATGATGTAAAATAGAAAAGGCAATGCAAATTGAGGAGGAATTAGTAATGAATTTAACTTTAGAGGGAAAAACGTATGTTGTGATGGGGGTAGCGAATAAACGCAGTATCGCTTGGTCGATTGCGAAATCTTTAAATGATGCGGGGGCAAGTCTTGTCTTTACATATGCGGATGAGCGCGCGAAGAAAAGCATCGATGAACTTTCTAGTACACTTTCGGAAAAAAATCATGCGGCACCTGTCGTTCAATGTGATGTAACAAGCGAAGAAGGCATTAAATCCGCTTTTGAAACGATTAAAGCGCACGTTGGAAAAATTAGTGGTCTAGCGCATTGTATCGCGTTTGCCAACAAAGATTTCCTAGCTGGCGATTATTTAGAAGTAGACCGCGAAAGTTTCTTACAAGCGCACGAAATTAGCTCCTACTCCTTTACAGCTGTTGCGCGCACGTTAAAACATTTAGATATGCTAACAGAAGATGCGAGCTTACTGACACTTACGTATCTTGGCGGCGAGCGCGTTGTCGAAAACTACAATATTATGGGTGTAGCAAAAGCTTCTCTTGATGCTACTGTCAAATATATGGCGATGGATCTTGGCAAAGTTGGCGTACGCGTCAATGCAATTTCCGCAGGCCCAATTCGTACATTATCCGCACGCGGAGTAAGCAGTTTCACGAAATCTCTTGCAATTGTGGAGGAAAAAGCACCGCTTAAACGCTCGACACAGCCTGAAGAAGTTGGCGATACGGCACTCTTCTTGTTTAGCCCACTTTCAAGAGGCATTACAGGCGAGTTAATTCACGTCGATAGCGGTTATCATATTATCGGATTCTAAAGTATGCATTCTAGGCTCCTGTTTTCTGTTTTTTAAGGGAAACACGGAGCCTAATTTTGTGTCATGAGACGAGCGTAGACATGGTCCGGGGCGTGTGCTATATTTAAAATTGGAAGAAAACAATACATATAGAAAGGAAACACAAGGGATGGGGAAAATAGCATCTAATACGACTATAGCAAATACAGCAGTTGCTGATGTCAAAGCAATTTCTGTTAATAAGGGAGAACAGGTTTCTTTAGCTAAAAGTACGATTTCAAGCATGCAAACAGGAAAAAAAGTGAATAACCAGTTGTTACCAAATTTAGCTGAGCTTGTAGATTGTGTGCAGGCCGAGAGTGAGAAATTTCCAAAAATAGCCGAAATGATGGCTCTTCAAGATAGCCAGATTAAATTTTAGGAGATGAAAAAAGTTGGTAGAGAAAACGAATGAGGGAAAACGAACTGCTTATAATCAACTAATTGTAGAAAAAGAGAATCAGATTGACCAATTGAGTGAGGAACGAGCTACAATAGAAAATGCGCTAGAGCGTTTAGAAGTGGATTTGCAGAACGGGTTTCAAAGATTACAAATATTGAATGAAGAAAATGCGAACTATCAGCATAAAGAAGATTTTCGAATGCAGCAAAGGAATGATTGTATGGCGCATAGTTTTCGGCAACAAATACGAAACGCCCACGAAGAGTTTACATTTGCTTTCAAGAAAGAGATTTGTCAAATGGATGAGGAACGAGAAACTCTTTATAAGGAAAGGAATGAACTTCCTTGGGACTAATTTATTCAAGTAGCGAATCAAGCAAGTTAATCCAAGCTCTGTCTAAAAATTTATCAAGTGGGAAAGAAACCATCACACAGCTAAAAGCTGGAAGCCAAAAAGTGATTCAGGCTGTGGACGGGCGCAAATTGTCTGGAGCTGCTTATACAGCTGGGAAAGGATTATTTACAGATCTTGTTATACCAACTATTACAAGAGTGACTACTGCATGTGATAGTATTGAACAAGAATTAAACAAATATCAGCTTGCGGATGCCGTTGTTTCAAGTGAAGACTATTTGGATGAAGACAATCTAAATCAACAAATAGCAACGCAAAAAAATATGAAAGCATCTGTTGAAGGAACAACAGTTATTATCGATATGTTTTTAAGAATGAATAAAAATACAGCATTAATTGATGTTGCACAAAATCACAAGAGAAAATTAAGTCAAATGTCTAACAGTCTTGACCAAGAAATTGATGAACTTCAAAAGAAAATTGAGAAGCTTTATGAATTTGAAGGGCAAACAAAAGGTTTATTTAATAGTAGTCTGGATGATATGAAATTAGCGATGCAAAGTGTGTTAGTATTGAATAGTATAACGATAAAAAAAGATGGTACATACAAATTTCCTAAAGGTGCCGATAAAAGCTGGTTTACGGAGCTGAAAAGTAAGGAACAGCTAGAAGAAATGGAAAATCAGGAGAAGAAAGTAGCGATTAAAGAATTAAATGAGCTATTTGAAAAAAATCCAGCGGCAGCAATTGAGAAAATCAAAAATAATGATCGTTTGTTTGACTATGTGATAGGCGCTTTAGACAAATTTCCTGATAGCTTACAAGATGCAGCTCTTGGAATTTTTATTGCACAAGAAAGCTGGAATAAATTGCCTAAAGATGTGGCTACAAACGTTTTAAACAGTCCTAAATTTGCTTCCTATCTAGGTGAAGCATCTTTTGCAACACAAGCAGTTGTATATAATGGTTTAACTAAATTGAGCGAAAAAGGCTGGAGCGTCTTAGCACCAATTGGCTATTCGACCAAAATTCTTTCTAGAACAAGTGAAGGTGCAAAACTAATTGCGAGCTCTAAAGTTGGCTTGGATGTATTTAAAAAGTTGAAGCCGGTTTCTGAATTTGTTAAGGCGCATCCAGTGGCGAGGGAAGGTATTGGATATGGCGGAGACACATTAAGCATCACAGCGTATGCTTATGAAGAGTACATCAATCCAGAGAGTCCAGCTTATGGGGATGCAAGTAAAGCAGTGTATGGTGGGTTGAGTCTATTTATATGGAATGCTGGACCGCTAGAAGGGGTACAGTATGGAGGGCCTATTGGAGCCATAGCCGGGACATTAAATACGATGATTAAAGGCGTGGATATAACTACTCCTGAGATAAAAGTTAATATTGTCTTGGGAAATATTCATATTAACTCTCATAGTTTTTACTTTGGTTTAAGTGGTAGTGCTGAAACAAGAGAGAATAATAAGAGAGAATGGCTTGATGAACAGTATAAGTTGTACGGAAAGCATGATAGTGTTGCACCAGATAAGCATTATCGAATAGGTGTGCAACCTCAGAGTGGTAGCCCTAATTTTAATCCAATATTTGAAAAATAATCAAATCATAATAGATTCCCATATGGAATGGAGTATTTAAATGAAAATTATCGCAAAACAAACCTCATTTGAGCAGGCGAGTCGATTTGTAGATATACAGAAGCTTGTTCAACAAACAAAAAATCCTACGGAAAATTTATTCACCCGTGAGCTGCAAATAATATTTCTTGCATTTTTTTGTGGATTCATTGCGCTGCTACCGTTAAAAAATTCGTTTGTTATTACAAGTATTCTAATTACTATAATTTTGATAAGCCTTGCCTTTTACTTTATTATAAAATCTAAAAATAAATCTTTGAGCGATTTTGGTTGGGTAATAGCCAAATATATGATGGTTCAAACACTTAGCATAAGCTTAGTATTAGGCATGAGAATTGATGGAAATAAACCGTTTGGAGAATTTTATCTTTTGCTGGCGTTCTGTTATTTGATTATTATTTTGGTGCTTTGCTATTTTCGATGTAGCTATTTGGTTCAGAACTATCTAAGGAAGCATGGTATGGATATAAAAGAGTCAAAAACGTCAAAGATATGGAATAAAGGGATGTTTAAACTATCAATAGGTTTAGTAGTGATTATTATTTTGGGAACACAATTTTATAGGCTTATTAAATGGTGGTTTATTAAAGATGATAAGTCTCTTGATAAAATATCTATCCAAAATGAGTGGTTAGGGACGTTTGTTATATTAGTTATTATTGGATTATTAGTAGTTCTCCTAATTGTCTTTTCATTGCTTCCAATTCTGTTATTTAATGCAAAAGTAGTCGTAGAGGGAATCATGTTAAAAGAGTATGCAGAAGAATTCCGGAATCAGTCCGGACTTACTGAAAATGAATGGTACGGGGAGAAATAAAGTAGTTAAATTAAAAACAGCTCAGCAAAATCCGGATTTTGCTGAGCTGTTTATTTTAATTTTTCGTTTCTAAATCTTTTTTAAGTTCTTTTGGCAGTTTTGCTTTGTGAAAATAGAAATCACGAGGCGTTTCTGGGTAGCTTGTTGGCGCTTGTTGTTTGGCGAATTTGGCGATGGCGTCGTCAATTTGCACCCAGCCGCGCCAACTTAAATGGATAGGGTCTTCTAAAAAGTAAGGCGAGTCTTGACGGTCTTCAAGCGAAATATAACGGAAGCCGTTTTGCTCCACTTGCTCTTTTGTTTTTTTATAATATTCGTCAAGTCCCTCTTGTTTCATGCCGATAAATCGCAGCCATTCGCCGTTTACAGGAGGATTTACAAATAATACATCAGCACCTGCATTTTTGAAGGCGTCCATCACAAGTTGCAAATCGTCATATTCAGGTGAGCTTGCATAACTTAAATTTTGACGACTATCTTTAAGTTTAGCCATATTTGGTGAAATTTTCTTATCGAAATATTTTTGTTTCACATGAAATGGATTGTCACCAGTACTTTTTTCACCAAGCGAAGCGGCCATTTTGTCTAGTTCATCGAAATTTAGAACAGGAGGAAGCTTTTTAACGCCTTCCTGAATTCGCTTCTCTTTTGAGCCAGTGACTAATTTTGATTCGAGCTCATCTTTTCGGATTAAAATACGGTACTCGATTTCCGCAGCGGCGCGCGTTAGCATGGAGTCGTGCGGCTTGTTTGGTCCCGGTGTAGTGATGTTTTCGAGCAATTTTGTGAGCGTTGAGTCGTTTTGGACGACTTTGTAGCTAAGAAGCCGCCTTGCAGCAAACCTACGCTCCGGTGTATCTTTTTCTTCCTGAAGCGCAAACGTGTACGCTTGAATGGGCGAAAATGTTGCGCCAAAATGAGCATCATCTACGCCATTTGGTTGGAACCATTGTGGCGATAAAATAAAGACGACTTTTTTCCCTTTCAGTTGATCGGATAGCATGTTGATGTCCAAATAATGAAAGAGCGACTGCGTACCAGGCTGGCCGATTAAAAACGGCGTGTAGCTTGTGCCGTATTTTTTTGCAATGACGCTCGGGTGGAAGGGATCAATGCGCGATAGTTCCGAGGAACCGAAAATGGGCATGTAATCTTGATTCATCGCTGTTTGTTGCAAAATTTTCCCACCTACGACATTCCCGTTCATGGACGTAGCCGCATTTTGAACGGCCGTATTTGAAACGCCACCAAATAGCGCACTCGGTCCGAAAAGAATAAACAAGAAGACACCGCAAGCCACTAAAATGGGGCCAAATGTCATCCATAGTTTTTTTCTCATGATTTGAGGGCCTCTAATTGCTTAATCACAAGTTCTGGCGTTGCCCATTCGTCGCGGTCGAATTCGGAAACGGGAACCGTAATATCGAGACTACTTTCAATTTCAACAAGGAGTTGCACTGTTGCCATTGAGTCGAGTAAGCCCTCGTCAAATAAGCGGACGCTTGTATTTTCTTTTACTTCTTCTGATTCTGTAATTTCTTCTAAAATATCTAAAACTTGATCACGAAAACTCATTTTTATTACCACCTTAGAAAGTTATTTTATCAAATATGCCAGAGAAAATGAGGAAGCCGAAGCAAACGAAGTTAAACGTAATGAACATTCCAATAACATAAGTGATTTTATTTTTTGGATAAAACTTATATTTTTTGTTGATGCGCTCAAAAATGTCGAAACCGACGATAAGCAACGCTTGGTATAAGCCGTAAACAACGTAGTACCAGTGAAGGCCGTGCCAAATTCCCATGATGAAAAAATTGACAAAGTATGCGATATAAGCGATTGTAAATTTACTTTTAATCCATTTCTTTTTCGTCAAAAAGAAGACGAACCGCATGAAAATGAAGTCGCGGAACCAAAATGAAAGCGTCATGTGCCAACGATTCCAGAAGTCCTTAATGTTGCGTGCGAGAAACGGTTTGTTGAAGTTCATTGGTGTTTGGACGCCGAGTAGGTAGGAAACCCCAACAGCGAACAAACTGTAACCTGCAAAATCAAAAAATAAGTACATACTATACGCGTACATATAGCCAAGCAAACTCATATTAAAATCAACATGTTGGATTAAAAGTCCTTCAAGTGGGGTTTTCCAATGAACATCGATTAAATAGGCGATGATGAACTTATAAAGGAAACCTAAGAAAATATAAAAAATACCACGGTTTAAAAGTTCTACATATTTCGAGGGTTCAAGCGGATTTTTAACATCCTTCTGGAATCTCCGAAATCGGTCTATTGGGCCAGAAGAAATGGTTGGAAAGAACAGCAGAAAATTCACAAATTCCACGGAATCATATTCTTTTATGAGTCCATCGCGAATTTCCATTACCATCGTAGTGGCTTTAAACGTTAAATAGGAGATTCCTAGAAAGCCGACGAGTGTTGTGTGATCCGCAAGCAATGGCTGCACTTTAACAATTGCAAGCGGTAAAATCGACAGGATTACAGCAAGGGTAAAAATACCGCCATGATTTTTGTTTTGAACACGTCTGTAATGAAAATAAAGCCGGACAACAATGAGTTGCCAAAAAATGAAAACGATAAAGGCAATGCCTTGCACTAAATTGCTTGAAAACATGAAGAAAATGAAAAGTAACGTGACAAACGCGTTATAAACTGGAAGTCTTTTCCCCATTAAATTTGCAATCACAATCGGTGCGATAAAAAGTGCGAGGATTGCAAAGTAAAAGATAGAGCCGTATGGGGTGGTCATTCGTTCACCTCATTTTCTAAAAGTTTTCGATCGATTTTTCCATTATTAGTTAAAGCAAATTCGGTCTTATAAATCCATTTCCGAGGAATCATATAGTTTGGCATTTTATTCGCGAGTTCCTGTTTAATGGCTTTCGTCAATTTGAACGGCTTATCAAAGTCATGCTCATTTGCGACAACAAACGCAACTAATGAATCCACCTTTCCTTCCACGTATTTTGGAATAACGACGGCACTTCTAACGTAGCTGACTTCTTTTAAGTTGTTCTCGATGTCTTCAAGCTCGATGCGATAGCCGTGTAGCTTCACTTGGAAATCTAAGCGACCTTGGAAAAACAATTGATTATTTTTAATTACACCGCAGTCACCCGTATGATAGGCCATGAAATCAAAAGCTTTAGAAAAAACTTCTACGGTTTTTTCGCGGTTGTTTAAATAGCCTTTTGAAACGCTCGGTCCGACGAGCACAATTTCCCCTTTTTCACCATCTGGTAGGCGTTCATGTGTTTCAGGGTCAGTGATGAAAAGGCGCGTATCAGGCTTGACTTGCCCAAGTGGGAGGCTCGGATAGGCGGCGATGACTTCATTTGTAATTTCAATTTTGGTAACGGCAACGGTTGCTTCTGTCGGCCCGTAAGTGTTATAAATTTTGGCGTCTGGAAAGCGGGCAATTAATTCGCGTGCAGTTTCTTTGGTTAGGACTTCCCCGCAAAAAATAAATTTTGAGAGCGAAGGATTATTAGCGCCGTTAAAATGGGGGTCAAGTAAACAAATGTCAGCGAATGACGGCGTTGAAACGAAGACGTCAAGTCGCAGTCGCGGAATTTGACTGTACAAGTCTTTTAAATTGGCGCTGCAAGTCTTATCCACGGGAACTAGCGTGCTCCCTGAAAGTAAGCTTGGATACAGGTCCATAACGGAAAGGTCAAATGAAAAAGGTGCTTGATTTAAAATGCGCAAACCTTCTGTTAATGAAAAATCTTGCAGCAGCCAATTGGAAAAGCTGATTAAATTGTTTTGGCTAATTTGAACGCCTTTCGGTAGGCCAGTGCTGCCCGATGTGTAAATAATATAATGCGTATCATCACCTTGAACGGCGCTCGCTAGGCGTGGCTTTTTGCCCGTATTTAAGCGAATAAATTCAGCGATTTCGCTAGCAGTGAGAACAGGTTTATCCGTTTCAACCGGAAGTTCTTCCACAGCAAGCACGCAAGCTGGTTCTGCTGCGGTCACAATTTGAGTAATGCGCTCCCTTGGCATAGAAGTATCAACGGGAACATACGCATGTCCACTTTTTAAACAAGCCATAAAAGCGACTAACATAAGCGAGGACATGTGTCCGTAAACGACAATTGGCGCCTCTTTTGGAAAAGCTTTTTCTTCTAAAAAAAAAGCAAAGGAATCAGATTGATTTTTTAGTTCCTTGTAAGAAAGTGTGGTACCATTATATTCGTAGCAAACCTTCTGCGGAGTGAGAGTAGCCCATTCATCAATGCGTTCTGTAAGTGAGGTGGTCATCGTTTGTAAACCCACGCGTAATCATCCTTTCTTTTTAAAATTCGTTATAAATAAAATTGGTGCTATTTGGGTTTTTGAAGCCGTAAAACCATAAAAGTCCAAGTAAAACAGCTAAATAGAATGCTGTTTTAAGTATAAAAATCGTGGCTGGCTTATGAAAAAACAACTTTACTTTTTGCATCTATTCACCCCGTTTATGTCTATTATGTTACAAATGTTAAATTTAAATACGTAACTATCATATAATGTAACTCACTTGTATTGAAAAGTCTAATTACATTTTTGTAAGATTAGAGTGTGAATACGAGAGAAGAAAGACGAATTTTTAAAGATTTATGCGAGAATACGCTATAAAATGCATTTTTTGTCGAGAGGATTCTTTTAAAATTGTAAGGTTAAATAAGAAGGAGTGGACAGAATGGAGTCAAAACGTATGGCAGGCGAGAAGGCTTGTGAAGCAGTTCAAGATGGCATGATTGTTGGTCTTGGAACAGGAAGTACGGTTTTTTATACGATTGAAAAACTAGGGGAGCTTGTGCAAGCTGGCTTGCAAATAAAAGGCGTTGCGACATCAATTGAAACGGAGGAACTGGCGAAAAAGTGGCATATTCCTTTACTTTCCTTTAACGAAGTAACAGAAATTGACGTCACAATTGATGGCGCAGATGAAGTTACGCGGGATTTTGCAGGGATTAAAGGCGGCGGCGGTGCGCTTCTTCGCGAAAAATTAGTTGCGCTTATTTCAAAACGGAATATTTGGGTCGTGGATGAATCAAAAGTGGTGGAAGTGCTCGGAAAATTTTGTTTGCCAGTTGAAGTGCTCCCTTTTAGTTATAAATATGTGGAACGAGCACTTAAAAAGCAAAATATCGGGGCAAATGTGCGTTATGCGCAAGATGGAGAGGTTTTTCTGACGAATAATGGGAATATGATTTTAGATTTAGAGATTTATCCGCTATTAGACGCAAAAAAACTGGCTAACGAATTAGACAGTTTATCAGGCATTGTGGAGCATGGTCTTTTTTTAGGTATAGCGGACGAGCTTATTATTGGCAAAAACGATGGAACCGTTGAAATGTTAAGTTAATTTGTGGATTTTGGGAAATAGCGAAACATAAGGTAAAGCATTAATTGTAAAATGAAAAAATAGATAATAAACTCAAATTGAAAGCCCGAAACATTTAAAATACTGCGTAGAACGTTGCTCGGCTCTGTCAAAAGGTGGACAGTGTGCAGGCGATCAAAGCGTCCTAAATAAATACCGTAACTTGATAAAAGTAAAATGATGGGGACGAGAATGGATTCACGCCAATTCGTGCGCTCTTTTATGGCATCTAAAATGAAACGAAGGGACAGGTTGCCAACGAAAAGGCCAAAAAACACCGCTCCCGACATGACGGTAAAGCTTTGCCATAATAAACTATCTTTTTGAAGAATACCGTTATAATCATAAATATTAAACTGTTTTAAATGAAAGAAGTCGGTAACTAAATAAAAAGCATTAGGGAAAAATAGGAGCCAAGCGGCAGCCAAAATCCAAAAAATGATGGCAGGTCGCTTTTTTTTATGTAGAAAAACAGCTAGTTCAAAAGGAATATAAGCTAATGTGATATTTAAAATTAAAAAATGATAGTAATCAAGTACATAAAAGAGGAGAAGCATCGTACTTATGTAAAAAATGCGGCAACCCCAAATTAATTTATTCATATTAACCACTCCTTTCAACAAGCTTCATTATACATGAAATTGTGTGTTCTTTAACAAATATTAATAAAAAAATAGCCTTAAAAGGCTATTTTTTAAATGTTTTTTTCCATTTCTTTATGTTCGATGCCTGCATCCATGAAAATATCGGAACAAACTGTGTAACCGAGCTTTTCATAAAATGGAATCGCTGTGACTTGACCACCCAGTTTTAGTTTTGATGCACCTTGTTGTTTGGCTTCTTGTTCAATGGTTTCCATAATTCTTCGACCGGAGCCTTTGCCACGTGCTTTTTTCTGTGCACAAATGCGTTCTACTTTTCCGTAATTAGGCAGGATACGCAAACGGCCTGTGGCAAGTGGTGTACCGTCGTCATCATAGTCGATAAACATGATTGTGGAAGGATCGTTATCAAATTCGTCCCATTCTAATTCTGGATCAACATGTTGTTCGGTAACAAATACATCAAAGCGAATTTGTAAGGCCTCTTTGCGCATTTGTTCGTTTACTACTTTCTTTACTGTCAAAATTCTTTCTCCCTTCGTTAAACGCCCATGCTCTCTAAATCAAATGTATGAGTTGGAAGCATAAAAGTTAAGCTAGTTTTAATAAACGGTTGCCAATATTTCCAGCGGTGACCACCGTTAAATAGATGAAATTCAGACTCAAAACCTTTCTTTTCAATAAGAAAATGGAGTTTTTCGTTTGGTTCTAAGAAATTAGCGACTTGGTTATCGGTCGTTTCCACTTCAGTTTCTGCGTCCCCGATGATATGGAAGACTTTAAGGGCAGCTGGGTTTGCCGATTGAACGAGTTCTAAAAGGTCATCATTTACAAAAGGCGAATGTAAAATGACATTTCCAAAGGTGAATGGATATTTAAGCGCTGCTTTTAAAGAAACGCTTGCTCCGAGTGAATCCCCCATTAAAAAGCGACTGTTTGCCATTTGAAAGGAAGGAAACTGATTTTCTAAATAGGGGACGAGTTCATGGGCTAAAAAGCGCATGTATGCTTCATTTTGTTCACCATCTGGATGATATTTTCTGCGTCTGTCCTCCACTGTTTTATACGGTAAACAAGCAAAAATGGCTTTTTGAATCCTGTTCTGGTTCGTCAGTTCATCGACAAATTTAGGCAACTTCCCAAAGCTTAAATAATCTTTCCCGTCTTGAACGATAAAAAGTGGGTATTTATAAAGAGGTGAGTAATCCGGTGGTAAGTAAATAATGATGTCCATTTCCTCATTCAAATGTTTACTAAACAATTTTTCTTCGAGCATTTTACCTTCAGCCATCGTCAATCTCTCCTCTCGCCAATTTTTATTTTTAAAGAATGTCTTCATTTTATCATGATTTATTGAAAAAGGGAGTATAATTTGCTTATTTTTAGTTAAAAAGTTAGAAAATACTCTCTATTTAGTTTATTTGCTGCTTCGAGCTAGAGAAAAAATACTGTAAGGCTAGAAAAGTTATGCTATACTTATGAAATAAGTTGAGTACACAGAAAGTAGGGAAGAAAATGGCAAAAGATATTGATTGGGCTAATTTAGGTTTTGGTTATATTAAAACAGATAAGCGCTATATTTCTCATTGGAAAGATGGCGAATGGGATGCTGGAACGCTTACTGAGGATAATGTACTTCATATTAGTGAGGGATCGACAGCCCTTCACTACGGACAACAGTGTTTCGAAGGTTTAAAAGCTTACCGAGCAAAAGATGGATCGATTAATCTGTTTCGACCGGATCAAAACGCGCAAAGAATGCAAAGAAGTTGTGAACGGCTTTTGATGCCAACGATTCCGACTGAAAAATTTATTGAAGCATGTCGAGAAGTTGTTAAAGCGAATGAAGAATTTATTCCGCCATATGGAACAGGTGGAACACTTTACTTGCGTCCGTTTGTTATTGGTGTTGGTGATAACGTTGGTGTTCATGCTGCACCTGAATATATCTTTTCGATTTTCTGTACACCAGTTGGCGCTTATTTTAAAGGTGGTTTGCAACCAGCTAGTTTCGTTGTATCAGATTACGACCGTGCTGCGCCAAAAGGAACAGGAGCCGCAAAAGTTGGTGGGAACTATGCTTCTAGTCTTTTACCTGGGAAAAATGCGCAGAAACGAAATTTCGCGGATGCGATTTATTTAGACCCTGCCACACATACAAAAATTGAGGAAGTAGGGGCTGCTAACTTTTTCGGAATTACGAAAGACAACCGTTTTGTTACACCATTTTCGCCTTCCATTTTGCCTAGTATCACAAAATATTCCCTTCTTTATTTAGCGGAACATCGCTTAGGGTTGGAAGTTGAAGAAGGCGATGTATATATTGATCAATTGGATGATTATAAAGAAGCTGGCGCTTGTGGAACGGCTGCTGTGATTACACCAATTGGCGGCATTCAAAACGGAGATGACTACCATGTGTTTTATAGCGAAACGGAAGTAGGACCTGTTACAAGGCAATTGTATGATGAGCTTTGTGGCATTCAATTTGGTGATAAAGAAGCGCCGAAAGATTGGATTGTAAAAGTAAAATAGGAGTTTCTCTCAGTTGATTTGAGTCACTCTCCAAAAGCTAGATGTTTGGTCTAACTTTTGGAGAGTATTTTTTTATGCCCAAAATCCGTTGTGCAAAATGAACGGAATAGCCTTCTTTTTTTTAACATGATAGAAAAAATGTCACAAAAATTACATAAAACAGGTAAATAAAGCCGTTTTTATAGCTAATTTGACTATTTTTCAGATGCTAATATGAATATATGTGTGCATATACATATGGGAAAAGGGGGGATTGATGAAGTTTTGAATAGGGAGGCTATAGGAAATCCTGACGTAAAAGGTATTTTCTATGTAAAAAATGAAATTTAAAAGGAGAACAAGCATCATGAGAAAATCTAAATTAAAGAAGATAGTAATCAGTACGATTACAACTACAATGGTAGCTTCTACAATTGCGACAGCGTTTCCATTTAATGCTTTAACAGTGAGAGCGGCTGATAGTGAAGCGCAAACACTAAAATTGAAATCAGGAGTTTTACAGTCTAATTCTGCAAACCTGTTAAAAAACAGTAATTTTAATGGTATTAGTAACTGGGATTTTCGTATTTGGGATGGCGCAAATGCATACAATGGTGGAACAACGGTAAGAAGCTATGATTATAATAGTTCAGATGGTTCCTATGCTATTAATGGCTACAGACCTAACACAATGAGTGTAAAACCACAGGGAAATGGCTCCATGGATATTTGGATGAATAGAACAGTTGATAACGGACCCGCAGGAATTATGTTCCAATCTGTTAATACAATTGCTGGTCATAGATATACTTTGAATTACACGGTTATTAATCAAAGTAATTCACTTTTTAAGGTCCACGCCCTAGATGGTTACAATAATATTAGTGCAAATGCAGGGACTTTAGCAACCACGGGTAGTTCTTGGTCTGCTAATTATGGCACTCAAAGTCTGACCTTTACGGCTCGGAGTAATTTTACAACTATCAGTTTTGACATCTTTAGAAGTGCAAATACAGGCAGCACACGGTTTTCTAATCTAAGTTTAGTTGATATTGATAATATGGACGAGACGACAATTAATCCGCTGACAACGAATTCTTTGACTGCGCAGGGAACGGCTGAGCCGAATGCTAGCCTTGTTATAACAGCAGGCGGAACAACGCTTACGACAACGACTGTAAACAGCGATGGTACTTATAATGTTACAATTCCAAAGCAAGCCGCTGGAACGATTGTAACCGCAGTTGCAACAATTAATGGACAATCAAAAAGTGCGCAAACTACAGTGTCACAAGGAAGTATTGCGCAAACAACGATTAATCCCCTTACAACGGATTCAACATTAGCAACCGGTAGAGGGGAACCAGGTGCCTCACTTGTGATTCGCAATCAGTCTGGGAATCAAATTGGAACAGGTCAGATACTTGAAAATGGCACATACAGTGTGACAATACCTAAACAAGTAGCTGGAACAATTGTGACAGCCACAGCAACAAAAAATGGGCAAACATCCAGTGCGAATACAACGGTAACGCAAGGGAATATTGCACCGACAACGATTAATGCGCTAACAACAGACTCTGTGAAGGCAGAAGGAACCGCAGAACCGGGTGCTACTCTTGTGATTCGTAATCAATTTGGTAATCAATTGGCGACAGGATCCATACAGCCGAATGGCACATACAGTGTGACAATACCCAAGCAAATAGCTGGAACGATTGTCACAGCAACTGCTACTAAAAATGGAGAGACATCCAGTGCGAATGTAACGGTTACACAAGCTGCTAGTGGTACAGTTGTTGTAAAAGAAGACTATTATGTCGGTTACGATAGCCGCATTAAAGCAGAAGCAACAGGGGATGTAGCGAAAGTTTATCTAGAAGTAGATGGTGTTAGAAAAACGACAATTCCTGTAACAGGAAACTTTGAATATTATGCGAAAAATGATATTACAAGCACAACCCAAACGGTATATCTTGTTGGACTTAGTGCGACAAACAACGAATTAGACCGTGCACGCGTAACTTTAAAAGATGGTCAATTAAAAATTGGAACTGTTTCACCAGATAGCTTTATTGTGGGCGTGGATGCATATGTGAAAGGGACGTACACAGGATCTGTAACGAAAGTCGGCCTTTCAGTGAATGGAACGATTCTTACGAAAATTCCAGTTGGCACGGATGGCACATTCCAATATTATGCGCGTCCTAATATTACAGATGCGGATACAGACGAAGTTTATGTAATAGGTTACAATTCGGAAAACGATGAAATTTCTCGGAAGAAAGTGACTTTATATGGACCAGATAGTTTAGTCGGCACCTTGACCGTTAATCCAAATTACTTCGCGGTTTCAACAGATTCGTATGTTCAAGGAACGTATACAGGAAATGTCAAATATGTATCGCTTGTTGTGAATGGAACCGAATATGTGAAAACACCTGTAAAAGATGCAACGACATGGAGCTACTATTCAAAAGGTAAGATTGCGTTGGGGGACACGGTGACTATAAAAGCTTACAACGGTGCTGGTGTTGTTGTAGACGAGGAAACCGTAAATGTCGTTGAAAATCCGCCAGGTGAGAGCACCGTTGCGGCAAATGATTTTGTTTTATATCAAGATAAATATGTGACAGGGACGTATACAGGAAATGTGAAATACGTTGCACTGAAAGTAAATGGTACAGTTTTAAACAAGATAGCGGTTGCGGGTGGAAGTTATTCGTACTACGCACGTCCTAATATTACTTCAAAAGAAGATGTAGTATCAGTCATTGCTTACAATGGTGCAAGTTCACAAGTAGCGGAAGCTCCTGTTGCTGTAAAAGAAACTCAAATAACAAGTGAAATTACAGCCAACAACTTTACATTAGGTGACAGTTCAATTGTCGGAACATATTCTGGCGATGTAGCCTATATTTCTGCCACCGTGAATGATGTTGAACTTTCTAAAATTCCTGTTGACGGAACAAATACGTATACTTACTACATCAAACGTTTTGTGACAAATGATCAAGATGAGATTATTATGAAAGCTTACAACGGGAGAAGCGAAGTTGTAGCAACAGCAAATGTTCGTATTAACCCGACAGGAGACCCAGTGTTGACAACGGATCCGTATACTGTTGGTACGTCTAGTTATGTAACTGGAACATACGGGGGCGGTGTAAAGTATATTGCGCTTAAGGTTAATGGTGTGGTTCAATCTAAAATACCAGCGAATACTGGCTCCACCACTACCTATCAATATTACGCGAAGTCACAACTCCGAACACCCGGTATGACAGCTTCAATGATTGGTTATGACGGAGCAAGTAATGCCATCATTGAAACTCCGATAACGGTTCAATGATTTAAATATGAAGAAAACAGCAAAATCCTTTTTAGGTTTTGCTGTTTTTTTGTAGCTTACATTAATGTAATGATTTTTGCGACCAATTCCCTATTCCAATTAACGCTTTTAAGTTTTAAAGTATATTATGTCAAATAAGTGAGGAGTTGAGCAAATTGGTTGTTAGCCAGCTTTTTTTCGCAGAGATGTTGGGAATTTGGTTTTTTATTCTGGCCGCGTTAATTGTGTTACTTTTTATATTTTTGATGGATAGGAAGAGTAAAACTTTAAAAGAGGCAGCGAAAAGGGAGGAAATGTTTGAAAAAAATAAGAAGTGGGAAGCAATAAGAAAAGTCTTGCCCAAGTAATCTTAGAGAGTAGGTGAAAACGTTGGAAAAGCTATTATTTCAATCAAAAAGAAATTATTTTCTAGTATTATTAGCAGTAGCTGTCGGTTTTGCTCAACTTATTATTCATAGTCCGCTACCACTTTTCATTCAACAAATTATTTTTACAGGATTGCCAGTTATAACTTGGATTTGGCTTGAAAAAGCTAGTTTTAAAGCCCTATTCTCTAAACTTACAGTGAAAGGGATAGTGAAAGCGATACTATGGACATTTGCTGCTAATCTATTGGTTTTTATTGTTTCTGTTCTTTATGTATCACTTGTTGGAAAAAATAATATAACAGCTAATCCAATCGTTGAAACTAGCCTTCATTTACTGAACTGGTTCGGTATTTTTATCCAACTTTTTGGAGAAGAAATTTTAAGTATTGCACTTTTGATAGCTATTTTTGCGCTGTGTAGAAAAAAACTAACACAAAAAACAAGCACATTGATAGCCACGATTTGCTGTGGGATTATCTTTGCGCTTCTTCATTTAAGTACTTATGGCTGGAATGTGGGGCAAGTTTTGTTGCTCTTATTTATTCCACGAGTGATTATGAACGATGTCTTCTTAAAAGCTGAAAAATCACCATCTATTATTTCAAGCTGGCTGACGCATAGTCTGTATGACACGTTAAGCATTATCGCATCGATTGTTTTATAAAAGAGCCACGTATAATCAATACGTGGCTCTCTTTTATAAACACTTTTCAATGAAGTAGGTCATGAAACGGGGATCGTTTGTTAGTTCGGGATGAAAAGCGGTGACGAGGATGTTTTTTTCATGCGCGGCTACAATTTTGTCATCGATACGTGCTAAAACCGTTACACCTTCGCCAACTTTTTCAATATAGGGGGCGCGAATGAAAATGGCGCGGAAGGGAGCTTCGCCAAGGGGAGCAATTTGTAAGTCTGCTTCGAAGCTCATTTTTTGGCGGCCAAAGCCATTTCGAACGGCGGTGTAGTCCGCGAACTTGAAGCTGGGATCGCCAGTTGAAATTGCGCTTGCAGAAAGGACGAGCCCGGCACATGTTCCGAAAATTCCACGGCCGCTATTCGCAAAATCAGATAGTGGCTCACTAAAATGGTATTTTTCAATCAGACGTCGCATAGTAGTGCTTTCTCCTCCGGGCAAAATCAGACCGTCAAGTGGGGCTAGTTCCTCCGGGTGTTTAATAGGCATCGCTTTGTGCCCGGTTTTTTCAATCATTGCCAGATGCTCTGAAACGGCGCCTTGTAGCGCTAAAACTCCAATGGTTTTCATATTACCAGCCTCGGTCTTGCATGCGTTCAGCTGGATCTAGTTTGGAGATTTCAATGCCTTTCATGGCTGTTCCGAGTTCTTTCGAAAGTTTGCCAATTAATTCGTAGTCTGTGAAATAGGTTGTTGCTTGTACGATGGCGCTTGCGAATTTGGCAGGGTTGTCAGATTTGAAAATTCCAGAGCCAACAAACACGCCGTCTGCGCCTAGTTCCATCATTAGTGCCGCATCAGCAGGTGTTGCCACACCGCCAGCCGCAAAATTGACAACAGGTAATTTTCCTAATGTTTTAATTTCCTTTAAAAGTTCATACGGTGCACCTAAATTTTTAGCGGCTGTCATTAGTTCATCTTGATTCATGCCTGTAATTTGACTAATTTGACTGTTCACTTTGCGCATATGTCGCACGGCTTCAACGATGTTTCCGGTTCCCGGTTCACCTTTTGTTCTGAGCATGGCCGCCCCTTCACCAATTCTTCTGAGTGCTTCACCTAAGTCGCGGCAACCGCAGACAAATGGTACGGTGAACTCGCTTTTTAACAAATGATATTCTTCGTCTGCTGGTGTGAGCACTTCGCTTTCATCGATATAGTCGACGCCCATTGCCTCTAGGACGCGTGCTTCGGTGATATGCCCGATGCGAGCTTTCGCCATGACAGGAATGGAAACGGCATCCATAACTTCCTGAACGATACGTGGGTCTGCCATGCGAGCTACCCCGCCGGCTGCACGAATATCGGAAGGGACGCGTTCGAGTGCCATAACAGCAACGGCACCAGCCTCTTCTGCGATTTTTGCTTGTTCAGCGTTGACAACGTCCATAATGACGCCACCTTTTTGCATTTGCGCCATACCTCGTTTAACTACCTCAGTTCCAACAACTTTATCCAAAAAAAACGCCTCCTTGTACGATTATATCTCTTATGTTAAGCTAATTCTTATAAAATAAAAACAGCCAATTGGTTGTTTTTTTACCCAGCCAATTTTAAAGGGAGTGATTTGATGTGGCAGCTAAATAAGGAGGTGTCGAAACCGTTTTATTTACAGCTTGTGCAATTAGTTGAAGCAAAAATTTCGTCGGGTGAGCTCTTGCCAGGCGAAAAACTTCCGCCTGAACGGAAACTCGCGTCTGAACTTGGTGTCAATCGGTCCACTGTCGCGCGCGCATTCGATGAGCTAAAAGCGAGTGGGGTGCTTGTTGCGGTTCAAGGAAGTGGTACGCATGTCAATGAGGAAAAATGGGGTGTCGCGGCTTTCCAAACAAATTGGCGGCATTACGTTCAAAAAGGCGCGTTTAGTCATGAGATTCCGTATATCCGGAAAATGGCGGAGGTGGCGACTGAAAGAGATGTGATTGATTTAGCGACAGGGGAGCTACCGCTTGACCTTGCGCCGAGTCTTTCGATGCCAGAAATGTCATGGCAAACTTTTTTGCGTGAGGAAAATCAGAATGACGCTTTGGGGTATTTGCCGCTTCGGAAAACGATTCGCAAAGAGTTGGAAGAAGAACAGGGGCTTTCTGTGAATGAAACGCAATTAATTGTGACATCCGGTGCGCAACAAGCCTTGTTTTTAATTACACAATGCCTGCTCTCACCATTTGATGCGATTGCGATTGAAGCGCCGTCTTATTTTTATTCCTTATCTTTATTTCAATCGGCTGGTTTGCGCATTTTTGCTTTGCCGATGGACGAGGAGGGGGTTAAAACGGAGGAATTGGAACGGTTGTATCAGAAACACCGCATTAAAATGGTGTTTGTGAATCCCACTTTCCAAAATCCGACTGGGCGGGTGATGTCAGAAGCGCGGCGCCGCGAATTTGTGAAAACTTGTGCGGCACTTCGGATTCCGATTGTGGAAGATGATCCATTCGGAGCGCTCACTTATGGGGGCAAAATGGGGATTACGCCGCTTAAAAAATTGGATGATGAAAACGTCCTTTACATTGGCTCACTTTCAAAAGTACTGGGATCCACAACGCGCATTGGGTTTTTAGCTGGTCCTGTCGCCGTCGTCCGGCGTTTGGCATCGGCACGGCAAGAAATGGATTTTGGTCTAAGCATTTTCCCGCAAGTGCTAGCGAATCAAGTTTTGTCACAGCCAAGCTATAAGGTGCACATTCAAAACTTACACGCAATTTTGTTGGAACGAGCAAACATCTTAACCGCTGCTTTAGAAAAATATGCGCCTGAAATTCACTTCGAAAAACCAGTTGGAGGCTTCCATTTGTGGGCGACGCTTCCGACTAAGTCTGTGCAAAAAGCCGATTTTGACGCGCTTCTGAAGGAGAAACTGTTGGTGATGCCAGGGTATTTATTCGGCGTTAAAGAGAATAAAGTGCGGCTTAGTTTTGCGCAAATCACGAAGGAAGCGGCGGAAAAAGCGGCAAAAATTTTGCGCGCATCTTATGAGAAGTGATTTTGTTGTATGGGAAACAAAACTGGGCTATACTAAAGTTGAGAACGGAGGGCGGCGATGGAAAAACAAGAAGAGGTTATAGTGAAATTTCGCGATTTGTTCAATAAAATGGCATGGCTAAATAAAGAAAAGATGGCAGAGGCGCTTGATGGCTACAAGCCTTCTGAAGTGCACTGCATTGAGTTTATTGGACAAAATGTAGATCCAAATGTAACTAAAATGGCAGAAGAGCTTTATATGACACGTGGAGCAATTAGCAAGATTACGAAAAAATTGTTGAAAAAAGGTTATGTAGAATGCTATCAAAAAGTGGCGAACAAAAAAGAAGTTTATTTTTCTTTAACACCAGAGGGGAAAAAAATTTATGATATTCACGACCGCTTGCATAAAACTTTCCAAGAGCGGGATCAAGTTGTCTTTGACCAAGTGGCGGAACCGCAATTTGACGCGATGCTGCGATTTATCGAGATGTATAGCGCGCATTTAGATAATGAGATAAAAAAAGAAGGGCGCGACATGCGCTAGAGAATCTCTTTTAAATAGAGGTTCTTTTTTTGTTGACAAGGAAACAAAGAGATGATATTGTTTTGTTGACGAGGAAACAAAAAACGAGAAGGAGAACAAAATGAAAGAAAAGATACCTAAAGAAACTTTAACAGCTGCGTGGGCTATCGCATTAGCTGCCATTGCGCCAATGCTAGACTCCACGATGATTAATGTTGCGGTGGATCAATTCAATCTGGAGTTCCATACAACAATTGATATCGTTCAGTGGGGCATTACGGGTTATGTGTTAGCACTCGCCATTGCCGTCCCGATTTCGGGGTGGCTCATGAATCAATTTAATGGGAAGAAAGTGTTTATCGGGGCGGTCATTGCGTTTGGTGCAACCTCCGTTTTAGCTGGCATTAGTTGGAACATCACAAGCTTTATTTTCTTCCGTTTGCTACAAGGCGCTGCGGCAGGCATTATTACACCCCTTATGACCACACTTTTGGTGAAAACGGCGGGGCCAAAAAATTTAGGAAGGGTGATGGCAATTGTTAGTACGCCGATGATTTTAGGCCCCATTTTAGGTCCTGTCATTGGTGGCGTGATTCTTCAATTTGCGAGCTGGCATTGGCTTTTCTTTATTAATGTCTTTGTTGTAGGCATCGCAGTGCCGCTCATGAATAGGTCGCTGCCTGATTTTCAGCCGTTTAATAAAGCGAGTAAACTTGACGTTTTAGGTATCCTAACGCTATCGCTGTTTAGTGCAGCCCTCATTTACGGCATTACAAAAGCGGCGAGCTATCAAACGTTTTACAATAAGGAAACCTTGATTTGGCTCGCAATTGGCTGTATCTCGGCCTTGGCGTATGTGATAAACAATCAGCTCAAAAAGAACAGAACCGTCGTCCCGCTCGTTTTATTCAAGTATAAAAGTTTTGCTGCTTCGAGTGCCGGACTGTTTCTCGCTAATATCGCGATTATGGGGCCGATGTTCATTTTACCGCTCTTTTTCATCCATCTACATCATTTTACAACGATAGAAGCCGCGCTCGCGCTCATTCCGCAAGGTGTCGGTATGTTGATTACTAGACCTTTTATTGGAAAAATGATTGACCAAGTTGGCGCAAAATCCGTTGTATTTATTAGTTTGGCGTTGTCGATTTTGGGCACGCTCCCGTTCGTTTTTGTCACCGAGCAAACGAGTATGGTGTGGCTGTCGATTTTCCTCTTTATTCGCGGTCTTAGCGTTGGCGGAATTAATTTGCCGCTGATGAGTGATGCCTACACGGGGCTAAAAGACGAACAAATTCCTGAAGCGAGCATCGGTGTGACGATTACGGAAAATCTTGGCGCGAGTTTTGGAACAGCCATCATAGCGACCGCTGTTGCAGCAGTAATGCAAGGCACAACGCCGTCCATTTCGGCGAGCCTAAACGGCTATCATGCAGGCTTTTTAGTATCGCTTATCGCGCTTGTTCTCATTGCCATTCCAAGTTTATTTTTAACACATAAAAAAACAGGAAGTAACATGTCGTAAATTTGACATTGCTTCCTGTTTTATTTTTCTGCTAAGTATTGAATGTTTTTCGGTAAAGTATTGATTTTTTTGTAGTTCATCACAAGCTTATTGCCAGAAACTACAATTTTATATTGCTCGTTTTTCGGAAGTTTTTTTTCACTTAAAAAGGATAGGGTTTTAGCATGCCCTTTGCTATCAAATACTTTTTCCGTATAAGAATAGCCTTTAAATTGGTCTTTTTTGACGATTTTACCTTCAGATTTCATTTTTACAAAATAAGGTGCTGCTGTTTTTTCGTCTGGTAACATATATTCAAAAACGAGGACAGTCACCATTAATAAACTGGATAAAAGTAGAATAAGTGCTTTTTTATTTTTCATTGAACTCGTCCTTTCTTTACTTGATGAATTACTTCAAGTTTAACGCAAATGTTCAAGTGAATCCCTCGGGTAAACTAACAAAACGCCGGATTAACCTTACAATTTTGTCATTTAAAAAAAGGGTTGCTTTTTCTGCGCAAATTATGGTTTAATAGAATAGCTAATAAACGTTAGGTAAAAAAGAAGGTGTTAGAATGAAATCAATCGATGCTCGTATGGAGCAAGATTCAGTATTAAAAGTTTTTCTAAGGTATTTAATCCCGTCACTAACCGGGATGCTACTTATGTCTGTCAATATCGTGATGGACGGCATTTTTGTTGGACACAGACTTGGCGGTGTAGCGCTTGCGGGCATTAATATCGCCGTGCCCGTTTTTTCCATCTTTACAGCAATTTCACTCTGGATTGGCATTGGCGGGGCCACACAATATTCGTTCGCTCTAGGGGAGAAGAAAATAAAAAAAGCACAGCAAATTTTTACGCGCTCCATCATTTTAGTTATCAGTATTACGATTATGCTGGCGATAATTGCGTTCATTTTCCGCGTGCCGCTCGCCTATCTACTTGGCGCAAACGATGAAACACTACCATATGTCATGGACTACATGAACGTGTTACTCCTTTTTGGATTCGTGTTAACACTTGAAAATATTTTAAGCATTTTTGTCCGCAACGACGGGGATCCTAATTTAGCGATGATGGCTCTAATTGCAACCGCAGTCATCAACATCATTTTAAATTACCTCTTCTTATTCGTCTTGAACCTTGGCGTAAGAGGGTCTGCACTTGCAACAATGTCTGCCATAACGATTGGCGTACTGATTTTGTGCACACATTTTTTCAAAAAATCTAGCCATTTAAAACTAGCCAAAAGTCGCGTCACGGGTCAGTCGATAAAACGTACACTCTCCATCGGCCTCCCTAGTTTCCTGTCAGAGCTAGGCATGTCGGTGTTTACGATGGGGTACAACATCGCTATTGCTGCCGTTGCAGGAACAGCAGGTGTGGCAGCCTTTTCCGTACTCAACTATACGCACAGCGTGATTTTAATGCTGTTTTTAGGCATGGGTTCGGCCATTCAACCGCTTATAAGCTATTACCGCGGAGCTAAAATGGCGGCACGAGAAACAGCGACCATCCGCTTATCGGTTTCCGTTGCTTTTGGAACAGGCTTGTTGTTCTTTATCGCAGGGCTCCTTTTCGCCGACAATATCGTCAATTTGTTTGGAAACTTTGACCAAGAAATCCATGACCTTGCTGTTCTAGGCGTACGCGTCTTTTTCTCCGGCTACTTATTTATGGGCTTTAACTTCGTGATGATGACCTATTTCCAAACAACCGACAGAATTGGTATGGCCACGTTCATTACTGTTGCACGCGAGCTCATTTTAATGGTCATTTTCCTAGTCATCTTACCGCCAATTTTAGGCGCAACAGGCGTTTTTGTGGCTATTCCTATTTCGGAACTCATCGTGGCCACTTCCATTTTCATATACGCCTATAAGAAACATGTTTTCAAGAAAGTATAAATTTGAAAAGCATTCGAATTCGGATGCTTTTTTAGTTTGTGAAAATAAATGATTCATAAATCATTTGACAATTTTCAATTACTAAATCTTGTTTTAAAGGTATGGAATTTCACTATAGGTTGTATGTAATGTGATGTAGTTTGTATAATGGTTCACAATGAAAAATAAGCGGAAAAAATTTTTTTAAGCTCTAAATGCTGATGATAGAATAGCTGAATGCGTTTTTTAATAAAAACCCCAAGCACTATATCTTGAATTCACAATGAAAAAGTTATACTATATATAGTGTCATAAAAATAAATTGCATCGTGGAATGTAACTTTTTTTAGCGCCATATTGGGAGCCTTCAAAAAGTTCATTTTTATGTGTTAACATAATTGCGTGCAATCGAATTGTATTGGAGTTTTATGTATTATTGTTAAGGAAATGGGGAGTGCAAATGACGACGTATATTATTAAAGATGGTGGAAATCGTAAATTACCGTTTGACAAAGAGCGTTTAAACAGATATTTAGACAAAATTCATGCGGAATTTCCGAAACTGGACATCGAAGAGTATAAACGTAAAATTTTTAATTTTATTGAGAAGAAAGAAGCGTATGCTGCAGATGAATTAGTGGATTACTTAATTCGTGAGGCAGAGGCGCGTACGGATATTCATTTGCCGGAATGGGAACATTTTGCAGCGCGTTTATACTTGAATAAGCTTTATAAAAAAGCAAGTAAAAATCGCTTTTATAATGATGACGATAAATATGGCTCTTACGTTGGTCTACAAGAAAGTTTAGGCGAAAGAGGGATTTATTCTGGAAATATTTTAAAGAATTATTCGAAGGAAGAATTAATTGAAGCAGGTAAAATGATTGACCCGGAGAAAGATAAATTGTTTACATACAACGGTCTTTATTTACTTGCGACTCGCTATTTAGCAACAGACCAGGCACGAAACGTTTATGAGCTGCCACAAGAACGCTGGCTGACAATTGCACTGTATTTAATGCAGGAGGAACCAAAAGCAAAACGTATGGAGCTTGTGAACGAGGCTTACTGGGCGTTAAGTAATTTATACATGACAGTGGCAACACCAACCCTTGCGAATGCTGGGAAAACGGGTGGGCAATTGTCGAGTTGCTTCATTGATACGATTGATGATAGCTTGCAAGGAATTTATGATAGCAACACGGATGTTGCGCGTGTATCCAAACACGGCGGCGGTGTTGGTGCTTATATCGGTTATGTTCGTTCAACAGGCGCTGCGATTCGCGGTGTGAAAGGTGCAAGCGGTGGTGTGATTCCGTGGATTAAACAATTGAATAATACAGCTGTAAGTGTCGATCAATTAGGGCAACGCAAAGGCGCTATCGCGGTTTATTTAGATGTTTTCCATAAAGATATTGAAATGTTTTTAGATTTACGTCTAAACAACGGAGACCAACGTTTACGCGCGCATGATGTCTTTACGGCAGTATGTATTCCGGACTTATTTATGGAAACCGTCGAACGTCGCGGCGATTGGTATTTGTTCGACCCGCATGAAGTCAAAGCGAAAAAAGGCTGGTACTTGCAGGACTTTTATGATGAAGAAAAAGGCGAAGGCTCTTTTAGAGAAAAATATGAAGAACTAGTGGCCGACGAAACGATTAGTAAAAAAATCGTGAAAGCAATTGATATTATGAAACGAATTATGGTAAGCCAACTTGAAACTGGGAATCCATTTATGTTTTACCGTGATGAAGTTAATCGCATGAATCCAAATAAACATGAAGGTATGATTTATTCGAGTAATCTATGTACGGAAATCATGCAAAATATGAGTCCAACAAGAATGATTCAGGAAATCATTTCCGGGGATCAAATTGTCATTACGAAACAGGCGGGCGACTTTGTTGTATGTAATTTGTCATCGGTGAATCTTGGTCGTGCTGTTACGGCGGGCGACGAAGTACTGGAACGCTTAATTGCGATTGAAGTGCGGATGCTTGATAATGTCATTGACTTGAATGAACTTCCGGTACCACAAGCGACCATTACAAACCGCAAGTATCGTTCAATCGGTCTTGGTACATTTGGTTGGCATCACTTACTTGCCCAAAAAAATATTGCGTGGGATTCTACAGAAGCCGAAGAATTTGCGGACGAGTTATATGAAAAAATCAACTTTTTAACTATAAAAGCAAGTGCCGAAATCGCGAAAGAAAAAGGCGCATATAAAATCTTCAAAGGTAGTGATTGGAATACGGGTGAATATTTCGCGCGCCGTAAGTATACAAGTGATGCTTGGCGTGAACTTGCGGAAGATGTGGCTGAAAACGGTATTCGAAACGCCTATCTTGTGGCAGTAGCTCCGAACATGAGCACGGCTCAAATCGCGGGTTCAACAGCTTCTATCGACCCAATCTACAGCGCATTTTATTACGAAGAGAAGAAAGATTACAGAAGACCAGTAATTGCGCCTGGTTTAAGCTTAAACACTTACCCGTACTATGAAAAAGGTGCGTATAAAGTGGATCAGTTTGCAAGTGTTCGTCAAAACGGACGTAGACAGCGCCACGTGGACCAATCTTTAAGCTTTAACTTCTATGTGCCAAGCGGTATTAAGGCTAGCAAATTGCTAGAACTACACTTAAACGCTTGGAAAGAAGGATTAAAAACAACCTACTATGTGCGCTCAAATGACATTGATGTTGACGAGTGTGAATGGTGCTCAAGCTGATAAAAATAAAACACGAATTTGGACTGGCGGTTGCTTTAAATCGCTAGTCTGAATGATTCTATCACATATTTGGGAGGAGCTTTAGGATGAGCGAACAAAACAAAGAATTAACGAGAATTAAAATATTAGAACCGTTAAGTCCCAACCGTTCAACGGCAATTATTAACGGGGAAACAAGCGGCATTTTAAACTGGAATGATATTCCTTATCCATCTTTTTACCGGGCGTATAAGGAACTTTCAACAAACTACTGGATTCCAGATGAAGTGGATATGAAAGGTGATGCAAAGCAGTATCCGGAATTATCAGAAGAAGAACGCTATGCTTTTGATGCGATTATCGGTTTACTAGCAACACTTGACTCGCCGCAAACGCGTTTCATTTATAACATTGCAGAATATGTAACCGATCCGGCTGTTCATGCGAATGCTGCCATTATTGCGCAACAAGAAGTGATTCACAATGAAAGCTATTCTTATGTGCTTGCATCGATTACAAATTTACAGGAGCAAAATCGGGTGTTTGAACTAGCGCGGACGCATCCGACAATCATTAAACGCAATGAGCCAATCATGGAAGCATACCATGACTTTATGCAAAATAAATCGGGCGAAACAATTGTTAAAGCGCTCATCCAGTCTTCTATTTTAGAAGGTATCAATTTCTATAGCGGTTTCGCTTATTTCTATAATCTTGTTCGTCAAAATAAAATGACGGGCACAGGTAAAATCATTAGCTTCATCAACCGCGACGAGCTCGCTCATTCCAAATTTATTTCAGAAGTGATTCGAGCGATTTTAGGGGAAAATCCAGAGTTACTGACAGATGAACTGATTGAGTATACAAACAATGCCTTTAAACATGCGGTAGAACTTGAATCCGAATGGTCCAAAGAAGTACTTCAAGGAATTGAAGGTATCGATGTAGAGGAAATGGTCGACTACGTAAAATACCGGGCGAACAAAATGCTTGGTATGCTAGGCATGGACGAACTTTATCCGGGTTACAGCGACAATACGATGACTTGGATTAAAGCTTACGCAGATAACTTTACAGAAACGAAAACCGACTTTTTCGAAATGCGCAATTCAAGCTATAAAAAGACGAATATCGATAACGGATTTGACGATTTATGAGAATTCTCCTCGCGTATGATTCGTTAAGTGGCAATACGAAGCTTGTAGCAGATGAAATTACGGCCGAGCTTAGAACGCTTGGGCATGATGTTACGGATTTCCGAGTTGCGGGAGACGCGAACTATCCACTTGACGAAAGCTACGACTTGTACATTTTAGGGGCATGGACAGTCGATTACGGGAGAACACCACCAGACATGAAAGATTTTATTTATGAGTTAGGAAAACCTAGCCATGTAGCATTGTTTGGGACGGGCGAAACACAGTGGGGCGTGGAAAATTTTTGTGGGGCTGTTGATAGAATGCAAAAATTCTTTGGAACGACCTATCCAACTTTAAAAATTGAACAAATGCCTCATACGGAAAAAGACAGACAAGCGATTAAAAAATATGTCCAACAAGTTTTGGATAAAAGGAGTGAAACACTTTGACGAGTATTGAGATTAAATCATTAGAAGAATTTCAAAAACATATGGCTAGTAATGAGTTAGTATATGTGGACTTTTGGAAAGATAACTGCCCAAATTGTAAAATGTTAGATCTTTCTTTCCAAGAATTTAAAAACTCTGATCATGCTGAAAAAGTAAAAGTATTAAAAGTTAAATTAGAAGAAATGGGCGAAAACTTCTTTTTCGATCAAGATATTCGCCAAACACCTACACTCGTTTTATATCGCAGCGGCGAAGAAGTGACTCGCTTAAACGGCTTTATTCCACCTAATAAAATTGAAGAAGCCCTTGTTGCAGAGGCTTAATCATACAAAACCTTCCTTATATAAGGAAGGTTTTTTGGAAGGAGATAACATGCAAGAATTACAAAATGAAATTACAGCTTTTCTAAAGGAGAAAAATTGGGCGGATCAGTACGCCTATAAAAAAGATTTGGCGCTGTCGATTTCAATTGAAGCGGCAGAACTGTTAGAATGTTTTCAGTGGAAATCTTCAGACGAAGCTATAGCTATAAATCGTGAAGAAATTTTAGAAGAAGTGGCAGATGTGATGATTTACGCGCTGCAGCTTGTTGAAAGCTTAGGAGAAGACGGGGCGGAAGTCATTAGAAGAAAGCTCGAAATCAATCGACGACGGTCATGAAAAAAGCCGCGTAATGTCTGACAAAATCAGGCGATTACGCGGCTTTATATGTCAACGGAAAGAATAACTTCTCGAACGACGTTTTTTCGCTTTCATAAAGAGTAAAATACTCATGATGATGAACAAAAGGCAAATGAGAAACACGAAAAAACCAATTAAACCTGAAATGCTAAATGAAACAGCGACACCGACAATTCCGAGGATAAGTAAAATAAGTGCTGTAATTTTCACGTACAAGCTCCTTTCAAAAAAATCTCGTACATTCATTATAACGAAAAGCGAACCAAATTTTAAGAGGGAAAAGAGAAAAAATTTTTAAAGAAAAAGGGTTGGGGGAGCATAGGTTCGCATTTTTTGAGATTAGTCAAGACTGCAAATAGAATTCTTTTTTTGATATAGTGAAGTAGAATATGTTACAGGGGGAGTAAGGAATGAACTTTAATGAGTATCAGGAAAAAGCGAGCAGAACGGCGGCTCACCACGAGCAGGCGCTCACCAATTATGGCTTAGGGATTGCTGGTGAGGCTGGTGAAGTGACGGAAATTATTAAGAAATACGCCTTTCATGGTCATGATTTGGATAAAGAGAAGCTTACGAAGGAACTTGGCGATGTTCTTTGGTATGTTTCACAAATCGCAAAATGGGCGGATATTCAAATGGAAGATGTCGCACATGCTAACATTGATAAATTACAAAGACGATACCCCAATGGCTTTGACCGCGAAAGAAGTAAACTTAATATTTAAGGGAAAATGGAGATGGGATTGTGGATTTTTTTCGCAATCCTATTTTTTGTGACGCGATTGAGAAAGCGCTCTATAAAGAAAAGTTAAGTGTAAAACAGATGACAAGACACTTAAAGTTAGCTTTTTTCTGAAATACCGCTTATAATGTGAAAGAAGTAATAAAAGACTAAGAGAAAAAAAGGGGTATTTTCGCATGAAAGAGTATTTTATTGATCGTTCTTACAAAGCATCAATGGGCATTGCAAATGCCGTGTTAGTCACACTGGGTATGGGCTTATTGCTCCAAACAATTGGAAATTTAACTAATCTCGATTTCCTTGTTAAAATTGGTGCAATCGGAAAAAACATGTTAATTCCAGGACTTGGAATTGGTATCGCGATATGTTTACGAGCGAATACACTCGTTGTCATTAGCGCTGCTGCCTCCGCTGTCATTGGAGGTGGCGGTATTTTGGCGCTTGAAAACGGGAGCTTTGCCATCGCTGGTGGTGAACCAGTTGGGGCCATTTTAGCCGTTCTCGTTGCCGTATGGGCAGGAAAGCGCGTTACCGGCAAGACGAAGTTTGATATGATTGTCATTCCAGCTGTTTCTCTGTTAGCAGGAGGGCTCTCAGGGCTTCTTTTTGCAAAAATTATGACGCCAATTTTAGTGACCGCAAGCGGATTCATAACGACACTCGTGTCTGGTTCGCCCGTCATTTCGTCCATGGTCATCGCGGCCGTTTTTGGCTTGCTCATTTTAAGTCCAGCGTCGTCCGCTGCGCTCGCCATTGCACTGCAATTAGATCCAACAGCAAGTGCTGCCGCATTAATTGGCTGTAGCGTTCAATTCGCTTCATTTGCCATTTTAAGTTTTCGCGACAACAATTGGGGCGGCTTTTTTGCCCAGCTCATCATTACACCAAAACTTCAAACGGCAAATATTATTCGCAAACCAAGTTTAATGTTGATACCGCTCCTAACCGCCCTTGTGGCTGGCCCAATTGGCGTCCTCGTTTTCAACTTGCAAGCTACCGCAGAAATTGCCGGCATGGGCTTATGCGCGTTTGTTGCCCCGCTATACCTCATTGCTAATTACGGAATCGAAACATTCCTAGCGTTTGTCCTCGTAGCGGTCATTTTCCCAGCAGTCGTAGCGCTCATCGTTCGTCCGATTTTACTACGAAATGAAAAACTTCGAACAGGCGATTTGAAAATCGAGTTAGAATAAGTTGGCAATATAAAACCCCCTATACATTTCGTATAGGGGGTTTTACCGATGAGTTGTCTTGCCACTCACCTGATGGCCGGTTTGCCCGATGTTTCTGTTTAAACATTTTCACTTGAGATAAAAATAACGGTTAGACTTTGATCACGCAAGTAGAGAAGTGGAGTCTTACTAATTGGAAATTACAATTAGTTGGGAAAAAAGTTAATTTTCCTGTTCCCTGACTCTTGACCGAATGATTAACATCATAAGGTAGCTACTTAACGCTTCGCCATCTTTTTTAATATACGATACTGTATTCACCTGCTTCAAAATCAAATTGAAGCGGTTGACGTAACGAAAATCCGTTTCTCAAGTCGTTTTCGAATTGAACTTTGGTCTTAGTCGCGGCTATTCACCATCGCCTTCCTCCTGCATCCAAGTTCGAAACACCATCCATCAGACGTTACCGGCATATGACAAAGCTGAAAAAATCAGCTTGTACACACACGTTTTTTACGTAGAAGCGATTTTATGCGATGTGTGCGTAATGAATTAAAAAATCTTTCATTCGCAACGCCTCTCTTTCTTTTGTTACTATATTATATCCGTTTCTCCTGTTTGTAAACGCTTTATAAGCAAAATAAGCCGAAAGATTGCTTTTTGGGAAAAATTGGCATTAAAGTGCGCCTTACGGACTATTATTTATACGGAAAAAGATTGACAGCAAGGTGAAATTCGATTATGATAAGTATCAATGAGAATGATTATCACTCTCGAAATCTAAGTGGAAAAAGGGGTAGGAAAATGAAAAAAGTTTTATTTAGTATGCTCGTTATTCTTACGCTTGCTCTTGCCGCGTGCGGTGCCAGCGATTCAGATAAAGCAGATTCAAAAGCAAATGAGGCCAAAACCATTACATATAAATCGGAAAACGGGGACATAAAAGTGCCTGCTAATCCAAAACGCGTTGTCATTTTAACTGGTTATACTGGGGATTTAATTCAACTTGGGGTCCCAATTGTGGGCGCGGATTCTTACAGTTTCGCGAATCCAAATTTTAAAGAAGGATTAAAAAATGCGAAAGAAATTTCTGAGGAAAACGTAGAGGACATTATTGCTCTAAAACCAGATTTAATTATTGGAGCGAGTACTTCGAAAAACCAAGATAAACTAAAAAAAATTGCGCCACTTGTGACTTTCACGTACGGTAAAAATGATTATTTAGAGCAACATATTGAAATTGGTAAAGTAGTAAACAAGGAAAAAGAAGCGACTGACTGGGCGGCGGATTTTGAAAAGCGTGCGGAAGCAGCCGGCCAAGAAATTAAAGATAAAATTGGCGCAGATACAACAATTTCCGTAGCTGAAAACTTTGATAAGCAACTCTATGTGTTTGGCGACAACTGGGGACGTGGCACGGAAATTTTATATCAAGCGATGAAACTCAAAATGCCGCAAACTGTAAAAGATGCCGCACTAAAAGCTGGCTACTATGCAGTTTCTCCTGAAGAACTCGGAAAATATACCGGCGATTATATGGTGCTTAGCAAAACAGAAGGTCAGGATGCCTCTTTCATGAACACAACAACGTACAAAGAGATTCCAGCTGTTAAAAATAATCACGTTTTACAAGTGAAAGCCAATGAATTCTACTTTAACGATGCATTGACGCTAGAATTCCAATTAAAAACATTTCAAGATTACTTTTTAGGAAAATAGAAAAGGTGGGTTCACATGTCCTTCAAAATGCCGATTTGGTCCAGATTTATACTCGTACTGCTTTTACTAATTGGCGCATTTGGCCTTGCCTTATCTTTTGGCTCCGTCCATTACTCGTTCGGATTTCTCTTTGATGGCTTTTTTAATGGGCAACACCAAAAAGAAATCACAACCTTATATGAACTTAGATTGCCGCGTAACATCGCGGCAATTCTGATTGGTGCGGCACTCGGGGTGTCCGGAAGTATCATGCAAGCGGTCACACGAAATCCGCTAGCCGACCCCGGGCTTCTAGGCGTTTCAGCAGGGGGCAATTTAAGTTTAGCGCTCGTCATTGCGTTCATGCCAACCCTAGCTTTCCCCGGAAAAATGCTCGCGTCTTTTCTCGGAGCTGCGCTCGGAACACTTTTTGTTTTAGCGATTAGCAAGCAGGGGAACATTTATAAAATCGTCCTCGCAGGTGCGGCGATTTCAGCGTTTCTTACGGCGATTTCGAGTGCGGTAAGTATTCTGTTTAAAACTTCCAAAGAAATGAATATGTGGACGTCCGGAGGCCTTGTAGGAACGACTTTTCATGAGGTGATTTTAATTGCTCCGGTCATTCTCTTGGCGCTTCTTGTGACGCTGTTTTTTTCAAAACAAATCGGAATCCTAACGATGAGCGATGAAGTTGCTGTTGGGCTAGGCATTTCGGTTGATCGCATGCGGCTACTCCTGTTTTTATTTGTCGCGATTTTAACCGGCGCATCTGTTGCGTTAATCGGCGAAGTAGCTTTTGTTGGTTTAATCGTCCCGCATTTCGCGCGTTTTATTGTGGGCGTGAATTATAAATACATATTGCCAATGTCAGCACTTGTTGGCGCACTATTTTTGCTGATTGCAGATACGCTAAGCCGCTCGCTTAATCCGCCTTTTGAAATTCCAATTGTGGCGATTTTATCCGTCATCGGCTTGCCGTTCTTTATTTACATCGTGAGAGGGGGACTAAAAGGATGAAAAAATCCCGTTTTATCATCATTTTTTGTACCGGACTTATCCTCCTAATCTTAACCGCTCTGTTCAATTTAACAGTAGGCACCGAGGCGTTGCCATTTTCACGCGTCCTTGCTGTTTTAACAGGCCAAGGCGAAATGCTCGAGAATTTCGTTCTATTCGATTTACGACTGCCAAGACTGCTTATCGTTCTTTTCGGCGGCATGGCACTTGTCTTGTCTGGGAGCCTGCTCCAAACATTAATGAAAAATGACTTGGCTGATCCAGGAATCATCGGAGTCAATTCTGGTGCAGGTGTGGGTGTCGCGATATTTTTCCTATTCATGCCATTTGGAGCTGCGAGCATCAATTTGATGTTGCCACTCGCAGGCGTCATTGGCGGACTCGTCACCGCGCTACTCATCATCGTCTTGTCGCGCAATAATCCGCAATATCTTATCCTAAACGGAATCGGTTTTTCCTTCGCAATGAGCGGCCTCATGGTCGTCCTCATGTCTTCTGCGAACCGCGAAAAAGTAGATTTCCTAGCCAAATGGCTGTCTGGCTCAATTTGGGGCGTCGACTGGCCGTATGTCTGGCTTATGCTCGCCATGCTCGTCCTTTTCGTGCCGCTACTCTTTTTATACAGCCATAAATTAGACCTTTTAACTTTGGATGAAAACACGATAATTAACTTAGGCTTACGGGCAGGCATTTGGCGCATTCTCTTCATCGGAATAGCCGTCGTTTTTGCTGCCGTAACCGTATCAATTACAGGTGCGATTACTTTCCTCGGCTTGATTGGTCCGCATATCGCGAAATCACTAGTCGGCCCAAAACACCGTTTCTTCATGCCTGTTGCTATGCTCATCGGTGCGGAACTATTTTTAATCGCAGACACCATCGCGAAACCATTTGATTTACCAGCCGGTATCATTGTTTCCATCATCGGCAGCCCATATTTTATCTATCTATTATTTAAAAAGTAAAGATTTCAAGAAATGAATCGACTAAAGACCTCAAAATCCGGATTTTGAGGTCTTTTTTTGTAGTAAAGTTCGAAAAACAGACACATTATAATATCTTCCTGAATGGTATACTAAAAAAGCAGATAACAAGTCAGAAGGGATGGAGATGATGAGTCGGATTGCGATTGCCGAAGTGGAGGATTTTCTAGAAAAACTGAAGAAGTCCAATACGGAGGCGAGTAGGTGGCTAACGGACTTTCAACAAGCGGTGATTGCCTATACGAATGAATCACGCGTGTCAGGAGAAGCCGTCGACCGGTCGAAAGCGTATTATGAAGCAAGTTACGTGCCGCTTGTGGAAACGGTTCTACAAGCGATGACGATGAGCGAGGAGCTCCTCGCGCAGTACATACAAGATTTTTATAGTCAAGTGGACGCCACGCCAGATATGTTCATCAATGCCGAGCGGTTACAAGACGTCATGGAGGACGTGCGGCGATTAGAGCGGG